>CAYLJB010000128.1:0-7542 GCA_964383785.1 uncultured Fluviicola sp.
GGAAACTTCACCACGAAATTCATGGAAACGTTTGAGTTTTAATCCGATAAAATACCAAGAAGGGCACTTTTGAAGTGCCCTTTTTTTGTACCACTCTTTTCATTTTCATTATCTTCACTGCGTGTTGACCTCTCTCCGGAATAAAACGATCATTCAGCAACTACTGCTCAACCTGCTCATGCCGGTTGTAGCTGTGCTCTTGGCCGTATTCTTCCTTATCTTTCGATACAATCAGGAAAAGCTGGATGAAACTCTCGCTCAACAAGAGAAGAATATCCTCGAAGAAACCAAGAATCTGACGTATTACTTCGACTATGCGATGCGCCAGCACGAACGGGCGTTCATCGGGCCAATGAAACAACACGCCTACCAGTTGCGTGATGCCTTGAAATACCAAGACCCCAAAAAGATCAATCTGTTCCAATTGAGTAAAGCATTGGGAATCGACACTGCCTACGAACATATTTACCTCATCGATCAGCGTCAAGTGATCGTAAATACTACGTTTAAACCGGATTTGGGACTCGACTTTGCGAAGTTAAACGCTTCATACAACACCTTTTTCAACGATATCCGGAAGAATAATGTTTTCAAGGAAGATCGCTTTGGATTGGAAATGAAAACCGGTAAGATCAAGAAATATGCATTCCTTCCTACAGCCGACAAGCGCTACATCATCGAGCTGGGAAGCTATTCGGATGAGGCAACTGCCTACCAAGATCTTTTGCTCCAACGCATCTCTACGCTTAAAAAACGATTCTCTGCCTTCGTAAACGTGGAACTTTACTTAGGTGTGAAAGGTAGTCCGGATGTACGCTTGAAAGACCTCACCTTCATCAAAGGATATCTGCGCTGTTTGGAAGAAAGAAAAAACCAGCAGTTAGATATTGACCGACCGGAAACACGCTTCAAGGAACGCTGGGATCTCTTCTTCATACCCGTACGCGATTCGAAACTTTATGCCGGATACATCCTAGCTGTGGAGATCAACGATTCTCAGGAAAAACAACTATTTAGCGAATTGCTCTGGCGCTTTTCTTTGATCTTTTTATTATCGATCGGAAGTATTTTGATCCTCATGATCTGGCGCGCACGAAAAATTGCCAACCCGATCCGTTCCCTTTCTCAACAAACACTTTCCATTTCCAGCGAAAATCTGGACACACAAGTGGCAGCTGGAGGTAGCAGCGAGCTTGAACAATTGGCTGCCAACTTCAATAAAATGATCCACCAGTTGAAAGCCAGCTACGAATCGTTGGAAGATAAAGTGATTGAACGCACAAAAGAATTGTCTGAACAAAAGGAATTGGTGGTGGAAAAGAACAAGGAAATTCTGGACTCTATCCACTATGCGCGTTTCATTCAAGAAGCACTCTTGCCGAGTTCTGCAAATATGCAAACACTCTTCCCGCAGAATACGGTGCTTTACATTCCAAAAGACATCATTGCTGGAGATTTTTATTGGGTGGACAAGACGAAACGCGGACATTGGTTTGCCGTTGCCGATTGTACCGGACATGGCGTACCGGGAGCGATGGTATCCGTCTTGTGCGTGAATGCCATGAACCAAACCTTACTCGAGAAGCCGGATCTGGAAACGGGTCCTTTTCTGGATCTCGTTCGTTCTAAAGTGATCCAATCTCTTAACCGCGATGCGAGCACCGTAAAGGATGGCATGGATATCAGCGTAGGGTGTATCGATCCGGAAACAAAAAAACTTCTGTGGAGTGGTGCCAATAATCCGCTGTGGATCATCCGCAATAATGAACTCATCGAACTCAAACCAGATAAGCAACCAATCGGTCAGTACGAGGGAGCAACACCATTCCAAACGCAGGATTTCCAATGCGAAACGAACGATTTGATCATTGCCTTCTCGGATGGTTATGCCGATCAATTTGGTGGACCCAAGAATAAAAAGTTCAAGTATGCTACCTTGAAACAATTGCTACTTGATCACGCGGATCACTCCTTAGAGGATCTAAATAGCTTGCTCGAAAGCACCTTCTTATCTTGGCGTGGCGATGTTGAACAAACAGACGACGTTTGCGTCATGTTAATCCAGGTTAAATAACACGAATGTGTTTTTGAGATGGACAACCAATTCCTCACTCATCTTGGCATGCTCGCTTAAGGTAGGGTGCGAGCCACAACCGCTGCGGTATTGACCTGTGTACAAGAAATAAGAAATTTGCTTTTCTCCTTTACGTTTGGCTTGATCCACAATGGCCGGGATGTATTTGGCGTGGTATTTTTTAAGCTCGTTAGAAGCCATCGGACTGGAACAACAAACGATCTGAGCATCCGGATAGTTGGCGCGAATGGTCTTTAAGAAACGCAAGTAGGCTGCAACAAATTTACCAGGCTTTTCTGCTACTCCGTCATTCTGACCTAAAGTAATACACACCACATTGGGCACAAGAGTGGTATTCTTCCAGGTCTTACCCAGGGCTTGCAAATCCAGCTGATGGTAAATATCATCGATCTGGTATTTGATCCCACAACAACTTTTATACACTCCAATCCCGGAAAAAGAACTCAATAAATATTCCGCATCCAAGGTACGCGCTGTCAAGGGTCCATAAGCTAAATATGCGTTGTGCTGATCGTACCACTCCCCTTTTCCACAAGGAATAGCCACCGTGTCATTTCCATTTCCACAAGTAATAGAATCACCGATGAACTCGATGATAGGTTTCTTGGATCGTGCTCTCTCCACCAATTGATCACAGCGAATTTCCCCAAACTGAATGAATCCAATATTACTTTCAGTATCCTTACAAATGAGTACCTCATGTTCACCTTCTGCCAAACCTTCAGCCAACACCAACTCATTGATCCGATCTGTCAACTTGATGCGTTTCGGTTTGCCACCGTCTACAACAATACTGATGTAATTGTGATAGGATCCATAGCGCATTTCATCGATCAAAGTCAATTCGCAGCGTGTTCCCGAAAAAGTAAAGCGGACGTACGCCCCCGGATTCCAAACTTTCGGGCGTTCTTTTTCGGAAAAATCAAAACGACCAAAGTATTCGATTGCTGCGTGATTTGCAGCATACACATTCATGTCTGATCGTTTGCCGTTGGAGCACACCATCAAAACAGGAAGTAATAAGAAGAGCCAGATTACATGACGCATGGGGCAAATATACCACAAATCAGAATTCGTGATCAGACATATTCTTTGCGCAAGTGACTCCGGATCTCGATCTGTTTTTCACGCGAAAAGCGATTCCAGGTGGATACCATCGGCTTCATGCGTGGATTGGCCTCAAAGAAGGCGGCATGATCAGCTATGAACGACCAAAACAACGCATCCCAATGCTTAGCATCCTGCTCGCTCAATTGCAAGCCTTGTTTCTTAACGTAATTCGAACCTGAAATGTAGGGTTTGGTAGTCATCAATCCGCCATCAGCATGTAAGGTCATGCCATAAACGTTCGGAACCATCACCCAATCGTAGGCATCGATGAAATAAGTCATAAAAAAGCGATACACTTCATCCGGATGTATGCGAAACAAGGTGCAGAGGTTTCCGAGTAACATTAAACGCTCAATGTGATGCGCATATGCAAATTTCTCCAGTTTTTTCATCCCCCGTTGAAAGGGTTCAAACTGTTCCAGTCGTTCCATCGATTCATGAAAACCCCAATAATTGCGTGTACGCTGCTCCACACCTTTTTCCTCGTAAACGGCTCGAACAAACTCGCGCCAACCGATCACTTGCCTTATAAAACCTTCCACGGCATTTAAGGGAGCCAAATCTTCCTGATACGCCAACAACGCCGCATCTACCACCTGACCCGGATCCAACAAACCACAATTCAAAGCGGGAGAAAGAATGGAGTGAAACAAAAACGGGTGCTGGTCGCTAAACGCATCTTGATATGTCCCAAAGCCATAGAAGCGTTCCCCGAAAAATTTCACCAGTTGTTCATCCGCATCGTCGAAAGTTACCGGATAGCAGAAAGTCTCCACTTCTCCCGGATTATTGGGAAAATGTTGAACAACATAAATTTTAGCCCGCTCTACATACTGATTGGAAGGCGCGCCAAAATAAGCTGGCACTTGAATTTGCTTTGGCAAGGCCTTTCGGTTTTCATTGTCAAAACTCCATTGTCCGCCTTCCGGCTTACCGTTTTGCACCAAAATGCCAAAATGTAAACGCTGATTTTTATAAAAATCTGCGAGAAAGAGCTTCTTTTTGCCTTGCAATAAGCTCGAATTCCGTTCGTGACTGTTCAGGAAATTCGGACTATCGTACCAAACCAAACGCTTATTATAGCGTTCCGCAAAGCGAATCAAACGTCGTTTCAACAGGTAATCTACCGGGTCACAAACATGGATCACATATACTTCGTTTTCCAACACGCGCTTGAAGAAAGTCTCCATGCCGCCATAAGTTGGATGATCGATGTAAGTCACTCTGTATCCCTTTTGCATCAAGTAATCTTTGTAGAATTGCATGGATGCATGATGCAGCATGATCTTCTGTTTGTGAAAAGGCAATTCGGAAAAGAACAGGTCGTCTTCGATCAGAAACACCCGACGCGATTTTGCCAAACAGGGATTTTGACGAAACAACTGATGCGGAAAAACGAAACTTACCTCATTCATCATACACTAGTCAAACAGTTAAAGCCGCTTGAAAGTTTTACCGAATGAGCAATAATCTCCGTTTGATGGGGAATTCAAAGTTTTTTTATTTTTTTTTCAATTCGCTGTAACTTTATCGGAACAAGTTAGTCTTATGACCGACGAGTGTTACATGACAGCAAAAGAATTCAATACAGCCGTAGACTTGTATGCCGATAGCATCTATCGTTTCGTACTGAAACACGTACGCAACAAAATGCTGGCAGACGACGTGGTGCAAGAGACTTACGCAAAGGTGTGGGAGCGACACGAAAGCATCCAGGCCGAAAAAGCGAAGTCTTATTTGTTCACGAGTGCCTACCACTGTATGATCGACTTGCTGAAAAAGGAAAATCGCTCTGCTTCGATCGAAGGTGTTGAACCTATTGGCAACAAAGGAGACCACCACCATTTCGATGTACAACGGGTACTTCACGAAGCCTTGGACACCTTACCTGAAATTCAAAAATCGGTGGTGTTATTGCGTGATTATGAGGGTTACTCGTATGAAGAGATCGCTGAGATCACCGGATTGACGGATGCACAAGTGAAAGTGTATATTTTCCGCGCTCGTCAGGCACTGAAGTCAGTTTTAAAGTCAGTAGAATTAGTCGCATGAAAGCATTGATAACATTGGAAAATTACGAGGCATTTTACCTCGATTATCTGGAAGGTAATCTTTCCGATGCGGACCGTGCTGCATTTGAAAAATTCTTGGCAGAACATCCGGAATTGCAATTGGAGGACGACTTGCTTCCGGAATTCACCCTTGTAGATGAAGTCACGATGCTTTCATCTGTAGAGAAAATGGCCTTGAAACGCGATTACGACGACACAGCTATTCTACCGGAAAACCTGGAAGGACTTTTAATTGCCGATTCAGAAGGTTTACTAAGCGATCAGAAAAAGAAAGCCCTTGAAGCATGGATCACTTCCAATCCGCTGTGGAAACAAGAAGCACACTTATACGCCCAAGCGCATATTGCGCCAAACATGCAGGAGCAAACCGATAAGCAGGTATTGTATCGCAAAGGTGGAGCTATCATTCCGCTTTGGTGGTCGGGTGTGGCTGCCATGGCTGCAGGAATAGCGCTGTTCGTTACTTTGGGCATTGGCAATGATCGCGAATTTGGTCCGGGAACAAATGCTGCTTTTACTGCTAAAATGCCACGTTCAGAATGGAAGAATACGCAAAGTCAAACGGATGGGAACACAACAATCCAACCGATCCAGAATGGCACCTTGAAGCCAAATATAAAACAACCGGGAGCGCCTGTGATCAAAACGCCGGTACAACAACCGAGTATTCAGCAGGCACCTTCGAATAACAGTCCGATGAACCTGGCTAACAACGATGGTAGTTTACCACCGAATTTACCCGGACCGAACAAAGTGACCTTGAATCCGGAAACAACGCCGAACGATCAGGACATGGCTTTGGTGAAAGATCGTATGAGTAATCCAATCGCGATGGTAACCAGCGTACTGTCAGATAAATTGAATACACCGATCGACCTGAAGACTGCCAAAAAAACGAAGGAAGAGAAAGGCGGATTTTTCCTAAAGATCGGTAAACTAGAGATCTCCCACACAGGTCGCAAGCGCTAAGAAAATCGTGGCTGAAACCGCGCGGACTTTTTTTCAGACAAATTAGGCAGTCAATGATTCCACGAATAGGGAATTTAGTTATTTTAGCCTACCTATCATGAAAGAAACCTCCTTCATAGAACAAAACAAGAAGAAATGGCAACGTTTTCAGCAATTGGCCGCGAACGATGCCGGTGATCCGGAGGAACTTGCAGATTTGTATTCAGACATCACGGATGACTTGAGTTACGTCCAAACGTTTTACAACCGCAGAACGGTACGCGTCTACTTGAATCAGATCGCACAGGGCATTCACAATTTAGTGCACAAAGAACGTAGCGATTCTTTCCGGAAATTTTTCACGGTTTGGAAAACATCCTTGCCCTTGGAGATCTACCGTTCGCGTAAAAGCTTGTTGTTTGCCTTGTTCGTCTTTTTGTTTTGGGCAATCGTAGGAGCAGTTACAACCCATACCAATCCGGACTTCCCGCGTTTGATCATGGGTGATGGCTACGTGGAAATGACCTTGAAAAATATTGCCAAAGGCGATCCGCTCGGCGTGTACCATGACGACAATCAATGGGCCATGTTCTTTCAGATTACCATGAACAATATAAAAGTGGCCTTTTACACCTTCATTTTCGGAGTATTCTTTACGATCGGAACACACATTTTCATTTTCAACAACGCGATCATGTTGGGTTCTTTTCAATATTTCTTCCAATTGAAAGGACTCTTGCTAACCTCATTCTTGGGGATCTGGATTCACGGAGCGTTTGAGATCTCTTCCATCGTGATCGCCGGTGGTGCAGGAATTACACTCGGAAATGGCTTGCTCTTCCCAGGTTCTTACACCCGCTTGCAAGGACTTCAACTGAGCGCCAAACGCGGACTGAAGATCATGATGAGTTTAGTTCCCTTCCTGATCATGGCCGGGTTCTTGGAAAGTTTCGTCACCCACAATTACCAGTCTTTGACGGAGTGGTCCAAGTGGACGATCATCTTGTGCTCCTTTGGTTTGATTATTTTCTATTACATCATCTACCCCATCATCGTTGCGCGCAAATATCCGGAATTGGTGCACGAACAAGAAGTTCCGGTAAAAACCTATAAGAATCACTTTGTACTGACAAAGCTTCGCGATTTTGGAGCCATCTTTTCAGATACCTTCTCGTTTTACCGCGTGCACATCGGGAAAATCTTCAAGTTCAATTTGCTAATCACCTTGCCGATCGTCATAGCAATGACCATTTTTCAGGATGTTGAGCACTACCGCATGCTGACCAAGCAACACGAATACGATTGGGTGGCGCAGAT
>CAYLJB010000129.1:0-5458 GCA_964383785.1 uncultured Fluviicola sp.
GTTGAAAGCATTTCGAATTCGCCACCAACAAAGAAGTAATTGTACATGCGGTAATGCGCAAATGCTCCACCGCCGTATATATTCCAACTGCTCTTGATGCCTTGAAAGTTGTACCAGGAACGATGTAAACGAATGCTGGGGCCAACAACTAAATTCGGATTGAGCATGTATCCATATTTCAGTCCGGCTCCCACAGTTCCACCAACGGAACTAGCATGAAATTGTAGATCTAATCCTATTTCGGAAGTATGATCTAATTCCGCTTTTGTCGGTTCTTCAATGTCAGATTCGTAAAGTTCGGTATCTTCCTGTGCGGAAGTAGTTAAGGCAAATACACCTAAAAATATTATGGAAAGTATCTTATTCATGTTGCAACAGTTTTGCCAATAAACTTGGTTCAATATCGTGTTTTCCAATATACGTGTGTACATCGAAAGACAAATTTCGGTAAAAATCGATTGTCTTTTCAGCATCCTCTTCATTGAAATAGGGATCTTCATTTCCTAAACAGAAACTACGACTCATCTTCAAGTTGCGCATAACGTCCGAATCCAGATCCGGCGGGAATACGCTGGCCCACGATATGAAATGACTACACGAGATCTGTCCGGCTGCTACCCAGCGTGACGCTGTTGCTCCTCCTTGTGAGAATCCTAAAACGATCACTCTGGCTTTTGGATGTAGCGTAATGAAATGAGCAAACAATTCGTTTAACGCATCGATGTTCTCTTGTATGTCTTGTTCGCGCCATTCTTTGGTCATCCAAGATGCGCCCACACGCCCGGAACTGCCTTGAAGATAAAATCGGTGCATGCCTTCCGGCGCAACGATCAAAGTATTTTTAAGAGGTTCTTGTATAAATTTTCGGATGAAAAACTCTGCCAATTGTCCGTATCCATGAAGCGCGTATACAATTTGCTCCACGTGTTCTCCGTGTTGAAATTCACGGAATCGGAGTGCTTTTGTTACCGATATGTGTCCTTCTAGGGACGTCATTTATCTTTGTTTTTGGCTTGTTGACGGGCAAAATCACTACCCGGACCATCCGGATATAAGCGGAATTTGGCTACCCGCGGATCAAAGTAGAACAAGAATTCCAGGGTTCCTTTTTTCGTGATCTTCGGTTCGTATTTGTAGATGTCACCAATATTCGGATTGTAATCATCTATCGAAGAGGTGTAAAGCGCAATGTCTTTTCCAATTCCAGCTTTTGACTCTACAAAATCGTGTTTAATCGCTTCCGGTTTTTCTTCACCTGCATAATCGAATACTTTCCAACGGAATGCTAATACCAAGTCGTGTTCGTTGATGACCGTATAATACGATCGCCATGCTGAGTTGCGAATGCGGTATTCGACGATCAGATCATTTTTAGTTGGTGAAACGATGGGTTCAAAACTGATATCAAGTGGTCTTCCCGGAGACGAAGCAATGGGAAGAGGCACGGAAAGTTGGTCTAAAGCACCGTCGTAGTAAAAGAAGAAATTGTAATTCCCCATGTATCCCAATTCTGCAGCCTTGGCTTCTGTTTTTGATTTAATTGCCTGATCGATCGCATAATCCATACGGTTTACCGTAACAATTGCATCCAAAATGGAGTCGTTGTTTAGATGGGACTTGTAGATCTTGAATACGTATTTTTCGGTAGCTGGAATTTCCAAAGCTGCTTCAACATCGCGTTTCAAGCGATCGTCTAAAGGAATTTTTGCTTCGGCATCTTCCGGGCTTGTTGCTTCTGGTGTGGGTGCACCCTCACAATTAATCAATAAAGGAAGGGTTAATAGGAACAAATATTTTTTCATCATCAATAATCAATGTCCAAGTTAAAACGATTTCTGAGGTCGAATAGGTTGGAATTTTTGCGTGCTAGTTTTTCGAAACGGTCGTTACCTGTCAGGAATTTCAAGTCATCCTCCACGTGTTCGCTTATCGAAATGGAGAAATTTAAGTCGTAATTCTGGATCTCTTTGCGAATGAATTCCAAGATCTGGTCCATACCGGACTCCAGTCGACTTTGTTGAATTGCATTGTCAACCTCGAACACGAAAGTGATCTCATCCACCTGCACAGGGTCTCGTTTGATCATGACGTGGTAGACTTGCTCCTGTCCACCTAATTTCAAGGTATGTGCCATCATTTTCCAAAGACGTACAACATCATCTTTATGGAATGGATTTCTCGGAAGGTCTGAATGCTGTTGCTGCTGTTTGGTTTGCTGCTGGTGGATTAACTGATTGATCGAAACATTCGTCGAATTCAATTGACCGGTTGGTGCAGCAAGTACTTTGGCTTCCGGTTTTACATTGAAGGCACGGGGTGGAGGAGTGGCATCAGGCTTGTTGACATGTTTCGGTGCTTCATTCCGCAAGCTTTGTCCGGCGTAAGGAATGATCGCTACCGGATCAGTCAGGGATTTTTTTTTTCCTGCTCAGCTTTCAGCGAACACAATTGCATGAGGGCCATTTCGACCAGCAAACGCTGATTCTTGGATGCCAACATCGGTGCGACTCAAAACGGCAAGTGCACGAACGCAGATGTTTGCATCCACTTTTTTGGCTTGATCAACAAATAATTTTTCAGTTGCTTCTCCAACTTCTAAAAGCGTTGCCGTGCGTGGATCTTTACAAACCAACAAACTGCGGAAATGATCGGCCAATCCTACCACGAAATGGTGGGCATCAAAACCTTTTTCCATCACGTCGTTGAACAACAACAAATTGGCCGGGATATCTTCATTCAGGGCATTCTCAACTACTTTGAAATAGTAATCATGATCCAGAATGTTCAGGTTCTCTAATACGTCCTTGTGCGTGATCGTTGTGCCGCAGAAACTTACGATCTGATCGAAGATGGAAAGTGCATCACGCAAGGCCCCGTCAGCTTTTTGCGCAATTACATGTAAGGCATCCGGATCAGCAGTAATTCCTTCCTTCGTTGCTACGTTTGCCAAATGATCCGCGATATCCTTCACTTTGATACGTTGGAAGTCGAAGATCTGACAGCGTGAAAGGATCGTTGGTAAGATCTTGTGTTTCTCCGTTGTCGCCAAGATAAAGATCGCGTGTGCAGGCGGCTCCTCTAAGGTCTTCAAAAAGGCATTGAACGCGGACGTTGACAACATGTGGACCTCGTCGATGATATACACTTTGTGACTTCCCAATTGCGGAGCAATGCGCACTTGATCGATCAATTCGCGAATGTGATCCACACCGTTGTTCGATGCAGCATCCAATTCGTAAATGTTCAACGATGCTCCCTCATTGAATGACTTGCAGCTATCGCATTGGTCACAAGCTTCGATGGACTCTGAACGGTTGAAACAATTCAAGGTTTTGGCCAAGATTCGGGCGGTGGTAGTTTTACCAACTCCTCGCGAACCACAGAATAGAAAAGCTTGCGCTAAATGGTGGTTCTTGATGGCATTTTTCAGGGTGTTCGTGATCGACTTCTGACCCACAACGGTGTCGAAGGTCTGCGGACGATATTTCCTAGCCGATACAACGAATTCTGACATAGTGCAAAGTTAATGAATGAAAGTTTTTTGAGCAACGCAATTCAAAATTAAATGGAAAAGTTATGCACAAAAAAAGCGGTCAGAAAACGACCGCTATTAATGCGATTACTGGATGCATCATTTGTTTTCTGAACCGTTTTCAATCTGCTCCTGCAAACGATCTTGTTCACGAATGCGCTGGTCCAAAACATCCCCATAACGCAATGCCTCGTCTGTATCGCGCTCCACGTAGGATGTTTGCACCCATTTCTGCGCCATTTTCAGATCTCCCATAACTTCGTAAGCCAAGGCCAAGTTGAACGCTGCTTTTGCACGAACTTTTGATTTCATGCTGGCATCGTAAGCGATCTTCCAAGTTTCAATAGCGCCTTCCCAGTCTTTGGCCAATGCCTGACGTTCGCCACGTTCCATATCGCCTTTTTTACCTTTGTACATGGAGCGGTTTTCCCAGTAGTACAAAGGAACGATGCGCATTCCGAATTCGTTTCCAGTTGCCCAACTGACATCCATCAATGCTTGGTTTGGCTTGATCAATCGCGCTGCTGCATCAATCGGATTCGTTGATCGCTCGCGCCAGATCTTCTTCCAGGAAAAATAGTTTTCGTAGATCACACTTTGAGTAGCCGGAACGTACATGCGCCATCCTGCCGTTGCTTTCGCTGTTCCTGTAACTTCTACCTCAGCATTGTTCCCATTTAACACGTTGGTAACTGCCGCTGCTGCTGTTGCACCTGGATTAACTAACGAAAAATCGGTGTCAAAATACTCCAATACCAATAAGGCCTCTACCTCATATTTCTTACAGATACTATCTACCATGTTCCAATCCAACATTCCTGCAAAACTCAATGAGCGCGGATCCGCCGATGGCAAGTCCCCTTCGCATACTTTGATCTTGAAGCGCTCACTTGTGCGTAATAGGTCACTCAGTCCGCGGATACATTCACGTGACAATTCTTTGTCTTGTGTTTTGCGTTCGCCGGTTAAAACAGTTTCTGCTGTAACGGGTGCAGATTGTAAGGACCGATTGAGAATAGCAACCGATTGAATATTTTTAGATACAGTGATCTCGGCTGGTCGTTGAACTTGTACACGCATGCCGCGTACTCCCGAACAGGAACTTGCGAAGATCAACAATCCGAAGAATAAAAGGTAATGTGCTGTTTTCATAGTAATCATTAGGTAATTCAGGGCTTTACAAGTATCGTTCCGAAGAATTCCGCGAATTGCGACTTGCAAAAACGTTTATCCAAAGTAAGTACTTATTTTTGTTCGGTAATTCATTCTATGAAAGTTTATAATAACATTTTGGAGACCATAGGAAATACGCCTTTGGTACGCTTAAACAAATTGACAAAAGGGTGCAAAGCAACTGTTTTGGCAAAAGTGGAAACAACGAATCCGGGAAACTCGGTCAAAGACCGAATGGCGGTGAAAATGATTGAAGATGCTGAGAAAGCTGGCTTGATCAAACCGGGAGGAACCATCATTGAAGGTACATCCGGAAATACCGGAATGGGATTGGCTTTGGCGGCGATCGTAAAAGGATACAAATTGATCTGTGTTTTGAACGACAAGCAATCGAAGGAAAAAATGGATATCCTGCGCGCTGTTGGTGCAGAGGTAGTTGTTTGTCCTACTGCGGTTGAACCTTCCGACCCACGATCTTATTATTCAGTATCCCGTCGTTTGGCAACAGAGATTCCAAATTCGTGGTATGTGAATCAATACGACAACTTGTCGAATCGCACGGCGCATTACGAGCAAACCGGACCTGAGATTTGGGAACAGACTGAAGGGAAAGTAACGCATTTTGTAGTAGGTGTTGGAACTGGAGGGACCATTTCCGGAGTGGGGAAATACTTGAAAGAGAAGAATCCGAACATCAAGATCTGGGGAATTGATACCTATGGCTCCGTGTTCAAGAAGTATAAGGAAACCGGT
>CAYLJB010000129.1:5468-7368 GCA_964383785.1 uncultured Fluviicola sp.
GATAAAGATGCTGCAATTTACACGCGTCGTTTGGCTCGTGAAGAAGGGATTTTCGTTGGAAACTCTGCCGGAGCTGCTATCGGAGGATTGCTTCAAATGCAAGACCAATTGACAGAAAACGACGTAGTGGTTGTATTGTTCCACGATCACGGTTCACGTTACGTAGGTAAGATCTTTAATGACGATTGGATGCGCGAACGCGGATTCTTGGAAGAAGAGGTGAAAACGGCGGCAGATGCGATCTCTCGCCACGCTGACCAACCGTTGGTTACCTTGTATTCGGAAGAGTTGATCTCGCATGCAGTTGTGAAAATGCGCAAATTCAACATTTCGCAAATTCCGGTTATGCGTGACGGTGTGATCGTAGGATCCTTGAATGATTCGCAAGTGTACCAATTGTTGATCGACAATCCTGCTATGCGCGATACACCGATCTCCAAAGTGATGCAAGCGCCATTCCCGGTAGTTAAAGGTAACGCGAAATTGGATGAGGCAGCCAAGTTAATCAACGAGCAAACTCCAGCTGTCTTGGTAGAATTGGAGGATGGTAAAAAACACATTCTAACACGTCAGGATATCATCGCTTGCTTGTCGTGATGACAAAAACTTATATCGATCAAATGAAGCGGGAA
The DNA here is from genome assembly GCA_964383785.1 of uncultured Fluviicola sp. GTDB lineage: Bacteria > Bacteroidota > Bacteroidia > Flavobacteriales_D > Crocinitomicaceae > Fluviicola. Next base: position 6,101 of record CAYLJB010000129.1, read on the forward strand.
GTAACAGTAGTTGCTTCCCCTTTTCGTATTGTATCCTTGGTGCCATCGCAAACAGAGTTACTTGTGGATCTAGGTCTGGAAGATCGTTTGATAGGGGTAACGAAGTTTTGCATCCATCCGAAAGGTTTGAAAGAGCGAGTGCAAGTGGTAGGAGGAACGAAAAAGCTCCATCTGGATAAGATTCGCGCCTTGAAACCAGACCTGATCATTGGGAACATGGAGGAGAATACCCAAAGCGAGATCGAGGTCTTGTCTAAAGAATTTCCGGTATGGATGAGCGATATTTATACGCTAGATGACGCGCTGGAGATGATTGCGAAAATTGGCGAACTCACCGAAACGTCCGAAAAGGCAAATGAACTGATCACTCGCATTCAAAACGGTTTCCAAAACTTGGATCTTCCAGCATTATATCAACGAAAAGTAGCTTATTTTATCTGGAAAGATCCGTGGATGTGCGCTGGGACGAATACATTTATCGATGACATTTTAATGAGATTGGGATTTGAAAACCACCTTATTGGTTCCCGCTATCCGGAATGTGACTTACACGTAATTTCTCCGGATTATATTTTTCTCAGTTCCGAACCGTTTCCGTTCACCGAAAAGCATGTACAGGAAATGAAAGCAAAGTTTCCAAATGCTCGAGTTTTGATCGTGGATGGGGAATACTTCAGTTGGTATGGCTCAAGACTAGCAGCTGCACCTGTCTATTTCAAGAAGTTGTTACAAGAACTCGATCAGTCGTAGCATTCCATTAGCAACATTTCACCGCTTTCATACGAGATTGTCACCAAGCCATCTGTTATGGGTTCGTTACTGTTTCCATTGCGGAGCCCTAAATGCAGACTTTCGTTATTCAATGGATACTTTAAGTTCTCTGTTCGAATCCCGTGAACATCGCCAATTGGCACCAAAGAAACCACAGCTCCTTTTTTAAATTCCTTTTGAAATTTATTGGGCAAGCGGTATATCAAGGAATGGTTATCGATCAGCTCAATTCTCACGTGTTTCGGAAAACGGATCAAGTTAGCCACATTCGTAAAAGAATGGTCTGCACGACGACCTGTAGCCCACAGTGCAACGATGTGTTCGTATCCCTGATTGATCGCATGCCAGATTCCCTTTTCAAAATCCGTCGCCTCTTGATCGGGTGCGTGTACGATCTCGAGTTGCGGAAATTTTTCCTTCAATGCTACTTGGTTGTGGGAGTTGTCATCGAAATCGCCAAGTAGGATATGTACAGGAAGATCTAGTTGTTGATAGCG
>CAYLJB010000130.1:0-6800 GCA_964383785.1 uncultured Fluviicola sp.
AAATCGGAAACGAACACCTGGGCCCCTTTTACTTGAGCAAGAATCGCAGCACCCACTCCGCTTTCGCCGGCGCCCAATACAACCACTATTTTGTTTTCCAGTTGCATTAGCGCAATTTCAAGGTTACGATAGTTACTACTGCCAACAATACCGCCACGATCCAGAAGCGTGAAACGATCTTCGCTTCATGCAATCCTTTTTTCTGATAGTGGTGATGCAATGGTGCCATCAAGAAGATCCGACGTCCTTCGCCAAAGCGTTTTTTGGTGTATTTGAAGTAACCTACCTGCATCATCACAGAAAGGTTCTCAATCAGGAAGATCCCACACAAAACCGGAATCAACAATTCTTTACGGATAGAGATCGCAAACACCGCGATGATCCCTCCCAAAGCCAAAGAACCGGTATCCCCCATAAAAACTTGTGCCGGGAAACTGTTGTACCACAAGAAACCAATACACGCACCAACGAAAGCCGCAATAAAGATCACCAGCTCTTCTGCGTAAGGTATGTACATCACATCCAGGTAATCCGCGAAACGTACGTTCGATGTCACGTAAGCTAAAATCGCCAAAGCAATTCCGGCAATCGCACTGGTACCGGTTGCCAAACCATCCAATCCGTCGGTCATGTTGGCTCCATTCGAAACCGCGATTACGACCAGGATCACAAATGGAATGAACAAAACCCAACCGTAAGATTTATCGATATCGCCGATCAACCAGTTGTAATTAAACTCGTTGTTCTTGATGAACGGAATGGTCGTTGTCATGTCGCGCGTCACGATCCATTTCGTTTGTACCGAATCCGGTTCTGCTCCTTTGTGAATGTGAGTCACGAAAGTTTCACCGGCTTGCAATTTGTAATCGTTGTCCACGCGTTTGTGCACTTGAACATCCGGATGAAAATACATGATCGAACCCACGATAATTCCTACCCCAATCTGCCCTACTACTTTGAAGCGACCTTTTAATCCTTCTTTATTCTTTTTGAACACTTTGATGTAATCATCCAGAAAACCGATTGCCCCCAACCAAACCGTGGCCAAAAGCATCGTGATCACATATACGTTGTGCAACTTCGCAAAAAGGATCGTTGGGATCAGAATAGCAGCCAAGATGATGATTCCTCCCATCGTTGGTGTTCCTGACTTCTCCAATTGTCCGGCTAATCCAAGGTCACGTACCGTTTCCCCGATCTGTTGTTTGCGCAACAAAGCGATCAATCTCTTTCCGAAAATGATGGACACGATCAAGGAGGTGATCAAAGCCATCGCTGCACGGAACGAAATGTAATGAAACACTCCTGCTCCAGGAAAATCTAGTTGTTCGAGATATTGAAATAAATAGGTCAACATTATTTGTTCAGTTTAGTAAAGTATTTTTCTACCAATTCAAAGTCATCAAAGGGATGTTTCACCCCGTTTATTTCCTGATATTTTTCATGTCCTTTTCCGGCAATCAGGATGATATCTTGTGGTTGCGCCAAGGCTACCGCTGTTTTAATTGCTTGTTCTCTATCCAGAATCGAAAGCACTTTCATAGTTTGATGTGCTTCAACGCCTGCTTCCATTTGATCCAAGATCGTTTGCGGATCTTCAGTGCGCGGATTATCTGAAGTCAAGATCACCTTATCACTCATTTCGCAAGCAATACGAGCCATTTCCGGACGCTTTAATGCATCGCGATCTCCACCACATCCAACAACCGTGATCACTTGCTCATTGCGCGTGCGAATATTTTCGATGGTCTTCAAGACATTCATTAATGCATCCGGTGTATGAGCATAATCTACAATTCCGGTAATTCCGTTTGTGCTGCGGGTAAATTGAAAACGTCCGTCAACAGATTCCAACTTGCTTAACACCGTCAACACCTCCGTTTTGTCCTCACCCAATAATTGCGCGATACCGTAAACTGTAGCAACATTGTAAGCATTGAAATCGCCAATCAAACGGGTCCACAATTCAGTTCCATTGATGGTCAAGAGTAGTCCATTGAAACTATTCTCCAGTACCTTCACCATGAAGTCGGCATGAGATTTCATTGCATACGTGGAGATCTTTGCTTTGGTGTTTTGCACCATCACCATCCCGTTCTTATCATCTGCATTGACAAGGGCGAAGGCATCTTTCGACAAACCATCAAAGAATCCTTTTTTAGCATCGATATAAGACTTAAAAGTTCCGTGATAATCCAAGTGATCATGAGTAATGTTCGTAAAAGCCGCTCCTTTAAATTTCAACCCTGCAATGCGATGTTGATCCACAGCATGCGAACTCACCTCCATAAAACAATGCGAACAACCCTGATCTACCATGTCTTTCAACAAGGCATTCAAAGCAATTGGGTCTGGTGTAGTATGTGTGGAAGGAATTGCCTCTTCTCCGATCAAATTCACAACCGTTGAGATCAATCCTGCTTTGTATCCAAGATCGCTAAATAAACGGTGTAACAGGGTTGTGGTCGTTGTTTTACCGTTCGTTCCGGTAACACCAACCAGGGTAATATCGTGTGATGGAAAATCGTAAAAAGCGTGTGCCAATTCTCCTAAAGCCAGAGCAGTGGAAGAAACCACCAATTGCAAAACATGTTCCGGCAAATCCATAACACGATCTACAACAACTGCATCGCAGCCTGCGGCAACAACTTGTGGCACGTAGTCATGCGCATCCACACGGGTACCTTTCACCGCGACAAAAAGCGTCCCTTTTAGGGCCTTGCGTGAATCAGAAACAATGGCCGAGATCTTTAGATCTTCAGGACCAATCCACTGATTCCAAGCAGTTGCTTGTGCTATTTCTTTTACACTTTTCATTTTAAAACCAATTCTACCAATCCACCTTTGTAAGCCTGAGTTCCCGGAGGCACTGTTTGTGAAACCACTTTTCCTTTTCCTCTCAAATAAGCGTGCATACCCAATCGTTCGATCAGATAAACCGCATCTCGCGCTGAAAGCCCAACAACATTTGGAACCGTATTCTTATTGAATTTGCGCGGTACGATCTTCACCTCATTCTGAGCAGCTTTTGTTTGACCCCATTCTGAGTACTCTTCTACATTGTAGCGCACTTTCAGGGTTTTCAACACACGTAACAAGTCGCTATTGTTGCCGTCCTTTGAAAGCGGAGCCTCCAATGATCGTTTCTTTGATTCGTTGATCGCTTTGTGGTATTTCAAGGTGTTCGAGTAAACTTTGTTAGCAATGGCAGAGAACACTGTTCCGGATACTGTTGCTCCATAGATATCCTTGCTTGGCGCCGATACTACCACGATACACGAATAGATCGGATCATCTGCCGGGAAATACCCTACGAAAGATGCTTGATACGTCTTATTCCCCTCTGTACCATACTTCCCATTTGCGTTCTGAAGGACAGCTGTTCCCGTTTTTCCGGCGATGTCAAAATGTGACGACTTCAACGCACTTCCTGTACCGCTTTTCACAACTCCTCGTAAACACTCTTGTAATTGTGTCAAGGTACTTTTCGAACAGATCTGCTTGCGTAATACGATAGGTCGGTAGTTTTTCACAACCACTCCCGATCTGCGCACTTGTTCAACGAATTGCGGTTTTACCATCATTCCATTGTTCGCTACGGCGTTGTAAAATGCCAACGTTTGCAACGGAGTTTGCTGTACTTCATAACCAATCGCCATCCATGCTAAGGAAATACCTGACCAATATTTTGAACCCGGCGCATAAAGCGTTGGCGTAGGCTCGCCGGAAATATCCACTCCTAAAGGTTCCGCCAATCCAAAGCTTCTTAATCGATCGATAAACGCCTGAGGCTCGTTGCGATAGGCATTGTAAATCACGCGAGCAATGACGTTTGAAGACACTTCGAAAGCCCGTTTGATTGAAATTCGACCATAACCCCACTCATTGGAATCATGTAATTTCAGTGAATAGAAATTATACTCTCCAGAAGCATTAACAGTATCACTTAAAGAGATCTTACCATCCTCCAAAGCCGCCATCAAAGAAGCTAATTTGAAGGTTGAACCGGGTACTTCTTTTGTTCCCACAGCATGGTTATACAACTCGTAATATTCTCCGTCTTGACCCATTTGCAAATTCGCCATGGCACGAACAAAACCAGTCTTCACATCCATTACGATCACGCTACCACTCTTCGCTCCTTGATTTTTCAATTGTCGGTACAACTCAGAATGTGCCACCTCTTGAATATCCATATCGAAGGAAGTGATCAAGTCCGCACCTTCTATTGGCTCGCGGATCATTTTTCCAGTCTTCTTCCACCCAGATGAGATCTTTTGCTCTACCTCCTCACCTGGTTCACCTGCCAGGATCTCATTATAAGCACCTTCCAGTCCAACACGCAATTCTTTTCCGCCGTTATTTTGGTAATACCCAAGCGTACGTTTCAGCATCTCACCGTGAGGTCGTTTGCGAGACATGATCTCTTCGGTATCGATCAAGCCCCCTTTATTTCTTCCCAGATTGAAGATTGGCAATTCACGAACGCGACGACGCTGCTCGTTTGTTGCTTTTAATTTGATCGTCAGATAGCGCTTACCTCTTGCGCGACCGTTGCGGATATAATTTTCATATTCGCGTGCCGATGTGCCCGGAAACACTTGACTCAAACCAACACACAAGTCACTCACTTCTTTATCGAACACCTCTTGGTCAACTACCGTCGGATCCATGTGTAAATCGAAGAATGAAACAGAAGTCAATAATGGCGTGTAATTGCGATCCAAGATCTCCCCGCGTCGTGGATATTTCTTTACCGCACGCGTAGGAATCTTCTCTTTGGTTTCAGAGAAGAACTCCGCCTTTCCTTCAGTTTGGATAAGAAAAGTTTTGATGATCACAACCACCAACGCCACAAAGAAGCCTAAATAAACAAGATAGGCTCTCCACATCAGATCCTTTTTCTCGTTACTCATTTTCCTTTTTCTTTACACGTATTACCTTCGCCGGATCGGTCATTTCACGCAACCCTCGTTTTTCAAGCGCCTGCACTAGTCTATATCGCGTAGTCGACTCTTCCAACTTCGCCTTGTTCTCAATGTATTCTGCTGTTGTTGCATCCAATTCCGTTTGCAACTCGTTAATATCTGATTGCAATTGCTTGCCGTAATAACCCTTTGCCACCATGAGCATGAGCAAGAACAGGATGAAAAAGATGAACGTCAGGTTGTTCAACACGAAATCTCGCGTCAAAATCTCCCCATTCAACACCTGCACCAACAAGCTTTGACGCTTTGGCTTTCCGGGATTGCTTGCAGTCTTTTTCGCACGCTTTTTCTCCTGCTTGGTTTGTGCACCAGTTACAGCATCCATTGGATTACCCAACTCCTCCTTATCGCGCAATTCATTTTCCATCCGGCAAACGTTTAGCGATTCGTAACTTGGCGCTTCGCGCACGGGAATTGCGCGCTATTTCTTCTTCTGTAGGTAGAATTGGTTTTCTATTCACCTCTTCAAATGGCTTCAGGACATTCCCAAAGAAATCTTTTTCAATAGATCCATCCAGATTACCACGTTTCATGTAGTTCTTAACCAGCCTGTCCTCCAATGAATGGTAAGACATCACAACCAATCTCCCTTCGGGCTTCAACACATCAGCCGTCTGCAGCAAAAATTTCTCAAGAACATCCATTTCTTGATTCACTTCAATGCGTAGGGCCTGAAATACCTGAGCGTAAAACTTATGATCTTTAAACTTTGGAGCCAGCGGAGCTAGAACCTCCATCAATTCTCCCGTAGTTTTGATAGTCTTTTGAGCACGTGCTTTAACGATAGCCATGGCCGATTTAAATGGATGATCTAATTCGCCGTAAGCACGAAAGATCTTCGCCAACTGTTCTTCGTCATACGTAGCAACAATCTTTGCAGCAGAAAGATCCCCTTGCTGATTCATGCGCATATCCAATGCTTCATCGGCACGAATTGAAAAACCGCGCTTCGCATCATCAAACTGATGCGAGGAAACACCCAAATCAGCCAGAACACCATCCACCTTTGGAATACCCAATACACGGAGGTGATTTTTCAGAAAAGCGAAGTTGGCCGCAACGAAATAAAAATTCGGAGCATCCCATGCATTTGCACGCGCATCCGGGTCCTGATCAAAAACAATCAATTTACCCTTAGAAGAAAGCTGTTTGAAAATTTCGCGGGAATGGCCACCACCACCAAACGTCACATCGACGTAAACACCGTCCGGATTGATCGCTAAACCATCCAGACATTCCTGCAACATGACAGGCACGTGATATGTAGTTTCGTTATTCGTTGTCATCGCCCAAGTCACCCATTACCTCATCCGCTAAATCAGCGAAATCCGCCATGTTACCATCGATTAAATCGAAGTATTTAGACTTGTCCCAGATCTCAATTCTGTCGTTGTAGGCGATCAACATCACATCTTTATCCAAACCAACACGCTCCATGTGCATCACCGGGATCAAGATTCGCCCTGCGTTATCCAGCGCGATCAGTTTTGCTCCCTGATGGAACAAACGGTAAAACATACGATTCTTCGGTTTGAACAAATTCAGTTTTGCCAGTTTTGCCGAAAGCTTTTCCCACTCATTCATTGGGTAGAGCGTCAAACAATCCTCAAAGCCTTTGTTTAACATGAATTGCTCCTGGGCATCGGGAGAAAGTTGCTTGCGCAAACCAGCCGGAAAGAGGAATCTCCCTTTCCCGTCCAATTTCACTTCAAATTCTCCTACAAGTCCAGCCATAGCTTAAATAATGGGTAAAATTAGCGAGAATAACCCACTTTTTACCACCAAGTTACACTTTGTTAATAACTTCTAACG
>CAYLJB010000131.1:0-6704 GCA_964383785.1 uncultured Fluviicola sp.
ACTACTGGCGCGTGAGCACATACAATGCTTGTTCATCACCGGTGCTTTCAACAGTATTTTCTTACACAACCGCGTCTTGTCAGAATTATGCTTACTCTGGTGGGCCAATTACCATCTCAAGTTCTGGAACACCAACCATTACCTCAACTATCAATATCACTGATAATGGAGTAATAAACGACTTGAATGTTTCAGATTTGGGCGGTACCCATACATGGGTGAATGATTTAACGGTTACATTAACAAGTCCTTCAGGCACACAAGTTACTTTGTGGGCAAATATTTGTTCACCTTCAACCGCTGTACCTGGTTTCGATTTGAAATTTGATGATGAAGCGGCTTCAGCAACACTTCCATGTCCACCAACTGATGGATTGTACTATCAGCCTTCTCAAGCTTTAAGCGCTTTTGACGGTGAAGCTATGAACGGAACATGGACTTTAACCATTTCTGATGCTTTCAATCAAGATGGCGGACAATTAGATTCATGGGCATTGAATATCTGTTTTACACCATCTACTCCTTGTAACGATCCGGATGTACCAACTTTGAGCGGAGCTACTTCATTCTGTGCTGGAGGATCAACAAACTTGACTGTTGCAACTGGAAACTTAAACGACGCTACTAACTGGCAATGGTATTCCGGTTCTTGTGGCGGCACGAATATTGGTTCTGGAACTTCGGTTTCAATCAACACACCGGGAACGTACTACGTGCGTGGTGAAGGAGGATGTGTAACAGCAGGAACATGTCAAACGGTTACTGTAACGCAAACAACTGTGAACAACGGAGCTACAATCAACGGTCATACTTTGACAGCTACTCAGAACGGTGCTCAGTACCAATGGGTTGATTGCAATAACGGATTTGCAGCAGTAGGTGGAGCAACTGCACAAAACTTCTCACCTGCAGCAGATGGTTCTTATGCAGTTATCGTTACTGTAAATGGATGTTCGGATACCAGTGCATGTTTGACTTACAGTACAATAGGGATTGAGGAATCTGCAAACTTTGTTTCTTCAGTTTATCCAAACCCTACAACAGGAATGATCACTGTTCAATTGCATACTCCAGTGTCTTCAATGACGGTTACCGATGTAACAGGGCGCATTGTTCGCGAGTTCGCTGAACAATCAGCTTCTGCTGTATCAATTGACTTGAACAAAGAAGCAAAAGGCGTTTACTTCTTGAATGTATACGTAAATGAGCGTGTTCAAACTCTTCGAATTGTGAAAGAATGATTCGCAAAACATAAAAATCAAAAACCCCGTTTTACGAAACGGGGTTTTTTTATTCGTTTATTTCTTGTATCATTATCTTTTAAAAGCCTATGAAAAGATTACTACTACTTATTGCCCTTTGCCCTGCAATGGTCTTTGGGCAAGGTTGCCCAAGTTTCGGAAACGGATCTAACGGGGCGCTCCATGTTACCGCGGATTCCAGTATCATCGGAGGTGAATATCAGTTTACATCATTCAACATTCCGGCAGGAGTTACCTTGTCCGTAATCGGAAGCAATCCGTTGCAAATCCGTTGCACCGGTAGCGTATCTATTTCCGGGATTCTTCAAGCAAATGGAGGCAATGGAAACGATGGAATAACCTACATTTCAGGAGGAAACGGGGGTATCGGAGTTGCAGGAGGAGGAAACGGGGGTAATGGTTCGTTCTCCAGCGGTTCAGGACCAATAAATGGCACAGATGGAAGCTACACCGGAGCCGGAGGCATGGGCGCCGGTTGGAGTGGTGGTGGTGGTGCAGGTCATGCCAACAGTGGAGCCTCGAGTGGTGGCGTTGGCGGTTTTGGGGGACCAAATTATGGCGCCAACACGTTGCCTGGATTTGAACCTGGAGCCGGTGGCGGTGGCGGTTCTGGAGGATACGATTGTGGTGCAGGCGGTGGCGGTGCAGGTGGTGGATATATTTCCATTTTCGCTCCAGATGTTACAATTGGTGCTACAGGCATGGTCAGCTGTAAAGGAGGAAATGGCGGTTCCGATGGAACAGGTAATTGTGGCGGCGGTGGCGCAGGATCTGGAGGAGCAATTTGGATTTCTGGGCAAAATGTAATCATTTCAGGTTCAATAAACGTTTCCGGTGGAATCGGTGGCGCATCCATGATTTCAGGAAATCCGTATTACGGCACAGGTGGAAATGGTTCTGATGGCCGCGTTCGCATTGATTACGATAACCTTACAAATACTGGTACAGTACTTCCAAGCATTGGTTATTCTCAAACACCTATTGTATATTTCACAACATCAATAATATCAACAACAGAACCTTGTGGAACAGAAGCTTCAGGAGAAATAGCTCTGTCATCCAGTGGTGGTACAACCCCATATACGTATCTTTGGTCGGATGGATCAAGTAATGCCATTTTAACTGGAGTACCAGCTGGTAGCTATTCATGTATTGTTACAGATAACAACGGATGTATAACAAATGTAGACGTTACTCTTAACAGCTTAGCTGTTGATTCAATTAGTCAAAACATTTCCATTTGCTCTGGTGAAATTTATACGATCGGCTCTTCAACGTATACTACTAGTGGTATCTACTATGATAATTTTCAAAACACAAATGGTTGCGATAGCGTTGTAACAACCAACTTAACGGTAGCGGCAACTATTAATAATGGCGCTACAATCAATGGTCATACTTTGACAGCTACTCAGAGCGGTGCTCAGTACCAATGGGTTGATTGCAATAACGGATTTGCAGCAGTAGGTGGAGCAACTGCACAAAACTTCTCACCTGCAGCAGATGGTTCTTATGCAGTTATCGTTACTGTAAATGGATGTTCGGATACCAGTGCATGCTTGACTTACAGTACGATCGGAATTGAGGAATCTGCAAACTTTGTTTCTTCGGTTTATCCAAACCCTACAACAGGAATGATCACTGTTCAATTGCATACCGCAGTATCTTCAATGACTGTGACTGATGTAACAGGACGCATTGTTCGCGAGCACGCAGAACAATCAGCTTCTGCTGTAACAATTGACTTGAACAAAGAAGCAAATGGAGTATACTTCTTGAATGTATTCGTGGATGAACGTGTTCAAACACTGCGAATTGTGAAGGAATAATTACAAATGAAAAAGCAAAATAAAACCCCTGATCTGTAAATCAGGGGTTTTATATTTTAAGAGGTATAAGCCGGACAATTGCCATGCCTTTTCTTCTTTTTCGGCTTTGCCATTTCTTTCTTTGATTTCACATCTGAGCTCATTGATAAGCCCAAATTTGAGGTTAACAGACCACAAGCTAATAATACAAGAGATAAACGTTTCATACAGGTTGTTTTCAAGCTATAAGACTCGATAACCATTTGGTTACAATCCCGCTTGTAAAAAATGTTGAATCCTTTCTTCTTCAGGAATCAATAACCTTGTTGTAAACAAACTACCTTGATCAACTTCCTTCATTTCCGTACCCGAAAAGTGCAAAGCATCCACACCTAAGGCTTTCAAGGCTGGAACCATTCTAGGTTTGAGGCCGCCACCCATCATGATCTCAATGCGCCCGTTTGCCTTCTCCAGAAGTAAGGAACAAGCTTTTTCCATCTCAGAAGAAACGCTAACACCAGATGTCAAAATTCTGTTGAAACCCATAGAAACCAATAATTCCAGAGACTTTTCCCAATCACTCACATCATCAAAAGCACGATGAAAGGTTAAATCCATATCGCCAGCAGCGCGTTTCCATGTTTCCAGAGCTTGCTTATCCGGTAATCCGGCAGCGTCCAAGGCACCAACAACAATTCCTTTGACACCCAGCGATCTAATGTCCAAAATCTGATCGCGCATGACCACAATTTCATCATAGGAATAATGAAACCCTCCAGCTCGTTGTCGGATCAAGACGTGTTGTTCCAGGTCCAAGGTATCTCGGATCCATTTTACCAAAGCAGTGCTTGGAGTAAGTCCGCCCTGTTCCAATGCAATACATGTTTCTATTCGATCCAAACCGTGCTTTTCGGCCAATCGCGCTCCTTCAAGAGAAGCAACACATAATTCCCATTTCATCGCGTTATGATTAATTCATCTAAAAATGTCCAGGGAGTTGTACCTGCTCCGGGCAGTCCTTCTGCAACTTCTGTGGTATTGATCACCGTAAATCTGAGATATCGAGCTTTCATTTTCTTTTGGATCAAAATCCGATCTTCATTTACTTGAATGGAGCAACACTTTTTAAATTTCTTACCGTTATTACTATACGCTACTTGCACTTCCAAAGGACGATAGATCCAAGAACCCGGATCATTCAAAGTACCCAGTTGAATGGTGCTGAAATCTGTTTTAGTCTGCAAATCCAGTACAAAGCGAATGGTATCTTCAGAAAATCCCAACCATTGATCCCCACGCCATGGCAAACTACCCGTAATTCCATTCGTCAATCCCAAAGAGTCGTGCACGTTGTATTTTGCATTGGGCGGTGTCAAAAATTGAATGGATCTTCCCAGCGCCAGATGTGTGGTGTAGGTATAATTTGTCGTGCGGTAAGCTGTTCCATTGTACCAAGTGGTCACAGGAAACTGACGTAACATCGCCTCTGACGTGCGTTCCAATTCAAGTCGATCGATTGCTGTCTGTGGATTGTGTTCGCCACTGGTACAACTTACATTCAACGGTGAATTTGGTCGATACTCCAATCCATTCGGGACTTGTTTCACATCCATCTTTACATCCACAAAAGCACTTGAAAATCGTATTCCTGCTTGTTTCAACCTCGGCAAGTAATACGTTGCCATGGCCGGAACAAAAGCATCATAACCTGGTTTATTTTTTGACCAAGCAACTTCCGCCAGAGCGATCAAACGCGGAAAAGTATGGTAATACACCGCATTCATATCGGGCAGATATTCTGTCCAGATATTGGCTTGTGTTCCTAAAATAAATTTCCCTTCAGCTTCCGTCAATTGCGGAGGGATCGGATTGTAATTATATACTTTCTCCAAAGGCAAATATCCTCCGATCGCAAGTGGTTCGTCCGGATGACTGCTTTGATAATAATCGAAATAACAATGAGATGTGGGGGTCATCACTACATAATGACCTGCCTTAGCCGCTTGGATACCGCCTTCTTCACCTCGCCAGGACATCACTTGCGCATTTGCTGCTAAACCACCTTCCAGGATCTCGTCCCAACCCATAATTTTTCGGCCCTTTTGACGCAGGTGTTTCTCCATCTGCTCGATAAAATAGCGTTGCAATTCATGCTCGTCTTTCAAGCCATGGGCACGCAGGTTATCCTGACATTTGGCACATGCCTTCCAGCGAACTTTTGGTGCTTCATCACCGCCGATATGGATCGTTTCAGAGGGGAAAATTGCCACCACCTCATCCAAAACATTTTTGAGAAAATCAATGGTGTAATCCCTGGAACAAAATACATCATCAAATACGCCCCACAAGCCTTCAACCGGCATGGTCGCTCCCGTACAACTCAACTCTGGATAAGCAGCAATAGCCGCTCTGGCATGACCTGGCATTTCTATCTCCGGAATAACAACGATCCCGCGTTGAGCAGCATACTGCACCAGCTTTTTAGCCTCATCCTGCGTGTAAAATCCACCGTAGCGCTTTTTTTCATAAGTCCGCGGAACTTTTGAATAATGGCCTTCAACCGTACTGTCTCGCCACGCACCAATTGCCGTTAGTTTCGGATATTGCTTGATCTCCAAACGCCATCCTTGATCATCTGTTAAGTGCCAGTGAAAGCGGTTTAATTTCAAAGCCGCCATTTGGTCGATTACTTCCTCCAATTCCTGAATCGTGTAAAAATGTCGACTGCAGTCCAAATGCATCCCCCGGTAAACAAACTTTGGTGCATCCTGGATCAACACGGCCTCTATTTTTTCGGATGAATTGATCCATTGTCGCAAGGTCTGAAACGCATAGATCAAGCCACTTCGGTCTGCATATTCAATATGGATCTGTTCCGGTCTGATCTCAATGAAATAACCTTCCGCAGGCAGGTTTGGAGCTTTACACAAAGCAACTGTAGATTTTTCCGAAACGCCAATATGTACTTGAAGTTCTTGTTCGAAGATCTCATGAAACAGGTTCACAATAGCACGTGTATCCTCAGAGCTAGGCAATAACAAAGATCCATTGATCGCATAAGTCCCTTTCAATGGTTGAATTTTCTCCGGCTCCGGAAAAATGCGACTGTGTTGTGACCAACTGATCCCATTGATCAAACAGCATAAAGCGATTAGGTACTTCATTGTTTTTGTATGAATTTTACAAGTGATACAAGGATTGCCTCATTGAAAGTCTCCGTCAGATCTCCGTATTCTGAAACCATGCATGTTTGACACTTTTGCAATAAATGGTTCAGTCCCGGATAAGTTTCTATTGTCGTTTGTTGCTTCTGCTTTTCGCTCAAGGCAGCTTTGAATGCTGCAGCATTGGTTTCTGGATTCACCTGTTGATCTTCACCTCCGAAAATTGCTAAGGTTGGAACATTCAATTTTTTGATGTAGGAACCCGCATCGAAGAGCAAGAATTCGCGTCCCCATTTATTATTCAACAATCTGGATGTGCCTTGAATAAACTGTTCTACACCAGCCTGGGTTGTATCCAATGCACCAACAGGAGCCGTCTTTGCCATATTAGTCAAAAACACACGCAAGTTTATCGAACAACGCGCATAATCACTTTCGCTTAGAACGCGATGTGCAGCCCCGTCATAAAC
>CAYLJB010000132.1:0-6639 GCA_964383785.1 uncultured Fluviicola sp.
GTATTTGACTGGGCCAGCCTGCTCTCGTTCGAGGGCAACACAGCGCTTTACATTCAATACGCCTACGTGCGAAGTAAAAGCCTCTTGAGGAAGGCGGAGGGGCAGGCTGGATCTTGCAAGAAGGACTTCTCCCATCCTGCAGAGCGGAAGCTTGCGTTGCAGCTGGTTCGATTCGAGGAGGTTCTGGTCGCAGCCGCCTCAGAGTACCTTCCTCATCTGCTATGTGGATACCTTTACGAATTGTCAAGTCAATTCTCTAGGTTTTATGAATCTTGCCCGATCTCGTGTGACGGAGTTGCCGACAGCCTGAGGCTCAAGCTAACCATTTCGACGAACGAAGTTATCGAACGGGGGCTGGAGCTGCTGGGTATCGGTGTAGTCGACGAAATGTGAATGGGTGCACTCGGTTAAACCAGCAACTTAGGGAAGGTCTGCAAAACCCCGTTCAGAGCGCTTGAGTTCGCGCGGAGCTGGGATTCTGGTTTCTGAGGCGTTGGCGCGTGGCCCATACGAGCGTTTTGAGGCCGTCGCCGAGCCGCTGACGGCCCTTTGCGGGGCCATCTGCCGCATCGCAGACGCACTCATCCCTGCGCTCCCAGGATCTGCCTGCGCGCCATCCACAAGTTGCCCAGCGCAAACAGCATCGTCAGCCGCGCTGTGTTCTTCGCCAAGCCCCGGTAGCGCACCTTGGCGTAGCCGAACTGCTGCTTGATCAGCCGGAACGGGTGTTCAACCTTGGCCCGGATGCTGGCTTTGAGCTTCTCGGCCTTCTCCAGCAGCCGATCCAACTCACGCTCGGGATCGAGCAGCCGGCGCTTGCCCGGCCGCATCGCCACCTCCCAGCGCACCTTGCTGTCCTTGAGCTCCTCCCGCTTGGCCACGCCCTGGTAGCCGGCGTCGCCCCAGGCATCGGTCTCGTCGCCATGCAGCAGGCCCGCTGCCTGCGTCACGTCGTTGACGTTGGCCGCCGTGCCGATGACGCTGTGCACCAGGCCCGATTCGGCATCCACGCCGATGTGCGCCTTCATGCCGAAGTGCCACTGGTTGCCCTTCTTGGTCTGATGCATCTCGGGGTCACGCTCGCCGCTCTGGTTCTTGGTGGAACTGGGCGCGGCAATGATGGTGGCGTCCACCACGGTGCCAGTCTTGAGCAGCAGGCCTTGCTGGGCGAGACCCGCGTTGATGATGCCCAGCACCTGGGGGGCGAGCTGCTGCTTCTCGAGCAGATGCCGAAAGCGCAGGATGGTGGTCTCGTCGGGCATGCGGGCCGCGCCGTCCAAGCCGACGAAGCGGCGGTACAGCGGGCGCTCGTGCAGCTCTTCTTCCATGGCTGGATCGCTCAGGTTCCACCAAAGCTGTACGCAGTGGATGCGCAGCATGGTCTCGATAGGGAACGGCGGACGTCCACCGAGCGCCTGGTGCGCTCCACGAGCATGGGGTTGAATCAATGCGACCAGCGCGGCCCACGGAACAACTTGGTTCATCTCGTCGAGGAAGACTTCCTTGCGGGTCTTCTTGGGCAGCGGGTCAAGGCCGAGCGTGATCTGATCCATGACCTGCATCGTCCCTGCTCTTCAGGCCTTGCGCCAGTCGGAGTGACGAGGGGTTTTGCAGACCTTCCCTAACCGACAGGTGGGGCTGATCCGCTTGAAAATTCACGCTGGGTTGACGCGTGTTAATGCAAGTCAACGCCCTCAAGTCCAAAGGGAGGCGGGACACCAAGTAAGACAGCGCACGCCCATCGCAAGGGGTCAAGCACAGATAGGCGTCGAGCTCTGCATGGGCGAGCCAGGTCAACTGCCATGCACCGTGCCAGAAATTGCAGTCTTGGATGACTTGAAGCAGTTACGCCGGGTACCGCCGATCCAACTCAGAAGGCAACCGGCTCATCGTCGCCGAGGGATGGCTCGTTGGTCGCAGACTTCCACTATGCCGAGCTTGGTGAGGTAGCAAACCACATCTCCAGGGAACGCTACCATCGTCTCGCTGCGCCACACGTCGTGGGTCGTAACGCTTCTCGGAGACCCAATGATGCGCTGGCTTCTAAACCGCAGGTTAGGCCTGCAGTCGACTTTGCTGGGGTGCGCGGCGTTGGCCTCCGTTGGCCTAACTGGCGTTGCCTTGGCGCAAACGCCTTCTGCCGTCCGCGTTGCCTCGAAGATCGATACCGAAGGCCTGTTGCTTGGCGAATTGATCATCCGCACCCTGCAGGCGCATGGCATCAAGACTGAAAACCGACTGCAACTGGGTAGCACGCAAATCGTGCGCGCTGCACTCATCGCGGGTGAGGTTGATCTCTATCCCGAGTACACCGGCAACGGCGCGTTCTTCTTCGCCGACGGGAAGAACCCGGCTTGGAAAAGCCACGCTGAAGGGCATGCACGCGTCAAGGCCCTGGACTTGGCGCGCAACAAGCTGGTGTGGCTGCAGCCGTCCCCGGCGAACAATACTTGGGCGATCGCCGTGCGGCAAGATTTGGCGCGCAGCCAAAAGCTGAGCACCCTGACAGATTTGGGCCGCTACGTCAGCGCAGGCGGCAAGCTCAAGCTCGCAGCCTCTGCCGAGTTCGTCGAGCGGCCCGATGCCCTTCCGGCGTTCCAGGCTGCATACGGCTTCAAGCTTCGGCAGGATCAGTTGCTGATGCTGGCTGGCGGTGACACCGCGGTTACCGTGAGGGCGGCGGCCGAGCAGACCTCGGGCGTCAACGCCGCGATGGCCTACGGTACCGACGGCCCTTTGGCAGCGCTCGGGCTGGTGATCCTGGAAGATCCGAAAGGAGTGCAACCGGTGTACGCGCCCACACCCGTAGTTCGCGCCGACGTGCTGGCGCGACAGCCAAGGATTGCGACGCTGCTGGCGCCGGTATTCGCGTCCCTCGATAGGCCGACCTTGCAACGATTGAACGCGCAGATAGCGCTGGAAGGCCAGGACGCGCGCAAGGTGGCTGAGGCTCACCTTAATGCCATGAGACTCATTCCTTGAGACTGGCGATGGCGTCACACGCGGCCGGGCCGCCACGACGAATGTTGCGGCAGCCAGTCTTGGCGCTGCTCGTCGTCGCCTTGATTGCCGTGCTGCTGGGCTTGCCCTTCCTGAGCATTGCGCCAAACCGGCTGATGGCAGGCCAGGGCACGCCGCTGGCCGAGGTGCTGTCGGGTGCTTGGTGGGGGTTGCTCGCACCGGTTGCTCTGCTGGCGGCGGCGGCCTGCATGTCGCCGCGGCGCGTGCTTCACGTTGCCACCACCGCCGTTGCGGCGACGTTGCTGATAGGTCTCGTGGCGCTGGCCGGTGCCGCTGCAGCTCAGCGCTCGGCACAACTCTCGGACCTGGCGCGGGTCTCGCTCGGTGGTGGTTTTTGGCTCGGTCTGATCTTGGTCTGGGCGGTGGTGGCGGATGCATCGCGACGCGTTTCGCCGCGCTATGGGTGGCAGATGGCTTCCTATTTCTCGCTGCTGCTTGCGCTGACCGTGTTGCTGGCAAGCGGAGCGCTCGATTCGCTGTCGCTGATGAAGGAGTACGCCCAGCGGCAGGATGTATGCCATGCGGCGCTGTGGCGCCATCTGCAGATCGTCGGCACCACGCTGGTCCCGGCGCTACTCCTCGGGGTGCCGCTCGGCTTGGCCGCAGTCCGCAGGCCGAGTCTGGCCAAGTCCTTATTCGCATTGCTCAATCTCATCCAGACGGTGCCGTCAATTGCCCTGTTCGGGTTGCTCATTGCACCGCTGGCTTGGCTTGGGGAGGCCTGGCCGGGCTGGGGCCTGCAAGGTATCGGCCTGCTGCCGGCGGTGATCGCGCTAACGCTGTACGCGCTGCTGCCAATCGTGCATGGCGTGGTCTCTGGTCTTCAACAGGTTCCAGCGGCGGTGATCGAGGCCGCGTCCGGCATGGGCATGAGCTCGCACCAGCGCTTTTGGCGGGTAGAGGTGCCGCTGGCGCTGCCAATACTGTTGTCAGCGCTGCGGCTGACCACAGTGCAACTGCTGGGCCTTGCCGTTGTAGCCGCATTGATCGGCGCTGGCGGCCTAGGCGCGATCATTTTCCAGGGCTTGCTCAGCAGCGCGCTCGACTTGGTGTTGCTCGGGGTGCTGCCGGTGGTAGCGCTGGCCTTAGCGGCTGACACGATGTTCATTTTGCTGACACCCAAGGCTCGCCCGCAGTGATCGAACTGCGCGAAGTCAGTAAGTCCTTCGGCACCACACGCGCGGTGGATGACGTATCGCTACATATCGAGCCTGGCCTCATCACGGCGCTGATTGGCGCTTCGGGCTCGGGCAAGTCGACTCTGTTGCGGCTGATCAACCGATTGATCGAATGCGACAGCGGCCAAATCCTTCTGGACGGCCAGGACATCCGAGCCAGCCCTCCTGAGATGCTGCGCCGGCGCATTGGCTACGTGATCCAGTCGACCGGACTTTTCCCACACTGGACAGTGGCTCGCAATATCGCCACCGTACCGGCTTTGCTGGGCTGGCCTGCCGCGCAGGTGGCAGCGCGGGTGGACGAACTACTGACCTTGCTCGGGCTGGATCCGGCACGCTATGGCGGCCGCTACCCACACCAACTGTCGGGCGGTGAACAGCAACGCGTAGGCGTCGCTCGGGCTTTGGCAGCGCGGCCAAAGCTGTTGTTGATGGACGAACCCTTCGGCGCGCTCGATCCGATCACGCGACACACGCTTCAGGAGGAGCTGACCCGCATCCAGCAGGCACTGGGGAGCACCATCGTGCTGGTCACGCACGACATCGATGAGGCCCTTCGCCTCGGCCAGCGATTGGTGTTGCTAGATCACGGCCGCATCGTGCAGGCTGGCCCGCCTACCGAGCTACTCGCGCAGCCTGTGAGCCCACAGGTTAGCGATTTCCTCGGCCGCACCACACTGGGCGCACGGCTGCTGGGCCAGCGAAGAGTGGCCGAAATCTTGCGCCCGGGCGAAGCAGCGGGCGGTGAGCCGCTGCGGCCAGACCAGAGCTTGCAAGAGGCTCTGGCAGCTTTCCTGGAGCGACGGGTTGCATGCTTACCCGTCGTCGATGCGCAGATCAATCCACTGGGCGCGATCCACTTCATCGACCTGCTGCGCGACCCGACATGACAACGTCAGCGCCCCCAAGCTTCAAATACGGATATGCGAGGGCATGGGCACGTGATCCGCTCATGTGGGCCATCGCGAGTCTGCTTTTTCTGGCCGTGGCGATGCCGTTGCTGGAGCCGGTATTCGCTGCACTTTTTCCGGCCCTGGATCGGCCGATGTATCGGCAAGACACGTTCATTGCATTGCTCGGCGCACATGTTGCGCTGGTCGCGGTGTCCAGCTCGGTGGCCCTGGTGATGGGCGTCGCAGCCGGACTGTTCATCACGCAGCCGGCTGGCGCTGAATTCCGTCCGCTAGTCGAAACCGTGGTGGCGATTGGGCAGACGGTGCCGCCAGTGGCGGTGCTGGCTGTGGCTACGCCGCTAATCGGCTTTGGTGAGGTCCCCGCTTTGATTGCACTGGCGCTGTACGGTCTGCTACCCATCTTGCGCGGGACCCTTGCCGGCATCGAGTCGGTACCGCCGGCAGTGCTCGAAGCAGCTGCAGGTCTGGGGCTAAGTCCGTGGCAGCGGCGCTGGCAGGTGGAGCTGCCGCTGGCTCTGCCGGTGCTGCTGGCAGGCATACGCACCTCGGTGATGATCAATGTTGGGACCGCCGCCATCGCTTCCACGGTGGGCGCCCGAACGCTTGGCTCGCCGATCATCATCGGTCTGTCTGGCTTCAACACGGCTTATGTGCTGCAGGGCGCGCTGGTGCTGGCGGCGCTGGCGCTCGTGGCCGACCTCGGCTTCGAGCGGCTTTCATGCAGCCTTCAGCGCTGGCGTACGGCGCCTTAGCTTTCCGAAATCTTCAGCGCACCAGCACCCTCGGCGTGGCCTGAGTCGCGGCAATGGAGCCAACTACACAGGCCTGCCCAAAGCCGTGGCGGCTGAATATCGCCAGCACGGCATCCACCGCAGCCGGCGTGCACGAGACCAACAGCCCGCCGCTTGTCTGCGGATCACTCAGTAAGGCCTTGTCTTCAGCCGCAAACGACTCAGGCAAAACGATGGCGTTGCCATAGCCGTCCCAGTTGCGAGCCGATGCGCCGGTAACGAAGCCTCTTGCGGCTAGGGTGCGCACATTAGCAAGCAAGGGCACGGCGGGCCAATCCAGTTGGACGTCGCAGCGTGCGCCACGAGCCATTTCCAGCGCATGCCCGGCTAGCCCGAAGCCAGTGACATCAGTTAACGCGTGCACGCCCGGGAGTGCGGCCAAATCCGGCCCTGGGGTGTTGAGCTGGGTCGTCGTGGCGATCATCTGCGCATAGCCGGCATCCCCGAGCTCACCCTTTTTCAGCGCCGCCGACATCACGCCCACACCCAGTGGCTTACCAAGCACCAACACGTCCCCTGGCTGTGCGTCGGCGTTGCGTTTGACATGCTTAGGATGCACCAGCCCCAGGGCTACAAGGCCGTAAATGGCTTCGACCGAATCAATGGTGTGACCACCCGCAATCGGGATGCCCGCCGCGCGGCACACCGACGCACCTCCCTCAAGGATGCGCCCGATGGTCTGTGTCGACAACACGTTGATCGGCATGCCTACCAGCGCCAGCGCCAGGATCGGAC
>CAYLJB010000133.1:0-6131 GCA_964383785.1 uncultured Fluviicola sp.
CCTTGCCACAACTCCGGACGAACCGATGTGGTTTGGTTTTCAAATGCTTTCGAAAACAATTCCTGTATGTTATCTTTTTCAATCACTTTTCTTTCCTTCTAATTGATTGCGTAAAAATGCACGCGCACGTGAGTACTGAGACTTCGACGTATTTTCACTTACCCCTAAGGTGTCGGCTATTTCTTTGTGTGAATAACCTTCTATGGCAAACATGTTAAAAACAACTCTGTATCCATCCGGAAGTTCGTGGATCATGCGCATTAAATGAGCGACATCCATTTCTTCAAACCCGTGATCCGTGAAGGATACTTTGTAAGAAACATCGTCCACTGAAACATCGCCCAAAAGTTTTTTGTTTTTGCGCAATGCATCTAATGCTGTATTTACCATGATCCTTCTGACCCAACCTTCCAGCGAGCCTTCCATTTTGAACTCACTTACTTTTTGAAAGATCTTCACAAAACCATCTTGCAACACATCTTCTGCTTCTTCTATACTTACCATATAACGTTGACATACCATCAACATTTTAGGAGCAAACTTGTCAAACAACACTCGCTGTGCACGTGGATTTCCCTTGGCGCATTCATTAACCAATGTTAGATCATCCATAACACTTACAAAACACTAGACTTGAAACTACGTAAAAAGGTTGCACGGTTGCACAAACATCCTAAAAAAAACGTATTTTCGGGACCCTGATAACACGCAATGAAATTAAAGATCATAGGTGCTTTTATCGGATTGATAAGCATCTCATCATTACACGCTCAACAACTTCCGTTAAAGCCCGGAAACTATGTTGCAGCATTACAGCTAAACCAAACAACCCAGCTACCGGTGCATATGCGTGTTGAAAAAGCAGGAAAAACCTGTACGCTTGTAATTACGAATGCTGACGAGCGCATCGAACTAAAGGTTCAAAAAAAAGTAGGCGACACCCTTGTTTTGCCTTTTCCAAATTTTGATTCTGAATTACGTGTTGTTGTAAGTCATAAGAAATATGCTAACGGTTTTTGGATAAATTACAATAAGTCAGGAAATTACCGCATCCCATTCAAAGCAAAATTGGGTGAGTATATTGCGGAAGAAAAAGCGAACATTCAAATCGGCGGAAGATGGGAAACGTATTTTTCACCTTTGACAAATGATCAAGAATCAGCTGTTGGGATCTTTGAACAAAAAGACAACAAGGTAACAGGAACTGTGCTCACAGAAACGGGCGATTATCGTTTCTTAGAAGGCACTGTAGAAGGTTCACATTTCTACCTTTCTGCTTTTGATGGCACGCACGCTTTTTTATTAACGGGTTCATACGATGGAACCAATATGATGGGTACATTTTTTAGTGGAAAGCACTACCAAACACCTTTTACCGGAAAATTAAATCCGTCTTTCGAATTGCGCAATGCCGACTCTTTGACTTATTTAAAAGATCAGCACTCACGCGTTTCCTTCACTTTACAGGATATACAAGGGAATAACTACTCTTTTCCAAATAAATATACAGAAGGAAAGGTTGTGATTATCCAGATCATGGGAACCTGGTGTCCGAATTGCATGGATGAAACCAAGTATTACAAAGAACTTTATGAAAAGTATCACGATCAAGGATTAGAGATCATTTCAATCGGGTATGAGGCAGCACCAACCTTTGAAACACAGGCTGAAAAAATCAAGCGTTTAAAAGAACGTCATAATTTAGCATTTACTTTTTTGGTTGGAGGTAAAGCGAATAAGAGCTTGGCATCCGAACATTTTAAAATGTTGAACGAAGTCATTTCATTTCCAACAAGTATTTACATAGGTCGCGACGGTTTGGTAAAACGCATCCATACCGGTTTCAATGGTCCGGGAACTGGACAATACTACATCGAATACGTGGAAAAAACCAACGCCTTGATTGAAGCATTACTGAAACAATAGATCATAAAAAAACCGAGAGCTTTCTCGGTTTTCTTTTTTTACTATAATTTCAATCTCGGTCGTTCCGTTTCGTTTGCCAACTTCCAGGCCGTATGGAAAACAAGTCGTGTTACCAATTCCACTTTTGAAAAAATGATCTTCTCAATATCGTCAGTTGGTTGATGATAATCTTCATGAACTCCACTGAAGTAAAACACACTTGGAATGTTATTTTTCGCAAAATTATAATGATCTGAACGATAATAGAACTGATTTGGGTCTTTTGGATCATTGAATCGGTAATCCAATTCCAGTTTCGTATAATTCGTATTTGCCCATTCATTCGCGTTATGCAAATCATCACTTAGGCGATCAGCACCGATCACATAAATGTAATTCGTCTTGTTTTCATGAGCGATGTCATTCCTACCGATCATATCGATATTCAAATTGGCAACTGTTTGTTCCAGTGGGATTACCGGATGATCTGTATAGTAAGCACTTCCTAACAAACCTTTCTCCTCACCGGAAACAGGCATGATCAAAATCGATCTGCGCACTCCGTGTCCTTCTCGATATGCTTGCATGAATGCTTCTGCCAATTCCAAAAGTGCTACCGTGCCGGTTCCGTCATCATCTGCACCATTATATACAGTTCCATTATCGATACCAATATGATCGTAATGTGCTGTAATAACAATGATCTCTTTAGATAAGATTGGGTCGGATCCAGGAATAAATGCTAAAACATTCGAAGAAGTCAATATCGTTTCACCTTCGTTTAATGTTCCGGATAAAACACCTATTGCTTTTTTACTAGCCTTTTTAGACTGCTTACCTTTTCCAATCAAATAGCGAAATGGTTTTGCTAAGGAAGCTTCGATGGACTTGGTATTGACCATGATCGTTGGTATCTCCTCGCGTTGTTCGTTATCCAATAAACGCATCGATGGGGCAGTGGTATAATGCTCCAAATATTCATACACCTGATCATAATTAGGATGTAACAAAACAATTCCTTTCAATCCGGATGGAGCAGCTACTTTCAAGCGTTGAACTTCAGCTCGTAATTCAAACGATTCAATTTTAGCTACCAACACATAGGCAACTGGTTTAAGCAGTTTTGCTGTTTCCAAGGTCATTAACGGAAGATCATTTACCGACCATTTGCTTTTTGCACCGTAATAAATGAAATCCGATTTAAATGCCAAGGTCTTATTACTCCAGGTGATCGATCCTCCTGGTTTCGTTTCAACAACCTTAAAATATTGTTCATATCCAGTGGATCCAGGAGCCTGAGCAACGCCTATCTTTTTAAACTTTTCTATCAGATACGCCGCCGCCATTTGTTGACCTTTCTTTCCGGTTTCGCGACCTTCATAAGTATCTGAAGCCAAAACTTCTAAATGAGTTCTAAGATCAACGGAATCAATCAAGTTAGCGTAATGTGCAGCCCAATCCTTTTTTTGACCAAATAAAACGGTTACACCAGATAGTACAAATACTAACAGTAAGCGAACTTTCATAGACAGCAAGGTATTTTTTCAATACGACGTTGGTGACGTCCACCTTCAAATGGTGTTGCAAAGAACACATCAACCATATCTTTTGCTTCTTGTTCAGAAATGAAACGAGCCGGAAGTGTTAAGATATTGGCATCATTGTGTTCACGTGCTAATTGTGCGATTTCCTTTTTCCAACAAAGAGCTCCACGAATTCCCTGATGCTTGTTAACAGTCATATTAATTCCATTTCCACTACCGCAAATCACGATACCAAGAGTTCCTTCATGTTGTTCAACATGATCAGCAACCGGGTGTCCAAAATCAGCGTAATCAATGCTATCTTCGCTGTAGCATCCGTAATCCTTTACAGAATAACCTTTTTCGGTTAAGTAATCGATCAATACTTGTTTTAACTGAAAACCGGCATGATCTGCGCCGATTGGAATAACTTGTTTCATGATATTTCTATTGATTGTTTCAAAAGTAGGTCTTATTAACAAAACGAACAAAGTATAAACAATGAGTAATTTCTTCATTTGTTATCATACTGAAAACTAGCACTATTCAAATTGCTTTTATTAACAGATATTTCAAATCAACCGTGAATATCAGCTAATAACTATCAGAAACTTTTCCTTGTACAATTCAATAAACCGTTATATATGTCCTTTTATTTGGAATACACATCAAAAGTTAACGAAAGTTTCATGTGAATTTCAAACAGGTTATCTCCATGAAAACAGACTTAACAGAACAACTTATTATCCACACAACTCACAATTCACATAGATGTTTATATCTACCTTAAGTCATGTTAAATGAAAGCATTAACGAATGTCGATCTTGTTAACAAAACCCTTTCTTTTGTTTAAAACACAAAACAACAAGGAAAAGCACTGAAAGTTTTACACGAATTAACAGCCCTAATAAAAGGAGTAAAAATCTTAAATTATAAATTCTTTATTTTTATTAGTTATAATCATACCTCTGGGACTGGTTATTTGTTTTATTAATTGGTTTACAGTATATTCGGTAACTATTATTGACATCTATTCATTGAAATATTGATAAAGCGGTCGAGGTTTAGATGAATTTTTGACTACTTTTGAAAACAAAGTATTACCCATGACTAAGGCCAACGTTCTGGTTGTTGAAGACGAATTTATTGTATCAAAGGACATTCAGTCCAGCTTAAAGAAGCTGGGGTACAATGTCGTTGGAGCTGCACCATCCGGTGAAAAAGCACTGGAGTTGGTAGCACAGGAACATCCGGATATTGTCTTAATGGATATCATGTTGAAAGGGGATATGAACGGAATCGAAACAGCCGAGATCGTTCGCAATGACTACGCCATTCCTGTTATTTACCTGACAGCATATGCTGACGAAGCAACCTTGGCAAAGGCTAAGGTAACGGAGCCATATGGTTATATTCTAAAACCATTCAAGGAGATCGATCTACACACATCAATTGAAATGGCTCTTTACAAACACAAGAAAGAGCAGGAGGTTGAGCGCGAACGCGACATGTTGTATTCACTTGTTGAAAACAAAGAGAAAGAAACACAGCATGATTTCATTTTCGTGAAATCGAATAGTAAGTTGGTGAAGTTGAATATGAGTGACATTTTCTTCATTGAAGCATTGAAAGATTATGTCGTGATCAATACCAATGATTCTCGTTACACGATTCATTCTACCATGAAGGACATAGAAACGAAATTGGGGAACGATCACTTTATTCGTGTTCATCGATCTTTCATCGTTCGCCTGGACAAAATTGCTTCTATTGATTTTCCGAATTTACAATTAGAGAACGACCGCAAATTAATTCCAATCGGAGGATCTTACCGAGATGAATTAACGGCGCGAATCAAAATGTTGTAATCAACACTATATTTTCTTAATTTGTCCATTTTGGTCACCTAAAAGCGACCTTTTCTATTTTTACTCAACTTTCAGGTGAAATTTTTTAGGCGTTTCTAAAGAGGAACGTTATGTTAAATAAAAAACGCCGTTTTGAAGCCATTTTGAAAAAATATGAATTTCGAATTTAGCAAAGTTGCTAAGTTCAAAAGTTGGAAATTTGTAAGTAAAGAAAACCGGTCAAAAATTAAAATAGTAAGTCTAACTTAGAGTTCTTCTCTAAGACAACTCATCATATTTTTTAAGAAAATTAATTTACTTAGTGATTTCCTGATTATCATTTCTAAGAAATCAACTCCAAATCAATGGTGCGCTTGCGCGGACTTACCTCTGAAATTCGGACACGAACGGCATCTCCAAAGTGGAATTCTTTACCTGTTTTTTGTCCTACAATAATCATTTTATTGGCATCAAAATTATAACGATCGCCCGGTAATTCTTGTATCGGAACCATGCCTTCACAAGCATTTTCTGTCATTTTTACAAACAAACCAAACTCAGCAACACCCGAAACAATACCTTCAAATTCTTCTCCGATCTTGTCATGGACATACACAACTTGGAAGTATTTGTTCGATTCGCGCTCTGCTTCTACGGCTTTACGTTCCATACGAGATATGCGTTTACAAACATCATCCAAGCCACTGCCATATTTGTGCGGTTGATTTTCCAAACACTCCAACAGGATGCGATGCACCATCAAATCGGCGTAACGACGAATAGGTGAAGTGAAATGGGTATAGTATTGGAAGGCTAAACCATAGTGACCAATATTTTCTGTATCGTAAGTTGCTT
>CAYLJB010000134.1:0-6104 GCA_964383785.1 uncultured Fluviicola sp.
CCAACAACTACCTATTATTACCGTGTTAGAGCAGTAAATACATGTGGAACGAGTGCGAATTCAAGCAATCAATCATGCACCACATTAGCAATATCTTATTGTACGCCAACATACGCGTCTGGAGGTAGCACAGATAACATTACAAATGTTTCGTTACTTAATTTAAACGACACCCCACCTGCAAATGTTTCGCCATATTATTTTAACCGAATAAGTGCACAAAATGCTGTTCCGAATCTTGCGGCCGGAGGATCTGAGGTGATTTCAATCACCTTGGGAACAGATGCGAATCAATATTCGCGGGTCTGGATCGACTTTAACCAGAATGGGACATTCGAGACAACAGAATCTTTTTCAAATGGAACCAACGCAGGCTCGGGAGGAATCTCAACTATTACTATTGCAGTGCCGGTAGGAGCACTGAGCGGAAATACGCGTATGCGAGTTCGAGCAGGAGAAGATGCGGCCATTTTAAATACTCAGGCTTGTAATGCGAGCAGTAGTGCCTGGGGTCAAGCCTTAGATTACTCGGTGAATATTTGTTCACCACCATCGGCTGTAACTGTTTCAGGAGCTGGAACATTTTGTGGAAGTACAGTAATTACTGCATCAGGAGGAGCTGGAGGAACGGTTTATTTTCAAGGAACAACTTCCAATGGTAGCTCAACCGCAAACGCAAGCACGACTGCTACTGTTACATCTAGCGGTACTTATTATTTTAGATCCTTATCACCAAGTGGTTGTTGGGGGCCTCAAGGAAGTGTGTCAGTCACGATTGATCCGCAATTAACCCCTTCAGTATCAATTTCCTCAACCAATACTATTTTCTGTGGTGTTGCACCTTCCCCGATTACATATACGGCAGCACCTATTAATGGTGGTTCGGCGCCAACATATGCCTGGTATCTAAACAATACACTTGTTCAGTCAGGTACATCCACCACTTACACGATTAACGTTCCGCAGAATGGGGATCTTGTTTACTGTGTAATTACCTCGAATTTGAGCTGTGTAACCAGTAATACGGGATCTTCTGCAAGTATACTTACGACCTATTTCCCATCCACGCCATCTAATGATGAATGTGTAACGTCCACTAGTCTTACTATTGGAGTCGCCACAAGTGGAAGTACGGGATGTTCTTCTACGTCAGCTGGAATGCCGAGTGTTTGTACAGGTACGGCGGATGATGATGTGTGGTACTCTTTTACAGCATCTGCTACAAGCCATGTTGTGGAGCTTGCACCTATTGGAACATTTGACGGTGTACTACAAATTTTTTCAGGTACCTGTGGAGCACTAACACAAATTGCTTGTAGCGATATAATCAGTGGTACGGAATCAATACTTCTGAGCGCATTGACTTCTGGTCAACCTTATTTTATACGTGTATTTAGCTCTGGTTCAGGTGCCGGTTTTCAAGGTAATTTCACAATTAAGGTTCGTACATTATGCGAGTCATTAAACACGCCAACTGTTTCGAACAATTCACCTGTTTGTGAGGGGGGAAGTGTTCAATTAACAAATAGTGATGCAGCTACTTCATTTTCTGTTATAAACAATTCTTCAATTGCAATCAATGATAATGTTTGGGTTGCACGTTCTCTTCACGTTTCTGGTACAGGTTTTTTAGCTAGTCAATTAAGTACAGCTGTTTTAAACTTGACGCACACTTACACAGGAGATTTGAATATTTATTTAGTTTCTCCAAGTGGTTCAACAATTGAACTGAGTACTGCCAATGGTGGAGGTGGTGACAACTTCATAAATACCACATTTGGTACTACAGGGACATCAATAACACTTGGTGCAGCGCCATTTACGGGAACGTTTACTCCAGAACAACCTTTTTCAAGTTTGACTGGTCCGGCAGATGGTATTTGGGTGTTACGTATATTAGATAATGTTGGTGGTGATTTTGGCACCTTTACAAATTTCACGTTGAACTTTGCTGCTAATCCAACATATTCGTGGACAGGCCCAAATTCTTTTACTTCTACGGCGAATGATCCAATAGTAAATTCAATTCCGTTGGCGGGTGCAGGTAATTATGTTTTCACAACAAATTTCCCTAATGGTTGTTCTACTGCAGCATCTACATCCGTTTCAGTTGTTGCTGATCCTTCAATTAATACTCAACCACTTACATCACAATCGCTTTGTGTAGGAGGAACTCCAACGAATTTAAGTACAACCGGTTCGGGAGGAACTCCAAATTTATCTTACCAGTGGTATAGTAATACAACCAACCTTAATTCTGGTGGTACCAGTTTAGGTTCATCGAATGGGGCTCAAACAGCCAATTACACTCCATCCACGTCAACGGCAGGCACAACATATTATTATTGTACGATAAGTGCTCTAGGGAACGGATGTAGTTCGATTTCTACAGCAACCGCTACGGTAATCATCAATCCAAATCCGGTTAATCCTAGCTTGAACGTTAAAACTCCGAACACTGCTAGTGTGTGTGAAGGCACCAATGTTTCAGCAACTTTTGTATCCGGATCTGGTGGTGTTGGCTGTTCTGACAACTACGAATACAGTACAAACAATGGATCTACTTGGATTTCATATACGTCTGGAAGTTCCATTAGTACCGCGGGTATTCCAAATGGGGGTAGTGTTCAGATAAGAGGTGTACGTGCAAATTGTACGGTAGGTTCCGGTTGTACTTCCAACACGCCTGTTGTGCTTGCGACATGGACCGTGAATGCTGCGCCAAGTATTGCAAATGCTGGTTTGGATCAAACCAATTGTAATGTGAGCACTTTTACGATGACTGGCAATACTCCTACTATTGGAACGGGTCTTTGGACTGTGGTAAGTGGAACTGCTACAATTACATCACCGTCGTCACCAATTTCTCAGGTGACTGTTGCAGCCGGTAATACAGCTACGTTGCAATGGACTATTAGCAACGGTGCGTGCAGTGCTAGCTCGGATCAAGTTGTATTGATCAATTATGCACCATCCACTGTTGCAAATGCTGGGCCTGATCAATTTAACTGTAATAATGGAACATTTACGCTATCCGGTAATAACCCATCATCAGGAAGTGGTGTTTGGACAGTTGTTTCAGGCACAGCAACTATAACCAATACATCTCTTTTTAATACGACGGTAACCGGTGTAGCAGCAGGGTCAAGTGTTACGTTGAGTTGGACGATCACTAACGGTACTTGTAATGCTTCAAGTGATCAAATAACCCTTACAAATTATCAGCTACCAACAACCGCAAATGCGGGAATAGATAAGTTTAATTGTAACAATGGAACCTTCAACATGACCGGAAACACGCCCACTGTGGGTACCGGTCAGTGGTCGGTAATTTCGGGGACAGCAACGATATCGACACCTGCATCACCTGGTAGCGCTGTTACGGGAGTTCCAGCAGGAACTTCAGCAACATTAAGATGGTCAATCTCAAATGGATCTTGTACAGCTTCTTTCGACGATGTTATCTTAACGAACTATGCGCCACCTACAACTGCGAATGCAGGCACAGATCAGGCTAATTGTAATAGTGGATCATTCACGCTGGCGGGTAATAATCCTGTATCAGGTTCAGGTATTTGGACTTTAACTTCTGGTACTGCTAGTATTACAAATCCGAATCAATTCAATACGACAGTAACAGGTATTCCATTAGGTGGTTCAGCAACGCTGACATGGACTATTTCAAATGGAACCTGTTCAACAAGTTCGGATCAAGTAATTTTGACAAATTCTGCTTCTCCTACTACTGCTGCTGCCGGTATTGATCAAAACATTTGTGGAACATCCGCGACAATGGCTGGTAATACGCCAGTTTCTGGTACTGGAACATGGACAATGGTGAGTGGACCAAATTCACCAAATATTGTAAGTACCAATTCACCTAACACGCTTATTGGTAACTTGATAGCCGGCACTTACACTTTTCGTTGGAGTATTTCAACATCAGGATGTGTAACATCTACAGATGATGTAATTGTTACAGTAACAACATCAATTTTAACGGCAAATGCTGGCTTGGATGTTAGTCAGTGCAATAATGGCACTTTTAACTTAAATGGAAGTGTTTCCGGGGGAGGGTCGGTTCTTTGGACAGTAGTTAGCGGTACTGCGACAATCACAACACCATCTTCACTCACGTCGACCATTACAGGTGTTCCAGCTGGAAGTTCAGCGATTTTGCAGCTAACTACATCAAGCGGTTCTTGTTCGGCCTCAGATCAGATTGTACTAACAAACAATGCTGTTCCGACCATGACAAGTAGCAATGCCTTGACAGTTTGCAGTGGTTCGGCCGTTAACTTAGGACTTACAGCATCCGTTTCTTCCAATTTCTCTTGGGTTGCAACTGCAAACGGCAGTGTAACAGGCGAAAGTGTAACGGCAGTTGGTTCAGCAACGATAACCGATGTTTTGGTAAATACAAGTACTTCAACCTCAGTTAATCAGACTGTAGTTTACACAGTAACTCCAACAGCAGTCAGCGGTGGTTGTCCTGGTTCGGCCCAAACGGTGAATGTTACAGTTCTACGTCCGGTAACTGCGTCAATTTCCCAAAGTTCTGTCGCATGTAGTACGTCAGTTAACACATTACTTTCTGCAAATGCTACGGCCAATGTAACAACCTTTCAGTGGTATTTAAATAATTCTCCAATTTCTGGAGCAACAAGTGCCACTTACACAGCGAGTGTCTCCGGGAATTATTATGTCGTTGTTGGAAATGCTCAAACTTGTCAATATACCAGTCCTGTAGTAACTGTTACAGTTAATTCAGCACCTACATTATCGGTTTCAACTACGAATGAATCTTGCTTTGGGGCCGCTGATGGGGCCGCTTCATCAACTTATTCGGGTGGAATTAGTGAGAAAATTATTGACTTTAACACTTCGGGTAACTGGGCACAAGTTCCGGCAGGTACTGCCTACAGTACCTATTCGCAGCATACATATACTGAATCAGATTGGGCATTTGGAGCCACAGGTGGAATTAGAGATAATCTATTTCCTGTTAATCTTGTTCCTTCTACTCTTGGAGGATTTGCATATCGTTTACAAGCAGCTGCAAATGATTGGATTGGTACCTATAATGGAAATGGAACGGTTACTTCCTTTTCCATTAATATGCGCCGTTATTCAGCAAATGCCTTAAGTTGGACAATGAGTTATTCCACTGATGGTGGGGCTACCTGGTCATCCAGTATTAATAATGTTAACACGGCGTACCTTCCAAATACTGAATGGAAGAAGTTTAGTTATACATTTCCAACACCAGTGGCAGTTGCGCCGGGACAATTGAAGGTCAAAATTTCATGGGTATCTGGTGCCAGCGGTAATATATTACTGGACGATTTTGGATTCAGTACAACACCAATATATCTTTGGTCAAATGGATCAACAGCGAATTCGATTTCTGGTTTAGCAGCGGGTAATTATAGTCTTACTGTAACAAACAACAATGGTTGTTCCGTAACTCAAAATATTGTTATTACATCTCCAACCGACATTGTTATAACACCAACGATTTCTAATGTTTCGTGTAATGGAGGTGCTAATGGTTCGGCATCTGTTTCTGTGAGTGGCGGATCAGGGGTTTACACATATTCCTGGAATACGATTCCAATTCAAACTGGAGCTACGGCATCCAATCTATCAGCTGGTACTTATACCTGCACTGTTCAGGATAATACAGGGTGTTCCAAACAGGTAACCATCACAATCAATCAGCCGTCTTTGTTGACGGCGTCAGCATCGGCTTTGACAACGTCATTATTATGTAATGGAAATACTACGAGTATCTCAGCTTTGGCTGGAGGTGGAGTTACACCGTACCAGTACAGTTTAAATGGGGGTACTTTTCAAGCGGGTTCTAGCTTCACTGTTGGAGCTGGGACTTACACTATTACGGTAAAAGATGCTAATAACTGTACACAGGGATCGAATCAAATAGTGATTACTCAGCCTGCAGTACTTACCGCTTCAATTTCTGCTGGATCAATAGCATGTAATGGTGGAACGACTACCATAACTACCAATGCAGGAGGCGGAACACCCGTTTATTTATATAGTTTAAATGGAGGATCCTATCAATCAGGAAACTCATTTGTGGT
>CAYLJB010000135.1:0-5969 GCA_964383785.1 uncultured Fluviicola sp.
TAAGAGCTTTTACCCGATTTCGTTCTTGCGATGAAT
Source organism: uncultured Fluviicola sp. (assembly GCA_964383785.1). Taxonomy (GTDB): domain Bacteria; phylum Bacteroidota; class Bacteroidia; order Flavobacteriales_D; family Crocinitomicaceae; genus Fluviicola. The sequence goes on from CAYLJB010000135.1 coordinate 37, forward strand.
ATGCTATTGTCGCCTGATACAATTGCTGCCGATTCGCTGCCGGCAATAAGTCGTGGTAACTTAGTGCCTTATTTAGATCATCCCAATTGTTCAAATTGGTAAAGGGCGGCAAATCTTTCAGAAAAGGGGCTATAAATTCCTGAAATTCCGGATACAAAGCATGTTTGCTCCAATTCAGTTTGTCTTCAAAGACATCGTTCACAATCCCATTCTCCAATAACTCCTGAAGACTTTTATGTTCTTCGATCCACTGAAAGAAAAGCACGTGTTTATCGCTAAGTAATGCTTCCAACAAGTATTCCTTCGAAGCCATGTCGATAGCGGCAAAAGCGTCATTTACGTACAACAATGTTCTTATTTCTGAAAGCTTTTCCGGACTAAGGGGAAATGCGATTTCACCACAGACCTTTTTAAGTTTTGAAAGACTTATGAATCGCATAGACCTGAGGGGTTTTATTAAACAAGCTTACTTCCTTTCCAGGATCTGAAGCGCTTTTTGAATTTCCTTGTCACCCGCAGCTTGCACAAAGAAATAACCGTCTTCAATGAATAACTGACGAGCTATTTCTGCTTTTAAAGCCTTGCGGATCAATTCATAACTGCGTTTCTTCTCTTCTGGAACAAGGGCTATATCCAAGTTGCGCGCTGCATAGGAAGTCAGACCTTCTACCATGTCATTACTCACATTGAAACGCTTGTTATACTCCTGCAAACTCTTCCATTGACCCCGTTTGTTCGCCACAAAATCAAAAGCGTAGTGTTGGAAAGCTGGAGAGAAGCGCAAATTCAGGTAATACATACTGGAATTGGAGGTGTCAAGCGCTACAAAAATATCAGGCATGATTCCTCCTCCTCCGTAAACAACGCGTCCTTTTTTCGTCTTGTACTTCGGTGCATTCTTAAAGATTGTTGAGTCGATCTCGAAAAATTCTCCACGCTCTTTTCGCAGCATATCTTCGTGGTAATATTCCTCATAGCCTTTTTTGAAGGAACGCTGAATGCATCGTCCGGATGGTGTATAATATCTGGCGATGGTAAGACGCAAATTGCTGTTATCACGCAGAGGGAAATCTTGTTGTACCAAGCCCTTACCGAACGAGCGACGACCTAAAATAGTGGCGCGATCATTGTCCTGAAGGGCACCCGCTACGATCTCAGATGCCGAGGCCGAATTTTCATTGATCAATAGGATCGTTGGCATTTTCTCAAGCATTCCGCCTGGTGTTGCTTTATACGTGCGCTTTCCTTGATTCTTTCCTCTAATCTCCACGATTCCATTTCCTGCAGGCAGGAACTCATCTGCAATCTGAACAGCTACTGAAAGAACTCCTCCGCTATTATCGCGCAAATCGAAGATCAACTTCTTCATGCCTAACTTTAATAAGCGTTCGGCGGCAGAACTAAACTCAATAGCAGAAGTTGCCGAGAATTGGTCCAAACGGATATATCCCACATTTCCTTCAATCATTTCGGCGCAAACAATAGATGGAATTGGAATAATTCCACGTACGATCTTGAATTGTTTCACTGATCCTTTTCGCAAGACTTTAACGCGAACACTTGTCTGTGGATCACCTTTCAACATGCCCATAAACTGCTCATTCTTCATTTTCTTACCCGCGACCTTTTTATTATCGATCTGGACAATGCGGTCTCCCGCCAACATCCCAACTCGATAGGAAGGTGAGCCGGGAACTACATTTGTAACACAAAGTGTATCTCGAATGATTGCAAAACGTATTCCGACCCCGCCAAACTTTCCGTCGATCTGCTCATTGGCCAATTGCATGTCTTCAGCCGCAATGTAATTGGAATGCGGATCAAGTTTATGCAGCATATCAGCAATGGTTTCTTCGAATAGTTCCTTTTTCTTGATGGTGTCTACGTATTCTTTATCCAGAATATCCATAACATCGTTCAATTTTCCGAATTCATTAGACGGATCATTATCCAACAATCTTCCGTTGCTCAGCGAACTTCCCAGCAAAACACCCAGCGCCAAGAAGAGCATGAGTAGTAAAGGAAGAAAATAGGTGTTCTTAGGATTATTCATGGTTAAAAGGGTCTTCGATTTTTACGATCTCAACACCGGCGCTGCGTAAGAAATCTATTCCGGTGGTGTCTTTGTAATCATGCATATATACCACACGATTAATTCCCGCCTGCAAGACTAGTTTACTGCAATCTTTGCATGGCGACAAGGTAAGGTATAAGGTCGCGTCACTGCAGTCATTTGTCGATCTTGCCACTTTCAGAATTGCATTTGCTTCCGCATGCAGTACGTACCAATGCGTTTCTCCATGTTCGTTTTCACAGCAATTGTCAAAACCAGCAGGAGTTCCGTTGTATCCATCAGAAATGATACGCCCGTCGCGCACGATTAGTGCACCCACCTTTTTACGAGAACAATGTGATAATTGAGCCCAGGTTGCAGCCATGCGCAAATAGGCTTTGTCATATCTCTCTGTTTTGGATTCAGTTCCGATCATTGCTTCAGGATTCATCATGCAAAAATAGGATTATTCAGGTAAGGTAAATTTATAACCTATTCCACGGATAGAATGAAAATAGATTGGGTTTTTAGGATCTGACTCAAACAACTTCCTGAAATTAAGGATATAATTATCAATCGTTCTACTAGTAGGGAACTGATCATTTTTCCACAATGAGTTTAATAATTCGTCTCGAGAAACCACCTCATCCCGGTGTTGGTTAAAAAATTGAAGCAACTCTAGCTCACGTTTGGTCAACTCATGTTTTTGTCCTGTTTCCAGATTGGTTACTTCAACCGCACCAAAGTTGATATGCATTTTACCGATGGTCAATTCATCAACAATTGTCCGCTTTGGATTATTTCCTACCAACACACGAACGCGCAACAACAGTTCTTCCAGATCAAATGGTTTTGGCAAGTAATCGTTTGCCCCCAGTTTCAACCCGGCGATGCGATCAATGGTTGTTCCTTTGGCTGATAAAAACAAGATCGGCACATTTGAAACGGCGCGAAAAGTCCTACAAACATCCAGTCCGCTCACCTCAGGTAGCATTACATCCAAAATTACCAGATCAAATTGTGCGAGGTCGTTCGCAAGTTCCTGAGCCTTACGTCCATTGGCTACTGTTCGCACCTCATAACCCTCTAACTCCAGGTTAAACGCGATCATTTCCAATAAACTTTGTTCATCCTCTACAACCAAAATCCTCTGCATGCATCTGTGTTTGTGTGTAAAAAAACGCAATGTATCTCAAATGTATTGTTAAACTATGTAAATTTGAGCAAGCTGAACTAATAAAACTCATGAAATGAAAAGAAAACTACTCTCCGCAGGGATCTTTGCCCTGGTGTTAGGTTTTTCAGCGATTGGTCAGGTTTCTCCTGCCATCACAAGTAAAACGTTAACAACATTTAAAACAACCCCTACTTTTAATCTTACACCGCCCGATATGGCTGCAATTCAGCAAGAAGATATCGAGCGTGACCATAATGGAGACTTGTATCGTATTGGTGTGCACACCATGACAAATATCACTACGACGAGTGCTGGTGTATGGACATCTTTGCCGAATGGCGACCGTGTTTGGCAATTGAAAATCAATTACCCAGGAGCTGAAGCATTGTCATTTTTATTCGATCGTTTCCACATCTATGGTGGATCAACATTTGATGTGTTTGACAATGATGGAAAGCGTTTGCATCTTACATTAACGGCAGCTGATGTTCTTGATCACGGCATGCAAAACGTGGCGCTTTGTTTTGGTGATGAGATGACCTTGCAGCTTACTGAGCCTGCAGGAACACAAGCATCTGACATCTTGATCGATCGCATCTCTTACGATTACCGATCTACGGGAGCTCCGGCAAAATTGAAAGATTTCAATGATAGCGAGGCTTGTGAGATCAACGTAAATTGCTCTCCGGTTGGAGACCAGTGGCAGGATGAAAAGCGCGGAGTAGCGCGTATCTTGGTGGTTGAAGGCGCAATGCAAGGATGGTGTACAGGGTCTTTGGTAAACAACACTGCACAAGACTGTAAACCTTTGTTCTTAACTGCTTTGCACTGTGGTGTGAACTCTACAGCTGCAAATTTTAACCAATGGCGTTTTTACTTCCGCTACGAAGCTTCGGGATGTACTGACCCTGCCACTCAGGGTACTTTGGCAAATAACTTCATCACTGGATGTGTGAAAAAAGCATCATCTAACGATGGCGGTGGTGATACAGGGTCTGATTTCTTGTTGGTACAGTTGGGCTCTGCAGCTAACGAAGCAGCTACAATCACTACCTTGAAATCAGCAAACTTCAACGCTTACTGGAATGGTTGGGATGCGAATAACACGGCAACTACTGGAGGTGTTGGTATTCACCACCCAGCAGGGGACATCAAGAAAATCTCTACTTTCAGTGGTACTACAGTATCTGCTGGGTGGAACGGAAATGGATTACAATCTCACTGGCGTCTAACATGGACAGCAAATTCAAACGGACACGGAGTAACTGAAGGCGGGTCTTCTGGATCTCCATTGTTCAATAACTCGAACGGCCGAATTATCGGAACATTAACTGGAGGAAGTTCATTCTGTACTGCACTTACTTCACCAGATTTTTATGGTAAAGTTTCATATCACTGGAATTCAAATACAACAGCAGGACAAATTCCTTTGAAAAACTTCTTAGATCCAGGAAACACAGGATTGTTGGTTTTAAACGGATCAAGTGATCCATGTTCAGCTCCACAAGCGCCTGTTGCTAACTTCGTGGCTAGTGCAACCAACGTGAACCCTGGTACTACTGTAACATTCACAGATCAGTCTACAAATACTCCTACTACTTGGGCTTGGTCGGTTTCCCCGGCTACAGGATGGGCTTATGCAGGAGGTACATCTGCAAGTTCTCAAAACCCGCAAATTACCTTCAACACAGTTGGACAATACACGATCACTTTAACAGCTTCCAATGCAATTGGATCTGATCAAGAAGTGAAAACAAACTACATTGTTGTTTCTTCGGCTACTGCTCCTTGTACTGCTGCAACTACGATCGGCTGTGCAACAGGTGATGCAAACGAATATATCGCTGGTGTTACGCTGAACACATTGAACAACACTTCTAACTGTAGTACTTACACTTCAGGATCTCAAACAACAACGTTGACTAAAGGAAGTAGCTACACGGTTACTGTTACAACTGCAATTGTTGGCTCAACAAATACTGCTTATGTAGATGATGAATTGGCTGTTTGGATCGACTTCAATAATGATCTTGATTTCAACGATGTAGGTGAGCAAGTAGGTTACTCTATTGCAACAGCGTCTGCATTTACAACTAGTTTTAACTTTACTGTTCCTGTTGGAGCAACAACCGGTACTGTGAAAATGCGTGTTCGTATGCACTACTCTGGAACTGATGTTGGTGATGGATCTATCTCTCCTTGTGGTGATGCTACTTACGGTGAAGTGGAAGATTACAACATTACGCTAGTAGCTAGTACAGCTGATCTTACTGAGCAAGATTTGTTGAATGCTGTGTCTGTATTCCCGAACCCGGTAAACGAAGCGGTTTCTGCAGATTTGACAAACTTTACAAGCGAGGCTGTTACTGTTGAATTGATCGACATGACTGGAAAAGTACTTGCTTCACAAGTTAACGTACAAGGAACAATCGCACAATTCCCAATGCAACAATTGGCAAAAGGATTGTACCAAGTTCGTATCTCTACAAACGGAACTGCAATCACTAAACGTGTTGTGAAACTATAAGAATACCTTATTCTAGAGTTAAGGGCGTGTAGATTATACACGCCCTTTCTTTTTGAATAGATTTGCTACTTTTGTTTGAAAGGCATGCCTGTGAAAAAAAGAGTCATCATCAGTGTAATCAATGATCTGAATTCCGATCAACGGGTGCACAAAATGGCCCTTTTTATTCAAAAGCA
>CAYLJB010000136.1:0-5955 GCA_964383785.1 uncultured Fluviicola sp.
TTTCCCCCTTTGGAGGGGGATTAAGGGGGAGGATTTTCATTGCCTCCCCTTTAATGACTCACCAAAAACTTCAATTCTTTTTTGGTTTATTCTTTTGACTTTTAATGAAAAATTGACTTTTCCTCCCCCTAGGTCCCCCTCCAAAGGGGGACGAATTGGAATCTCAAGTCTTTTCAATTCTCCATGCTCAATTTTCAATTATTTCGAGTAGCTTGAATCAAAACGACGTCCGCCACCTGAGCTTCTGCGTTCTCCGCCTCCGCTAGAGCGACGGTCACTGCTTCTGCGGTCGCTACCACCATCTCTGCTTCCACCGAATCCACCGCGAGAAGAACCTCCTTCGCTACGGAATCCACCTGAAGAACGACGATCGCTGCTTCCAGAACGGGCACGGTCTCCACCGAACGAACGACGCTCTCCGCCACCGTTACGATCTCCACCAAATCCACCTGAACGTCCTCCGCGGTCTCCACGATCTCCTCCAAATGAACGGCGTTCGCCACGATTAGCACTGTCTTTTTTCTGCGTGATCTCCACTTTTACCTGGTGACCTTCATACTCAGCAGCATTTACCTGAGAAAGGATCAATCCTTCATTTTCTTTATCTGCTTCGAAGAATGAGAAGTTCGGCATCACGTCGATACGACCAATGTTTGCTGATTTCAAACCAGTTGAATCACAGATAACGCGCAACAAACCACCCGGATTCAATCCGTCGCGTTTTCCAAGGCTTACAAAGAAACGAGTTCTGTTGCCATTGTCGCGCGGTGCACGCTCCTTGCGATCGAAACGATCACCACGATCTCCGCGTTCCTGACGATCTCCGCGGTCTTTCCCGCTCATCACGTTCAGATCACCTGCACGATCGTAGTATTCAATAAATCGGTTGAATTCTGCCGAAACAAACTTCTTGATAATATCTTCTTTCGAGAAATCAGCGAAATCTGCCATCACTTGTTCCATGAACGGAGCGATGTCTTTTTCACGTACTTCTGTTTCCTTCACCTTAGCGATCAGTTTATTCAACTGAATACCACAGATCTCTTGAGCTGAAGGGATCAAAGCAGGCGTAAATGTCATACGGATCTGGCGCTCGATCGCTTTGATCTTGTAAGACTCACGCGTATTGATCAACACCAATGATTTTCCTTGTCGTCCGGCACGAGCTGTACGACCTGAACGGTGCGTATAATTCTCGATATCGTCCGGCAAGTTGTAGTTAATAACGTGTGTAATGTTATCCACGTCGATTCCACGAGCAGCAACATCCGTAGCTACCAATAATTGGATCGAACGTTCGCGGAAACGCTCCATTACACGATCACGCATTGCTTGAGAAAGATCTCCGTGTAGTGGCTCAGCACTATATCCGTCTTTCATCAATTTTTCAGCAACCGTAGCCGTTTCATTACGCGTTCTACAGAATACCAATCCGAAGATCTCCGGACTAGCATCGATCAAACGTTTCAATGCGTCGTAACGATCTTTTTCTTTCACACAGTAATAGATGTGCTCGATGTTCTCGTTACTTTGATTCTTATGTCCAACAGTTACCTCTAATGGGTCTGTCATGTAGTTTTTAGCAATTTCAGCTACCTCTTTCGGCATTGTTGCTGAAAACAACCAAACACTTTTCGTGTCAGGAGTTGCATCTAAGATCTCATCGATATCCTCTTTGAAACCCATGTTCAACATTTCGTCGGCTTCATCCAAGACCACTGTTTCAACCGTTTGCAGGTTAACAGCCTTGCGATTTATCAAATCGACCAAACGTCCCGGAGTTGCAACAACGATTGTAGCACCACGCTTGATCTCTGTGATCTGGCGACGGATATCCGTTCCACCGTACACAGCAACCACGCGAATTTTTTGGTCAAACTGCGCAAATGCTTCTAAATCTTTGGAGATCTGAAGGCACAATTCCCGTGTGGGTGCAATAATAAGTCCTTGTGTTTGAGTTGGTCTGTCTGTGACCTTGTGAATTAGCGGTAAACCGAACGCTGCGGTTTTTCCTGTCCCAGTTTGAGCGAGTCCGACAAAGTCGCTCTCTAGTTGTAATAAGTGCGGAATGGCACTTTTTTGGATCGGAGTTGGTTCTGCAAAACCCATTGCTTCTATCGACTGCAGAACTTCCACTCGTAATCCGAGATCCTTAAAGCTCATAAAATAAATTAATCACCGATCAACGTCGATCGGCGGCGCAAAGATACGACGTTTTTTTTGATGCATGTTAATAAAACTCGAAACAACTGTTAATAAAATAGATAAAACCATGAAAACTACCTGTTTAACTTGATGTCCACATCGCCCAACGCCTCAGATAACCCTCCATCAAAGAAGTGAACTTTTCCATATCCATGCATATCGCGTATGGCTAAATTCCGTTCATGAACTGAATGCAACTGTTCATGAAAAAACCTAGTTGAGCTCGCTGTCAATTTGCCTTACTTCGTCGAAACAAGAATTCTATGAAAAAACTTTTATTCTCTTTATCTTTTTTAAGTCTTGGTGCAGTGTATGCACAAAATCAAATTAGCTCTTCAGTGAAACTAAAGAGTCCGATTTTCCCTCATCAAACAGAAAAAGCTATGGACACGATCTCAACCTATATGGATCGTGCAACGGGTTATTTTACGTATTCTGCCGGAAGTAGCGGCTTCGTTTTGGGGACAAGCAATATTTCTAGCGAAACAGCTGTTCATTTTTCGGATGTGGGAGTAGCACGTGTTTCGGAAGCATTTGTTTACTTCTCGTACAAAAACATTGTAAACACGCCGGACACTTTTAATATTTTGGTTTACAATGCAGGTGCTGATTCCATGCCTAGCACCATTTTGACAGGCGCGATCGTACCTGTGGCCGATGTGAATACAAGTGGTCTGCCTGTAATCGTTGGATTCCCAAGTTACACGGCTCAAAGCGGTGATTTTTTGATTAGTGTGGAATATTCGTCAAATGTAAACGACACCCTTTCTCTATATTCAACCAATACAAGTAACACATCTGGCGGACCCGATGGAAACATGGAAAAAAGAGTGCGTCAAAAAGTTATGGGCACCTGGATGCGCGCCTACGATATCTGGACAATTGGCGGACTTCCTTATAACGCGGACGTGCTGATCATTCCAATTGTTGATATTCAGTCAGCAGGTATTCAAGCACTTGGCTCATTCAAATTCCAAGCAGCTTACCCATGTCCGGCGAATGAAGCAGTAAACTTAGATCTTGAGCTATCGAACACATCGCAGCTAAACATAAAGATCATGGATGCACGCGGCGCATTGATCCATGAAGAAACACTTACAGGCTCCGGTATGCAAACGTTTCGTTATGCTACAGACAACTTGACAAATGGTCAATATTACTATATACTACAATCAGATTCTGAAACGATTGGTAGTAAATTTCAGGTACAACACTAAAACACATTTCAATCATCAAAACTCCTCTCGAAACAGAGGAGTTTTTTTTTTGTTTTATTTCAGGCATTCTCTTTACTTTTAGCGCAAGCAAGCTCGCATGAATCCTGTTGACCTTCCATTAGTCGTGTTCTACAACGTAGAGAATTTATTTGACACCTACGATGATCGCTCGATTCGTGGAGACGATCCTTATTTGCCGGACGGCGAGCTGTTTTGGGACAACGAACGCTACCAAAAGAAATTAGGTGCTATTGCTCAAGCTGCCAGTCTTTTCACAAAGGAAGTTCCAGCAATGATGGGATTGTGCGAGGTGGAAAACCGTCGTGTTCTGGAAGACCTGGTTAAACAAGCCCCATTTTCAGAGAAACAGCTAGCGATCTTGCATGAAGAATCGGAAGATCCACGCGGCATGGATTGCGCACTGATCTACGACCCTACCATTTTTACCTTATTGCAACACCGCGCTCATGAGGTACAAGTTCCCGGTGAAAAATATTTCCGAACACGCGACATTTTAGAAGCACGTTTTCGTGTTGACGAAACGGAATTGGTCGTTTTCGTCAATCACTGGCCATCGCGCAAAGAAGGCGAACAGATCACATACCCAAGAAGAAAATCCGCAGCTTCCCTGCTCCGTAAACGGATCGATGAAATTTTAGTAGCGAATCCTTTGAACAATATTTTGGTTATGGGAGATTTCAACGATAAACCAATTGATAAAACGGTACATGAAATCTTACGGGCTAAAGGACAGCACGAATTGAAACCGGGAGATCTGGTAAATTTGTTGATCGAAGAAGAAAAAGACGATCTAGGCACGCACATCTTCAGAGATGACTGGATGGTTTTCGACCAACTCATTGTTTCTCAAGGACTACTACAAGGACGAAACAGACTGGAAATCCACAAGAGCAATGCGTTTATTTTGAAAGACGAAAGACTACTGATCAAGCGCGGAAACGATACTTTTTTGAATACAACCTATGCCGGTGATCGCTATGTGGGCGGTTATTCAGATCATTTGCCGGTGTATTTGCGCATCAAGGTGAAAACGAAGAAATCATGAAACAAGCAATTGAATCTGTCGAACAATACCTCCTTCAATTTCCGGAAGGCATTCAGGAACGCTTGCGTGCACTGCGTGAACACATTTTGTCGCAGTATCCCGATGCTGTAGAAGGAATTTCTTATTCCATGCCAGCTTACAAACTGAATAAGAAACCCTTGGTTTATTTCGCTGCCTATGAAAAACACATTGGGATTTATGCAACACCGGGAGCGCAAGCCAAAATGGCAACCGCATTAAAAGGATATAAGCAGGGAAAGGGCTCCATTCAATTCCCGAATGATCAGGATTTTCCTTTGGAACTCATTCAACAAGTGATTCAAACGCGGGCCGCCGAAATTTAGTGATACTCACATTTCTCGAATAAACACGTTTTGCATGGTTCCATCCAACTCAAAGCCACAAAACAATTCTTTTGGTTGGTCACCAACTTCAATATTCAGCTCCGGACTGAAATGTTTCATCGCAATCACCTTGATACGATATATCCCCGGATTCAGAGGAATTCGAGCGGTTTTACCTGCAATTACGGTTGCTTTTTTCACATCATCCACATAAATATCCACCGGAAACAATGCTCCGTATAAATTCCTATCGCGTTTTACAGTAATTCCGGTAGAAATAACATCATCCAGTAAATTGGTGTCAGTTCGTTTTTTCCGATTTCCAAAGAACAGCAGGATCAGCAACAGTAAAATCGCCGGAGAAAGGTGGATCAAAAAGAGCAGTCCCCAAAGATGTACTACCTTGTAACGTCCCGAGCTATCAGCCAGGAAATACGCCACTTCCTGAAACAACGGCCATTCGAAAACAACCGTTAAAATGGTTAGGATCAGAGCTCCAAAAACGAGGAAAAGATTCAATCTACGCATAATCAGTTCTTTGAAGGTTAAATATAATCGCGTTTTTCGAGTCAAGCCCTTGATTTTGAAAGAAATTATTCTTTACCTTTGCAGGCCTTTTTGAGGGCATCCCTGTTTTCTCGCTTTAGCAGGGTACGTAAAACAACTTTCAGGATCAGCGAGAAGTCTTGAAATACAAGTAAAACAAGCCAAGATGGCAAAACAAATTAACGCGCAGGGATCTGCGGATTTTGATTGGGACGCATTAGCGTTGGACGGGTACACGCAAATTCAACGTTCTGAGTTATCAGACCGTTATGCAACTACCCTTACTTCTATCAACGAGAAAGAAGTAATTGAAGGAACTGTTATCGCAGTGACTAAAAAAGAAGTAATCATTAACGTTGGTTACAAATCAGAAGGTGTTGTACCTGCTTCTGAATTCCGTTACAATCCGGAATTGAAAGCTGGAGACACTGTTGATGTATTCGTTGAGTGCCAAGAGGACAAGTCAGGACAATTGGTAATTTCTCACCGTACTGCACGTATGCACAAAGCATGGATCCGTGTGAACGAAGTGCTTCGTACAGGAGAAGTGATTACAGGATACGTAAAATGCCGCACG
>CAYLJB010000137.1:0-5826 GCA_964383785.1 uncultured Fluviicola sp.
TGTATGATTTCAATACTGGAGAAAGGCTATACCATTCACGTATCAACAACACCATTCACGGCTTGAAATTCGAGCGCCTGGAGAATGATTTTCTTTCGAGTGATCTGTATATGATCCGGACAGAACACGTTAAAACGGCTACTGGTCAACCCCACTTTACCATTTCCGTTTACGATTTTTCTTCAAAATCTCGGGTTTATCACCTGGAGAGTACGCAGTTTTACACCTTGACTTTGGATTATTACAAAAATCAACGCGCTTATTTTCTCGTTCGTCGCAACGGCCCTAGTCCACGCAAACCTGTTGGTGTTTTCAGCGAAGGCGAATGGATTTGGAGTGGTGATCGTTAAGGTTTGTTGGCAAATCGGGCCTTTGAAATCCACTTTTTATGACTATCTTCGCCCCTCATTTTCAAGATTATGAAGGGATTATTGATCATTTTCGCATTGTTTTTATCCGGAATTTCATTTGCTCAATTGAGCGCTGTGAAAGGTCAAACGTTTTACAATTTTTGGATCAATCTTCCTGAAGACAGTATTTTGAACAACAATCCGCCGGTATTGATCTTTTTGCATGGAAAGAGTTTATCCGGAACTGATCTGAACCGTGTTAAAAAATACGGTGTCATCCACGAAATTGAAAATGGACGTCAAATTCCAGCCATCGTTGTAGCACCGCAAGTTGCCAATGGATCATGGAATCCGGATAAAGTGTTGGAAGTTTTGCAATACGTGCAAAAGACCTACAAAACCGACACAAATCGCGTATATGTTTGTGGAATGAGTTTAGGCGGATACAGAACCATGCATTTCGCCGGGAAATATGCCAATAAAATTACGGCTGCTGTTGCCTTGTGTGGTGGTGGAAATCCGAAAGATGCTTGTAATTTGGCGACAATACCCATGTGGATACAACATGGGAATCGCGATGAGGCGGTTCCGGTTACACGTTCCCGTGAAATGGTGACGGCTATTAAAAATTGCAACGAAGGAAAGAATTTGATCTACACGGAAATTCCTGGAGCAAATCACGGTGCGTTGGAACGCGTTTTCAGAGGTGACGATATGTACAATTGGTTATTCGCTCAAGTGCGTACACACGGAGATGAAGTAGTGATGGTGCCGCTACCACCAAAAGCAGAAAAAGCAAGTGCAGAAGAGACACCAAAGACACAGCAGACTTCAGGTACTTCGAATTAATAACATGAATAAAAAAGGACCTTCCAGTAGGAGGTCCTTTCATTTTTTTTTCTTGTACAACTTTAATTCTTCAACTCTTTCCAAGTTTTCTGAACGATCTTCTTAAACTCAGCCGGTTTGAAGTAATTACCACCTGATTCTTCTGTCCCTTCGTAAACTTTCACTTTGTTTCCGTTCCACAAATAGTTAACCATTGGCGTATTTGCTGCACCTAAAATGGTATAAAATGCTCCAGGATCCAAGATCTTATAAGGATATTTATTGCCCGCGATCGTAAAGAAGTTCGGGATCAATTCCGTTTCTTCTTCTAAGAAAATGATTCGGATCTCCGGAAAACCTTCAATTTCTTTGCTCATTTGCGTCAATTCTTTGATCGTTTGCTGACAGTGATCACATCCAGCGGCAAAGAAACACATCAACTTTTTCCCTTTATCGATATCAGCAAAATATTTCGCAAAACCCGACTTCGCTTTCTTCGGCTCATCAACAACTACTTTCACAGAGTCTTTTACCGGTTCTACTTTTACATCCGTAGTTACAGGTTGTTTTGTGATCACAGTATCGATCTCAACATCTTCAACGATGACCGGCTCAGAACCCGCATCCGTTAGATCTGTCTTTCCAACACTAGATGCTTTCATTCCAAACATGAACACCATCATGATCGAAGCAAAAGTTACGGATGTCAACACGAAGAAATTCTTCGCATCCTCTACCCCTTTTCGAACGCGGTACAGGTAAGCCAGCGCAATTATGGCGATCACATTTTTAATGATTGCTTGTAATGGTGTCATGGAAATAAACTCTCCGAAACAACCACAATTACCTACATTTCCTTTGGTTGCTATCTCGTAAGACAAATGGATACAAAAGATCACCAACATCAAAATGGACGTCGGGATGACTAATTTTCTGTAGAAATGAGGTTGTAAAATCAATAGACCTAAGGCCAATTCACATCCGATAAGGGTTCTTGAAAACCACTGAGCGAAATCACCTGAAAAGCCCATTGGCAACAATTGCTTCGCTTCGAAAGCACTCAAGGTATTGTAAACACTCGGATCCGGATACAGTTTTCCGATCACGGAAACTAAGAATAGTGCGGAAAGAGCCAGGCGCAAAGCCCACTCAACTCCTGTTCTTCTGGTAAAAATTCCTTCAGTTGTCATGCGATTGATTTGAGAGTAACGAAAATAGCATTTCCCCGGGTAGATTCAAACTCCACCCGAAATATTAGGAAATAGATAACAAATCGTTCGCTGCTTTGGATTACTTCTTCACGTATTGCGTCAGAATGTAAATGGTTTGTCCATTCACCTTTCCTTCGATCAACGTTGGATCATTGTGTACACAACGAATATTGCGAACCGCTGTTCCGCGCTTAGCGACCATGCTACTTCCTTTCACATCCAAATCCTTGATCAATACAACAGAATCTCCGCTTTTCAACTGAACGCCATTGCTATCAAAATGCTTGATTGCATCCGGATCTTCCATGGTAGCTTTTGCCCAAGTCATGGTTTCATCATCCAAATAGATCATTTCCAAAAGATCAGCCGGCCAACCTTCTCCTTGCAATTCAGTAAGGATGCGGAATGCCAATACTTTAACAGCCGGAACTTCGCTCCACATGCTATCATTCAAGCAACGCCAATGATTGGGATCCATGGGTGCTGCACCTGTTAACTGATCTGCGCATGTTCCGCATGTATGAACACATTCGTCAGCATTTTTACCTTCTGTTGGAGGAACGATGTAGGTGCGCAAATCATTCGCATCACCACACAATTCGCAGATATTGCCACTGCGTTGTGCCAATTCTTTTTCGTGAGCCATTTTGTTATTCGTTGAGAGTTGCTGCGAAGTTAACCAAATCAGTCAGACACCTATCGAAATCAGCCAATTTAGAATGAATCAATAGTCGCGATGACGCCATTGGATCCAATACTCCTGCAAACCCTCCGGAGTGGTCGTAAGCTGAGAGATGTACAATTTTTTGTGCATCACAATTTTAGATGGGCTATCCAACAGATCTTTTTTTCGTTGGTCCAATTCCGGTGGATGTCCCCAACCGCCACAATGATCGAAAGCGGTCATGGCTTGTTCTTTAGGTACTTTTTTAAACGGGATCATCACGCGATACTCGACGTAATTGCTATCGCTTCCCATTCCTTTGGTAGAAAGTTGAATGCGTTTGAAATCCACTTTTACGTAAATCCCTTTTGCATACAATTCTTTCATCGTTTTACCTACGTATTCCGAGATCTTATTCGAGTATTGATGCGCAACATCTTCCCCGTTCAAGCCAAGTCGTTCAATATAGGCCGGATGCACAAACTCAACGCCACGATAAGATCCTGTACAACCATTCTCATCACAAGCCGGTGTGTCGATGATGCAAATGAAAGGCAGCGAATCTTGTTCGATATTTCCCGAATTCCCTTCGTTTGATGGATTCGATCGCTTGTTCTCGCAAGCAATCACAAGCAAGCTCAATAGTATAAAAACAGAAATGCGCCCAATCATATCCGAAAAATACAAATTGTTGCGCATTTCCTTCATCCTGGGATTAAATCTGTACAAATCGCCCGCCTGTCATTTTAAATTTCATCCCGGCTAACTTGAATGATTTTCCCTCTCCAATAGTTGCGATGTTTGTCAGGTCCTCCTCCATCGTATGAACTGAACCACCTGTAGCATAGGCCAAATCCAAATACAAGGTATTCAAGCGATCCGTAACTCCACAAACAACAATGTGTAGCACCACACCTTGAGATTTCAGGAATTCAATCAATTTCATATCACAAGGATCTTCCCAGTTATCCGCGATCATAACAATATTCTTTTTGTTTTCCGGGTACTTTTTAATGGCATAACATACGGCCTCCAGATTGTTTTCAAAGTGGTTCCCTTTGTTCATGGCTTCAATGGCCACGTCGATCACCTTATCCGCTTTTGAAGTCTCAATGGTCCACATACCGGTTGGATCTTCTTTGGTAGCTTGATTGGTACTTTTCTCTTCATCGTCATTGAAAAAAACGATCTGTTTGAAGGTTTTCATTTTTTGATTACTCTTGATCCAGAAAAGTATTTGTGCCGTGTATGGCGACATACTTCCGGTAACATCGCATACAACCAACATGTCTTTCCACGTTTTTTGTCGATCAAACACCTTAACAAGAGTTGAATCATCCAGAGGCTTTTTGCCATCAACAACTGCTTGAATAGTCTTTTTCTCCTCTTCAAATGTTGGCATCGGGCGGTAATAAACTACGAATCCATGGAAATAATTTTGAATCCCACCGGTTTTTGCTACGCCTGTTTGCATGACAAGATTCCAGTCGATGATACCAGAATTGAAGGCCTCTGGTAAATGCTGATACAACTCTAACAGACGCATGCGGTTCAGTTCCGTGAAATCTGCTCCTTCCGGATAATCCGAATAGACCAGATCAACGCCAACCACAG
The DNA here is from genome assembly GCA_964383785.1 of uncultured Fluviicola sp. Taxonomy (GTDB): domain Bacteria; phylum Bacteroidota; class Bacteroidia; order Flavobacteriales_D; family Crocinitomicaceae; genus Fluviicola. The sequence goes on from CAYLJB010000137.1 coordinate 4,668, forward strand.
TTTGCTGCTTCAGAAATTCAATATCTTGTGGATTAAGAATGTCATATTCACCAGGCTTCATTTTGATTTTCAGGTGTGAAAAGCCGTTATCGGTCGGTGAGTATTTGTCTATTTTTACAGTGTCTTTGAACCGAAATTGTTCACGCACTCCAATTTGGGCTGCGGTATGCCAACTTACCAAGCTGACTATTACCAAGGAGAGGATGGTCGTTTTCATACTTAGGTAATGTCAGAAACCGGAAAACGTAACAATCAGAGCTGAAACACTTGTAAAAATGGGGGTTTTCGATCGACACCCGGTACTAATTCCGTGAAAGCAAGCATGGTTGTATTGAGTACATTTCCGGAAAAAGAAAGCATGGCTTCTGTACCGAAAATTGGAACGGAATAAATCCCTGAGGGAAACTTTTCCGGTTCGTGTGAGATCCACAAGAACGAAATGCCCTGCTCAATCAACAATTTTGCGGTCAACCGACCTTTTTGCCCAGTTCCTAAAAGCGCAACGGGATTCTTTTCGCGTGTAACAAACTCCGAAATTTTCAAGCGAAAAAAAGATTCTTGCACGTAGTGGGTACTGTTTCGGGATGTTCGCAAAGGATGTTCGCGCCAAAGATGAGTTATCTTTTCGAGACCTTTGATCTGCAGACCGGCTTTTTCCCAACGAAATACGAGGTCGTAATCTTCCGGATAACGCAAGTTTTGGAATCCCCCACATGCCAAATGATCCGAAGTGCGCATACACCAATTAGCGGATGCCACAGGGCACTCGCGGTAAATATGCTCGTAAAAATCTTGTTCTAATACTCGATCGTTCAGCCACTTTTCGTATTTACGGTATCCATCAGAAACAGGACCTGATTCCGAAAAATAAGTGACTAATCCCGTGACAATATGTTGGGGTGAATTATTCAAAACCTCTAAAAAAGACTCTAGTTTATCGGTAGGCATAATGTCATCTGCATCCATGCGCGTGACGAAAGTGCCTTGTATGTGTTTTTCACCCGTTACGAGCGCGTCCACGATTCCGTTTCCTTCATTGTTGAAAACACGAATTCGCGGATCTTTCAATAAATTTTCTAGAACTGTTAATTCATCTTGATCGCTGTGATCGTTGATCAGGATCCACTCCCAATTGGTATGCGTCTGAGCCAAAATGCTC
>CAYLJB010000138.1:0-5726 GCA_964383785.1 uncultured Fluviicola sp.
CACCTACATTTCCGTCGAAATTTTCAACGTTACATGCAGCACCAGTTTTTTCCGGTTGGAAAGAATTTGGCAACAAGGAAATGATCTTTTTCGCAGAGTTCACGGAAACATGACCGAAAGCTTTACCGGAGAATACATTCACTTTTACTACAAATCCACCAGCTGTATTTGGCACGTCTACTGCTCCAGAAACCAAACCTGCTTTCAAACGAACTGACAAACGAGGAGCAACTGCTTTAGCGATCAGATCATGAGAGAAGATGATCAATTCAGCTCCAGAAGTTTCAGCTGCATGCGCTACCAAACGAGTGATCTGTTGTGCGTCATCAGCATTTGCATTGCGATCAACCAAAACTTTTTGAGCACCGTATTCACCTAGGGTTGCCAATACTGAATCATCTGCATTTCCACTCGCAACAACTTGAATGGAACCACCAATTTTTGCTGCGTATGTTACAGCTTCCAGGGCGCTTTTTGCCAATCCGTTAGCCGCGTTGATATATACTAGAATATTCATATGTCTTCGTATTAAATAACTTTTGCTTCGTTGTGTAACAAGGCTACCAATTCGTCCATATTACTTGGATCGATCATTTTTACAGCAGATTTTGCTGCTGGCAGACCATACTCTGCATAGCTAGTTAGCTCTTCAACTGCTGCAGGGGCAACAACTGTAAGTGGCTTCGTACGTGCAGCCATGATACCGCGCATGTTCGGGATGCGTTGTTCAGCCATTCCTTTCGCACAAGATACTACTAGCGGAAGATTAGCCTCAACAACTTGCACTCCTCCAACAATCTCGCGTTCCATTTTTGCTGTACCACCGTTCACGTCCAATTTAGTAGCTAGTGAAACAAAAGGAAGATCCAATCCTTCAGCGATCATTCCGGCAACTTGAGAACCATTGTAGTTGATGGTCTCTTTTCCGGTAAGGATCAAGTCAAATTGTTGGTCTTTTGCGTACGAAGCGATCTGCATTGCCACGTAATGTGCGTCTTTGGGCTCAGCATCAATACGAACTGCATCGTCTGCACCGATAGCTAAAGCTTTGCGGATAATCGCTTCATCTGCAGCATTACCAACGGTCACAATTGTCAATGAGCCGCCAAGTGTCTCTTTCAATTCTAATCCGCGAACCAATGCATACCACTCGTCATAAGGGTTTACAATGTATTGAACTCCGTTCTCATCAAAATCTTTGTTGCCATTTGTGAAGGCAATCTTTGATGTTGTATCCGGAGATTTACTGATACAAACCAGGATTTTCATAGTGTATTTTTTAAAACTGTTAGTCTAATCTACAAGCACAAAGCAATTTCTACTTGCATGCCCAAACAAACATGTGTTGTTTTTGACGGTTGCAAATGTAATCATTTCAATGCGCATGCCGATAGAATTTCGCTATGAAATATTGACAATTTGCTGGGACTTTTGTTCAATTTTCCGAAATATTTCTTCCTGTAGATATTGAAGCAGCAGTGTTGCTAGAAAATTATTACTTTTGACCCTTCAAGAAAATGTACAATTGAGATGAAAACAGTTCAGTTTAGAGAAGCCCTGCGCGAAGCAATGTCTGAAGAAATGCGCCGAGATGAAGGTGTTTTTCTGATGGGAGAGGAAGTAGCAGAATACAATGGTGCTTACAAGGTTTCACAAGGGATGCTTGATGAATTTGGTCCAAAGCGAGTGATCGATACACCAATCGCAGAGTTGGGATTTGCCGGAATCGCTGTGGGAGCTTCCATGAATGGACTTCGTCCAATTGTAGAATTCATGACTTGGAACTTCGCTATTCTTGCTGCTGACCAGATCATCAACTCAGCGGCTAAAATGTTGCAAATGTCCGGTGGTCAATACGGTTGTCCGATCGTTTTCCGAGGTGGTAACGGTACTGCAGGTCAGTTGGCAGCAACTCACTCACAGAGTTTCGAAGCGTTTTATGCGCATGTTCCAGGTTTGAAAGTGATCACTCCATCTACTCCATATGACGCAAAAGGATTGTTGAAAGCAGCAATTCGCGACAATGATCCGGTAGTTTTCTTGGAGTCTGAGAAAATGTACGGAGATAAAGGTGAAATTCCTGAAGGAGAATACATTATTCCAATTGGAGTTGGAGATATTAAGCGCAAAGGAACTGATGTAACGATCGTTTCTTTTGGTAAGATCATCAAAGTGGCTCACGAAGCTGCAGAAGTTTTGGCTAAAGAAGGTATTTCTTGTGAGATCATCGACTTGCGTACTATTCGTCCGATCGATTTCCCATTGATCATTGAATCAGTTAAGAAAACGAATCGTTGCGTAGTTGTTGAGGAAAGTTGGCCTTTGGCTTCGATCTCTTCAGAGATTGCTTATCACTTGCAGCGTTATGCTTTTGATTATTTGGATGCGCCGGTGATGCGTGTGACTCAAACGGATACACCATTTGCGTTCTCACCAACATTGATCGATGCGGCTTTGCCTAATGTTGAGCGTGTTGTAAATGCTGTGAAATCTACTTTGTATCGAAATTAATTTTCGCACTATAAATGAAAAAGGGACCTAAGCGGTCCCTTTTTTATGCATTAAAATAAAGTTTTTAGATTTCTGCACTTGATGTAGGGAATGCACGATCCACTTTTTTGAATAATCCTTGAAGTACTTTTCCAGGACCTACCTCGATCACTTCGCTAGCTCCATCGGCGATCATTTGATGCATCGTCTGTGTCCAACGAACAGGAGCTGTTAATTGCTCGATCAGATTCTTTTGGATAGAAACAGGATCTGTAACAGCAGAAGCGGTCGTGTTTTGATAAACTGGACAGATCGGGGTACTGAATTGCGTTGCTTCGATAGCGGCAGCTAATTCAGCACGCGCAGGCTCCATCAAAGGTGAATGGAAAGCACCACCAACTTGAAGGATCATCGCGCGTTTTGCTCCGGCTTCTGTTAATTTTGCACAGGCAGCCTCTACTGCAGGTACGGCACCTGAAATAACTAATTGACCCGGACAATTGTAATTTGCCGGAACTACCACGCCTTCGATTTGGCCACAGATCTCTTCAACAACACTATCCTCCAATCCTAAAATAGCCGCCATAGTGGAAGGTTCTGCTTCGCAAGCAGCTTGCATGGCAAGAGCACGTTTTGAAACCAATTTCAAACCATCTTCAAATGACAGGGTCTTATTTGCTACAAGTGCAGAAATTTCACCAAGAGAATGTCCTGCTACCATATCTGGCTTGAAAGCATCGCCTAAACACGCTGCAAGTATTGTTGAATGCAAGAAGATTGCTGGCTGCGTTACTTTGGTTTGTTTTAACTCCTCGTCAGTGCCTTCGAACATGATTCGTTGTATATCAAAGCCGAGGATCTCATTTGCTTTATGGAACATTTCTTTAGCCAAGTCTGACGACTCATACAAGTCCTTCCCCATACCGGAGAATTGTGCACCTTGACCTGGGAATACGTATGCTTTCATAGTTAAAAATTTGGCCAAAGATACTTTTTTTGCGACAAGTGAAAACAAAAAAAGCGTCCCGAAGGACGCTTTTCATTTTGAATTTGGTTGGCTTATTTGATAACCAATTTTTTCGTTACAACAGTGTTGTTAGCAGTGAAGTTTACAGTGTAAACACCAGCAGCCATTTCATTTGTGTTAATAGCAAATTCGTATTTTCCAGCAGCTGCATTAGCAACATTGTTTGTATAAACAGCGTTACCAGCTAAATCTGTAACTACTACTTTCACGTCTGAAGCATTGTTCAAGTTGAAAGATACAGTAGCGTTATCAGTTGCAGGGTTTGGATAAACATTCAATTTGAATTCAGCTGCAGCCTCGTTCAATCCCAATCCTGTTTCAACAACAGTAATCATAGGACAATCTTCGATCCAGTAAGTATTTGCTGCATCATTATCGAATTGCAAAACTGAGATGAAAGGGATAGTTTTTTGAGCACCAACAAAGTAAACTGGGTTAGCTGAAGGGTAGTTACTTGCCCAAACGCGCATGTAAGTTCCTGCAGGAATAGTCAATTGATCAGCATAGAATTGAACTGACACATAGTTACCGTTGTTAGCAGAAGTGATCTCAGCTGTTTGTTGTGATTGAAGCACCCAGTTTGTTCCATCAAACGTTTCAACGTCTACATAAATCTCTTGTCCGATGTTTGTAGAAGCACTATTAACGCGAACTTTAACCTCACCGATGATCATTTCATCAGTTACCAACATGATGTTACCTACACGGTATCCATCAGCAGCGTCAGTATAGTTGTAAGATTTACGTGCAACACCATCGTGACGAGCGAACTCATTTCCAGCGTAAGAAACGTTGAAAGTTGTTGTGTTGTTAGATGGGTTTTGGTCAGCAACAGCCATAGTTGTACCAACTACGAAAGTGTTAGCACCACCAGCCAAAGGCATTGCAGTTTCCATTGACAAAGTATCTTTAACCCCAACATTGATTGCTACAGGATTACCAAGAGATGGAGTACCACCGTTTTGAACAACTCCCAATTGAACTGCTGCTTGGTTGTTGTAACCTTGGTTAGTACCGTAAGCTCCGAAAATGAAGCCTGGGAAGTTAACTTGAGATGCTGGTACTTTGTAGTAATCCTCACCAGCCACTGTAGTACCATTGTCATCCATTGCTGTTGACATCCATGCTTGGTTCATTTCGATCTCATTTCCATAAGTTTCAATGAACGCCATGTCATCAATCATCCAAGCGTAATCCCACTCTCCTTTGTATCGGAAACGCATTTTTACGTTAGATTGGTTACCAACAATAGAAGAAACGTTGATGCCATAATACTTCGGGTTAGCAGAGAAGTCAGTAGCTGACAATTCTTGATCCAATTCGATTAAGAAATTTTGCCATCCAGCACCATTCACGTTGAATTCTACGTAGATAGAATCACGGAATTTGCGGTGGTAAGATTCGAAAGTCAATGTTACGTTAGCGATTGTAGAAAAATCCATTGTAGGATTGTACTCCAACTTAACGTCTTGAGCACCTTCAGCAACATAAGCGTTGTCAGAATCGATCAATGCGAATCCGTTCGCTGCTGTAGTAGATTGGATTGCACCCATTCCAGCAGAGTAAGATCCCTGAGGAGCAGTTGTTCCGATCAACAAGTTACCCGCAGCAAACGCTGGAACTGAGTTATCAGTAAAAGTCCAGTTTGCCGCAGATGAAAAGTTATCAGAATAAATAACGTCTCCTTCAGCTTTAGTTTGAGAAGCAGGAAGTTTTTTAATTTCCGGCTTGAAAGAAGCATCACGTGCAGTCGGTGCATTTCCAAGGCTCTTTACTTGAGCCTGAACCATTCCACCTACCATTGCAGCTGCTGCTAAAAGGTAAATTTTCTTCATAATTACATGTGTTTGAGTGCCTAAATTACAAATTTTCTTTTTAATGCGATTGATGGTTGATTTTTTAAAGGGTTGGAATATTAAAGGGTCTAAAAGCGATTAGTTTGCTTAAATTGAAAGAAGGTTATTTGTATTAAAACATCTTTAATATGTATCCAGTATCTGTAATAGTGGTTGTTTCCTGAAAACCATTGCGTTCATAAAATGCGAAATTCCTAGGATTTGAAGTTTCTAAAACGACAGCTTGGTTTTGTTGTTCATGTTCTGCGACGATAATTTGCAACCATTACCCACGTAATACCGATTGATGCTTTTAGAGTAGAGTACATATAGCGTTGCCATAGTGATTAGTGTTGTTGTTCCTATGAATCAAA
>CAYLJB010000139.1:0-5709 GCA_964383785.1 uncultured Fluviicola sp.
TTTCAGTGAAGGATGCAAAAGTTGATTTTACTGGAATGGTTGAACGTTCTCGTGGTGTTGCATCTGGAATGAGCAATGGTATCCAGTTCTTGATGAAGAAAAATAAAATTGATGTAATCAAAGGAACTGGTACTTTGAAAGCTGGTAAAAAGATCGCTGTAGCTGCTGAACATGGGACAGTAACTGAATATTCCGCGGACAAAGGAATCATCATTGCAACGGGTGCTCGTTCACGTCAGTTGCCAAACTTGCCGCAAGATGGCACTAAGATCATCGGTTACCGCGAGGCTATGACCTTGAAAACACAACCTAAGAAAATGGTTGTTGTTGGTTCAGGAGCGATCGGTGTTGAATTCGCTTATTTCTACAATGCGATTGGAACAGATGTTACCATCGTTGAGTATTTGCCAAACATTGTTCCAATTGAGGATGAAGAAGTATCAAAACAATTGGAGAAGTCTTTTAAAAAAGCTGGTGTAAACATCATGACCGGAGCATCTGTTGAAGCTGTAGATACTTCAGGTAAAGGTTGTGTTGTTACCGTTAAAACTGCAAAAGGAGAAGAAAAGATCGAGTGTGATGTTGTTCTATCCGCAGTTGGTATTCAAGCAAATATCGAAAACATCGGCTTGGAAGAATTAGGAATTGTTACAGACAAAGGAAGAATCTTGGTGAATGACTACTACCAAACAAATATCCCTGGATATTTTGCGATTGGTGACGTTATTCCTACTCCTGCTTTGGCTCACGTAGCTTCTGCAGAAGGAATCATCTGTGTTGAGAAAATCGCTGGGCATCACCCGGAACCGTTGGATTATAACAACATCCCTGGATGTACTTACTGTTCACCAGAAGTTGCGTCAGTTGGTATGACTGAAAAAGCCGCAAAAGAAGCTGGAATTGAGATCAAAGTAGGAAAATTCCCATTTTCTGCCTCTGGAAAAGCATCAGCAGCCGGAGCGAAAGATGGATTTGTTAAGTTGATCTTTGATGCGAAATACGGTGAATTATTAGGTGGTCACATGATCGGTGCCAATGTTACTGAAATGATCGCTGAGATCGTTGCTATCCGTAAATTGGAAGTAACCGGTGAAGAATTGATCAAAACGGTTCACCCGCACCCTACCATGTCTGAAGCAGTTATGGAAGCTGCAGCAGCGGCGTATGGAGAAGTGATCCACTTGTAATAAAAGCATATTAAAAAAAGCCCGCCTCATTTGAGAGCGGGCTTTTTTTTGTAATGTTCTTTCGATTATCAAGCAATCTCCTGAATTTCCATAGGAGCTAAAGCAGCTACATGGATATCACCGCCATCAAACTCCACTTCTATTCTTCCCAATTGCAAACCTCCGTAACCAACTTGATTGATAACAACAGACTTACTTTCCTTATTCTGAATCACGACTCCTTTTTCTAAAAAGGTATGTGTGTGCCCCCCAATAATAATATCAATTCCGGAAGTATTTTCAGCCAGAACGTGATCTGAAACCTTGTCATTGGCATATTCATAACCCAGGTGGGATAAACAAATGACCAAATCACATCCTTTTTTTCGCAAGACATCCACTTCACGTTGGACGGCCGCAATAGGATCGTTGTAAACTAGCCCTTTCGTTTGAGAATCTGCCACCAAGCCATTTAAATCGATACCAACACCAGTAATTCCAATTTTACGTCCAGCCTTTTTGAGTATAATGGATGTAGAAACTTGATCTTTAAGCAAAGTTTGATCTAAATTATAATTGCAATTCACGATTGGAAATGTCGCGTGTTTTTTCGCATTGACAAATCCTTCAATACCTATATCGAAATCATGATTACCAAGTGTCATTGCGTCATAGCCCATTTCTTGCATCACCTTCATTTCAAGTACTCCCTTGAACTTGTTGAAATAAGGCGTACCTTGGAAAACATCTCCCGCATCAAGTAACAAAACATGATCCTCTTGCTCGCGAATCGTCTGCACCAACTTGGCTCTTCTGGAAACGCCTCCCTTATCCGGGAATTTCGAATGATTCTTCGGAAATGGATCAATATTAGAATGCGTGTCGTTTGTATGCAGAATGACCAATTTGATGGGCTGCTTCTTCAAACTAATCAAAGATGGAGAAACAAGTGCAGCTGCAGCCACTACTCCTGTTTGTTGAAGAAAATTTCTGCGTTTCATACTACCAAGTTATTCGTTCTTCAGTAGAACCGATCAAAATTTGCTGTTTTTTAACAGCATTCATAAAAATGTCGCGCATTAGAATTCCTGTTAAACGTGTTTCTGTTGCTTGCTTGAGAAAATCCATCTTGTCTCCTCCGTTTGCCAAAAAATCACTCGTAACGATGTAAATCTCTTCGCTTTCATTCATTGGGACCAATGACAACACCCCACGATTGATGATCATTCCTGAAATTGGTTCACCTCCCGTTTTGAATAAATAAGCTTGAACCTCATCTAAGATAGTGCGTTTACATTTTAGGATAACCAATGTATTGTCAAAAGGCATCAGTTTGTAAATGTCTCCAACGGTAATGTCACCTTTAGATAAACTCGCTCTGAGTCCCCCAGTGTTAATTAATACAATTACCGGTAAGTCTTTTAATTGCAGGGAATCCTTTGCAAATTGCAATAACGCATCCGTCGTCCAATTCCCTAAACTACTTGATGGTCTTCCAACGGTTAGATCAGATCCTGATTTACCGAGAATTACATTCATCTCCGCAGAAAGTGCTCGGGAATATGGAGCTATCAATGAATCCATCGTAACATCGGATCCCAAATCGGAATTGATTGATGTCGAAACAACGGGTGTAACCTGATGCAATGAAGAAGAGCAGGCCATCAAGCCTGCTCCTAATCCAAAAACTATTAATTTCTGCAACATGTTATTCAACAATGAACGAACGATTTACTTTACCTGAATTTGTTTTCACAATAACATTGTAGGTGCCTTTCGCAAAACCGTTTGTAGAAAGTGTAACAACCGGAGCCTTTAAGCTAGTTTCTTCTTGAATTACCTTACCAGTAATATCTACAATCGTATACTCCAAGATCTCTTGTCCATTCACCTGCAAGTACAACTTATCAGTAGTTGGAACAGGGAAAACACAGAAGTTTTTCTCCAAATTTTCTTCTACAGAAAGTTCACAACCTGTTGCATCATAAGCAGCTGCATTGAAATCGATATAACATACGTAATCTACGCTATCAACAAACGGGTTACGGTTCCCCTGAACGCTGTAAATGTATTCGTTACGAGCGATCTCGTAATTATCCGGCAAATCTGCAAAATGCCACTGTTTCAAGATATCTTGAGGCTGATTAGTTCCCAATCCCCAGTTGTCGCCATTGATTCCATTGTATGCCGCAACCATGTAGAACATTGCACGCGCAGCATTTCCTTTTTGCTCATCACGTGGTTCGTAAACCAACTGTGCACCATTGTAACCAACAGATCCTCCTAAATAATTAAATTCCACACTTCCGGTGATCTCATCCATAGGCAAATTACTACGCGGCGAGTTTGCTTGATTCAAATTTGTAGGGTACAAGTTGTGTTGATCGGAGTACTCCGGTTTTGCTGGTGTACCATCAGCTGGCCAAGAAGGCATCCAAGAGTGACAGTAAGAGTGCTCACGTGAATAACCAACTGCTGTCCAGTCAAACGGATCATTGAACACTTTGCGCTCCCCTGTGTAAGCACAAACTACAAACGAACGTCCAAGTGTCGTGTCGCGGATCTCAAATTGATTCATAAGAGTTGGCTTGTAGTTTCCATAAGAAATCACTGTATGCGGATTGATCAATGCTGTCAAATCAGCCAACAATGTTGAATTTGTTCCAACAATTCCTGTGTAGTAATTTCCAATTTGTTCTCCTTGAGAAGTAACACTTCCAGTCAAAGCGCCGGTAGTTTTGTAATTCTCATACCCAGTAGGACCATTAAAGGCAAAAACGGCAACATAATACGTTGTATTTGCAATTACATGACGTGGTGTGAATGAACTTCCAGGTCCGATGTAAGCAATCTTTCCATTTCCGATAACATCACCACGCTGATAAGTCATTCCATCAACAGGAGCACCACTGATTGGGCCCGTTGTTGACCAAACAACCAAATAATTTTCAGCTGTTGCACTTGGAGTGTAAACTCCATTGAACGTGTATGCTTTTATATTTGGGAATGTCAAATTCGTTGGGTTTGCAGCAGGTTCTGTTGCACTTCCATTTGGACCGATACCATACAAATTGATTACGTAAGACGCCTCATCTGCGTCATCGGATGCAATGGTCAGTGTAGCCAAACGTGATCCATTTCCTCCAGGAGTAAACTGAACGTTGATCGCTGCCGTGCTTCCTCCACCGATAACTTGCCCTCCGAAAGGAGTAGAGAAATCACCTGAATTCGTTCCTGAAAAAGATGCTCCACTAACCGTTAAGTTACCTGTACCTAGGTTCTGAACTGTAATTGTACTTATACCATTCGTTCCAACCACATACTGTGATCCAGTCAAGTAAGTTGTTCCTCCAATCGTAACATTGATCTCACGCAAAGGAGCAACATATGCAACGATATCATTTTGATCACGCGGCAATAATTGGTAATTAGCATTGAATTGTCCTAAAACTCCTGTAACACTTCTTGGACCAGAAGGAATTGCTTGACCAACCAAATTTGATCCAGTTGAAATACGAATCTGAAAAGTATTCGTTCCATCTGTCACATCATAATTGGTGTTGGCAGCGAATGTTCCGGTTGTTGTAAAAGTAACATTATCAAGACGCAACAACTGTGCTTCCAATGACTCTCCGATAGCCGGAATTGGAACTGACTGTGCAGCAGGCAAGGTTCCAACACCCAAATCAGTAAATGAATTGGTCGGAGAAATTTCCAATAATCCGTTGTAATCGTACAATACTCCGGTTACTTCAATAGAGTCTCCTCGCAAAACACTATTCAAGATGCTACCAAATGCGGGAAGCGCCGCCGTTCCATCTTGAACATAACGAATGGTTCCTAGTTCACTTCCATTTGTAACAACTCCTCGAATTGTTACAGTCTGACCAATCGCGTAATTGCGCGCCTCTGCAATATCAGCTTGTGCTGAAGTCTGAAATGCGGCAAACAAACCGAAAAGTCCAACCAATACTCTTTTATTCATAGTTCTTGTATTTTAATTTTAAAACTGGATTCCCAATGAAACATTGAAGCGGAATCCCTGACCAAACATCACACTTGCTGAATTTGCATCGAATCCGTTTCCATAGAAGTTATTACTGCCGTCAGCAATGAATTTACTATTCAACATGTTTGTGATCGATCCATTCAACAACATATTTACTTTCTTCACTTTGAATGAATATCCTGCAAAGGCATTCAATAAACCATATCCAGGAATCTTCCAAGAATCTTGACCACCCGATTCACCCTGCAAATAGAAAGGGTTGAAGTTGGAATAATAGCGATCAAAGTATTGGTATTGCAACTTGATGAATAATTTCTCGATTGGTTCGAAACGCAAACTTGCATTCATCATAGTTTGGGCCGCATCACCTACATGCACTCCTTTTGCATCAAACGAGAAGGTAAAATCATATTCCGGAACATAGAAACTTTCACTTGAATTCCATTTCCAATCTCCGTAAGAGAACATAAACTCAGCCGAGATCTTTTTGGAAATCTTGTAAGCTAGGTCAACTTCTCCTCCCATATGAACCGC
>CAYLJB010000140.1:0-5697 GCA_964383785.1 uncultured Fluviicola sp.
GATTTATTAAGATGAAACAGATCATTACGACGCATAATCAAACGACCATTTCGATAGTCCAAGGGGAAACTCAGGTGTTTATCCAAACAAGTCATGATTCACCGAGTCTGATTCAGGTGAATACGAATGGAATACACATCCAGATTCAAACAGGTGGCAGTGCGCGTGTGAATCCTACCTATGATACCTATGAGGAAGTTGCGCCCTTGCCTTTGCCGGCGCGCTATCCGGAGCCGATAAAACCTGTAAAACCGATTAAGCCTTCAGGGCCGGTTGAACCGATTAAACCTAAATTTAACATTTGGCCATTTACTAAATCGCCAAAGCTCGTGAGTGATTTAAAAATGCCAACGACGGAGTTTGTCCGAATGGCATTAAAATGGTGTGAAATGAATATTGAGAAGCCCAAACACAAATACCATTTTGAAGTAAAATATTATGAAGCCAAAAAGGTCCATGGAACTTATCAATTTGCAACACGAACCATTACGATATACGTCTACCCTACTTTGAATCTAAAGTCGCTATGTGAGACCCTCATCCATGAATTTTCGCATCATTTGCACATCAAGACACAAGCAGACCAAACCGAATACGATCGTTTAAAGCGTAAACATGGCTACTTTCAGAATCCACACGAGGTGAGTGCCAGGTCTTATGAGGCGGCTTACGGGAAGGCACTATGGGAGTATATGAAGGGGGTGGTTGCCGTTAGATAAATAATAAAAAAATATTCAAACTGTTTTATTAAATTTTGAACAATTCAACGATATCTTGAGCGGTTCAATTATTAAATTAATTGAAGTATTTCCGACTAAATTAAAGTTAAAAAGTAAAAAAATCATAAATATCTAATCAGAACCTTTTGGTAGGTTAATTACAAAATTAAATTATGGATGCTGCTGCAGTAAATTTGCTAACTTTCTTTTCTACAAATGAAAAATTCATTATTCCTGCTTATCAAAGGCGTTATTCATGGGAGGCAAGACAATGTAAAGAGTTGTTTGAAGACATATTTAAACTTCAACAGAACAGAGAACATTTATTAGGGATGGTTATATACCAAACTAAACTGCAAGCGAATGGACTTCATATTAATGAAATTATAGATGGACAACAAAGAACCACATCAATTTCCTTACTATTAAAAGCTATTCAAACAAGATTGAGGGAAATAAATCAGAATAACCAATTTGATCACATGATCAGTCAAATTCAAGCATTCCTTTATAATTATATTAATGGTCAAACAATAAAATTAGAATTAGGGAATATGGACAATGCTGATTTCCAGTCCATAATTAATAATCCAAACAATATTGTATTTGAACATCAAAACCCAAGAATAAATGCAGCTTATCAATATTTTCATCAATCTGTAAGTCAATTACAAGTACAGGAATTAACAAGATTTTATTATGATTTAATAAATAATGCTATTGTAGTTAGAATTCGTATCGATACAGCGAGAGATGCCTATATCCTGTTTGAAACTACAAATAATAGAGGAAAACCTTTATCGCATACAGACTTAATTAAAAACTTCCTTTTAGGGAAAATTGCAGAAATAGCAGAATTACAAAATGATGAGCAAATTCTTAATGATGCAATTACGACTTGGACTCAAATTATTAGAAATATTGAAAACTTGCCAAGTGAAGATGAATTTCTTAGACATTTCTTAATTTCAAAAAGAAAAACAGTTATTTCTAAAAGCAAAATCTCTGATGATTTTAAGAGCTATTTTGAAAATGAAAATATACATCATGTTGTTGGACAATTTCAGTTTGCACATCAACAAGTATTGCAAAATTTAAATCGATTTTCAAAAATTTACAAACAAATTCACGAATCAACATTCACAGGAAATCGAGGATTCTTGAATCCCATATGTGATAATTTAAAAGCCATAAAGAGTACACCATCGTATAGTTTTATGATGAATCTTTTTGATGCAGAATACAACTTAGATAATCAAACAATAATTTCGGTCTCTAAAATTATTGAAACCTTTATGTTGAGACTTCACATTTGTAGTGTACAAACTGGTGGCACGGATGCAATATTTGCAGATTTAATCAATTGTTTTGAACATGCCAATAACACCCAAATATTCATTAATGATATAAAAACAAAGTTAAATAGACATACACCAACCGATGCTAGATTTTTAGACTCATTAAAGAATTATGACTTTTCTGCCTCATTAATAGGGCGAGCTAGATATATCTTAATTAATTTATTTAACCATGGTCAAGGTAATTTCCAAGCTTTACAAATCTTAGGCCCCAATGCAGTACATGTTGAGCATATATTACCACTTAGGCCTGATCAAAATTTTAATTGGGAAAATCAGTTGGGAGCCAATTACAATAATTTATATCCAAATCATATACACAAAATAGGTAATCTAACTTTACTTGAAGCACCATTAAATATTTTAATTAGCAATAGTGAATACAACAGAAAAAGACCATTTTTAAGAAGTTCAAATATTTTACAAACAAGTCAACTGGCTAATTTGTATAATAATTTTAATTACCAGATAGTATCTGAAAGATCTAATGACATAGCTTTAACAGCATTACAAATTTGGCCATTTATAGAGCCTTAAACATTTGATTTCTAGATTTATAATTGATTTTAAAAATAAATAAATCACCAAAAGGTCAATTTACCTTTTGGTGATTTGCGGTTAAAACAAGAAAATAAAAAACTCAAATTATATTTAAGATATAACTCTTGTTCTTTTAGTCTACTCAATCACTTCCGCCATACTCCCATCATTCGCCAGATCATCAAACATTTTCTTCATGGTAGGATTATTTCTCGTCAATTTTTTAATTGTCAAGTCGTCGATTTTGTTATTAGCCAAACGCAAATGATTTTCACAAAGCAAAAGTTCTTCTTTCACTTTTGTCAGCGCCTTGATACTCTTATCAATTTCAGCAATAGCTGAATCAAATTTAGAACTCGCATTCTTGAAGTGTTTAGCAAATGATTCTTTGAAGGAAATTACGCTTGACTCAAAATTAGTAATATCTGTATTCTGAGCCTTTACTGTTGCTAGTTCGGTTTTATACTGCATCGCTCCCATACTAGCATTGCGTAATAAAGAAATAATTGGAATGAAAAACTGTGGACGAATCACAAACATTTTATCATACTTGTGAGACACATCCACAATTCCAGCATTGAAAATTTCATCCTCTGGTTCAAGCAAACTTACTAAAACAGCGTATTCACAATTCTTATCAGTCCGATCCTTATCTAATTTTTTGTAGAAGTCCTCGTTTTTCTTTTTCGAGTTCCCTTCATCGGTCTCATTTTTCATCTCAAACATGATCGAAACAAGTTCAATACCATTTTCGTCTTTCTCACGAAAAATATAGTCACCTTTCGTTCCTAAACTCGCATCATTGTCTTTACCAAAACTAGCATTTCTAAATGCGGTATGGCGTAACTTTTCAAACTCAATTTCACAATGCTTTTCCAAAGTCTCTCCTACCATCTTCGTTGAAAGCTTTGCTTTCATGTCAGCATATTTCTTAATATCCTCCTCCTTCATACGAATAATCTCTTTCATTGCATTCATTTGAGTCGTATGTTGTTCTGTAATGGATTTTGTAGCCAACGCTTGTTCCGACTCTTTCAATCTCAACTTCGTTGCTAATTCATTACGCTCTTGCTCAATTGCATTGACAGCATTATTAATTAAAACTTGTTGCTCCAATGCCGCTTTTTCCTGCTCTGCCTTCAAGCTAGCAATTTCTTGCTCCTTTCTAGTCAAAGATTCTTGCAACTCATTTCTCAAATTCGATTTTGCCAATTCAATAGCCGCGTTCTTCAATTGTTCTGCTTGAGCCAAACGATTTTGTAATT
This sequence comes from uncultured Fluviicola sp., assembly GCA_964383785.1. Lineage (GTDB taxonomy): Bacteria > Bacteroidota > Bacteroidia > Flavobacteriales_D > Crocinitomicaceae > Fluviicola. The sequence goes on from CAYLJB010000140.1 coordinate 3,883, forward strand.
CCTCCTCAAACTGATGATCTCGAACTTGTTTAACAATATCAGCAAACCCTGCTTGATCTACCTTAAACACTTTGTGGCAATGTGGACATTTAATATCTTCCATGGTAAATTTTTTTATAAAATGAAAACAATTAACTCGCTAACTTCTGAAACCCAATCGTCGATCCCGCCGACTTCTGATACCGCGTTTTAGCCGCCAATACCTCCTGTTCCGCAATCAATTCCATCAAAGACTCCTCCGCAAACTCCTCCCCCGCAAACTGCAAAAAGAAACCCCGCGAACAAATCGAATGAATATCGGAGCCCGACAACTCAAATCCGCTCAATCGCTCCAGCAACGCATCATTCCCTTGCCAGAAGCCCTCACGAGATGCCCATATCAACTTGCGCGCCGCCCGAGATGGAAGACTAAAATTCACTAACGTGTCAAAGCGACGAATCCCCGCACTCTCCAAACGATTCTCATCGATCACATTCAATGATCCAATAATAATCCCCTTGAAACGATCCAAGCTCTTCAACATCTGACTCACCCCCGCATTCGTGTGAAATGAGCTATGCGACGTTATTTCCGTCTTTTTTCCCAAAATCTGGTCAATTTCATCCAAAAACAACACAACCTTGTTATCGTTCTCCTTCATCATACGCGGATAGTCAACCTCCAGAATACGTAAAATCGCCTTCTCCGTCTCCCCTACCCATTTGGACGAAATTTGGGTCACCGACATACATTTATAGCCCAACTCACGACACAACTGCAATACAAACTCCGATTTACCACAACCCGACTCCCCGGCCAACAACACTCCAAAACGACGCGTATTCCATAAATCCGATGGACATGTCTTTAAAATGGCTTTTAAACGATCCAATGAACGCTGGGTAGACTCCTCATAAAACAGATCAATCGCAGGAATATCCGCAGGTGCGATCAAGCGAAAACCATCATACTCCTCTGTCTCTTCTTGCTCAAAATCTGGCATAATCAATCGGATCGCCTTCTTCTGAACCTGGATACTCAAATCATCATCCCACATATCTTTCTCCACCTTCCACATCCCTGTTTTTAACAAAGCATGCTTACTCTGTGTCATTTGATTCATAAACTGTAAATAAGACGCAGCCGTTTGGTATTTACGAAAGACCGTCAAATCAATACGCTTCGCATAACCCGCATCGACATAACGCGCCAACGAATACAATAAGCCAAATGCCTCATTCACGAAACCCAACTGCTCCATATGCTTCACCAACGCATCCTCAGCAAACCAATCTTTACAAATACGCACAATCAAATGCGAAAAATCACGCGCCGGAAGCCCCATCTCCTTACCCAAAGCAACAAAAGAGAAAAAGGTCTCTAAAAACTCAAGCATGACCATCGAATCCTCCGTTTGACGAACACCTTGAAGAATTACTTTCGGCGAATTAGGCATTCGTCCTTCCGTGGGCAAAAACTGAATCACCTGACGGTAATGCGCCTCAACCAAAAAACCAAATTTTTCCTGCTCCTGCTTGGGTAACACATCATCAAACTTCTGCAGAAAACTTCCAATCCCCATCGATTTCATCCCATCACCCTCCTCATCCGCTACCGGCGACAAGGTAAACTCCGATTCATCATCCATCGGACGCACCTTCGATCCGCGCAAACGAACCGATTGCTTTTTCAAGGAAGCAAGCTTCCTCTGAAACTTCTCCACATATTCTTCAAATACTAGTAAGGGTAACTGCATAATTATAATTGTAATAAAGTATCTATCTGTGATTGAACGTTCTTTTCAAAATAGCTTTTCAGATCCTCCTTAAACTCCA
>CAYLJB010000141.1:0-5463 GCA_964383785.1 uncultured Fluviicola sp.
GAAACTTACTGTTTCTCTAATTTCAGTACTTCGGTGATCACTTCGTTGGTGATATCCGTTCCGCTTGAGAAAAGAGTAGCACTTTCGTCGATTACGTAGTTCAATCCTTTTTTCTTTGCAACGATATCTACAGCTTTTTTCACTTTGTCCAAGATCTTGTCGTTCATGTCAGCAGACATTTGTTGCAATTGCTGATTGATTTGTTGCTCACGCTCTTCCAAACGTTGTTGCATTCCTTGGATCTTTTGTTCAGTAGCACGAAGAACTACCGGCGACCATTTTGTAGCATTTGCCTGGTAGTTTGCAACTTCAACCTGAATAGCACTATCCAAATCACGCAATTCTTTCATACCCATGGCTTCTACCATTTTGATGTCGGAAATAGCAGCACGACGAGATGGCATCGTATCCAATACTTTTTGAGCGCTCATGTGCGCAATTTTAGATTGTGCTTGTGCACCAGCTACTGCGCTGATTGCAACTACTAGAGCGAAAAATAATTTTCTCATTGTTTTGTGTTCTGTTTTTAAGTCGTTATTACTTGGAGCTAGCCCCCAGTTCTTTCAGTACTTCATCACTAAGATCGAATTTACTGTCTGCGTATACCAAGTTACTTTGATTGGCTTTGTCGAATACAAAGCTAAAATTTCTTTTGGAAGCAACGGTTTGCATAGCGTCGTAAACTTTATCCTGAATGGGTTTTATTAATTCCTGTCGTTTCTGGAAATAGTCGCCATTTACTCCGAAACGCGTTTTTTGCATTTCCATGGCTTCTGTTTCTAGCTGGGCGATCTCCTCCTGTCGTTTGTTCTTTTCTTCAGTAGGTAATAGATCTTCCTCGCGGATAAAATTTTCCTTTTTTTGTTTGATTACTTCATAGCGTTCTTCAATTTCTTTGGTCCAACGTTCGGCTAATTTATCAAGGCGCTCTTTTGCTTCCTTGTATTCCGGCAACTTGTTCAGGATATATTCTGAATCAATGTAACCGTACTTCTGAGCCGTGCTGGCAAACGCTATGCCAAACACCATCAAGAATCCTAATATTGCTGTTTTCATGTGTGAAAAATGTAGGAACGACGAAGATAATACTTTTATTGTGATGTTGGGGCGCAATGTTGGCACGCGATGCATCGCGTGCCAACATGCCTTTAATTTAATTCTATCGATTACAACTCACCTAAGTTCATACCAATGGTGAAGCTGAACTTACCATAGTATCCTTTCTGCATAATGCTCTGGTCAGATGCCCCACCATATTGAGAAGAATGCGGATCCATCGTGTCGAAGCCCCAACCGTAATCAAGCCCCAACATACCAAACATCGGTAAGAAGATACGGATACCTACACCCGCAGAACGTTTTACATTCAACGGATTGAACTTGCGGATCGTAGGATAGGTATTTCCCGCTTCGGCAAATGCCAAAACGAAGAATGTTGCTTGCGGATTCAATGAGATCGGGTAACGCAATTCCATGGTGTACTTCGCAATCAATGGATCTCCTCCGGTAGATGACAAGGAGTTGTCCTCGTATCCGCGTAATGCGATGATCTCACGACCTCCAAATTGGTTTACACCGGATAATCCAGATCCACCCATGGAGAAGCGCTCAAACGGCGTTACTCCCTTGCTGCTGTTGTAGGCGCCCATAAATCCAAATCCGAAACGCGGGCTCAAGACCAACTTCTTATCGCGTGTCAGTGCAAAATAGTATTCACCAGTAAACTTCAACTTGTAGTATTCCAAGTATTCATATTTCTCCTGACTTGTAGCATTGGTGAAATCTTTCTGTCCACCCATGTACGAATACGGAAGTGTAGCTTTCGCACTGAAAGTTAATTTAGATCCCTCTGCCGGATAGATCGGTGAGTTGATACTGTTGCGCTGCAAATTGTAGCGGAAACTGAAATCATTGGCGTAACCGTCCTGGAAGTTCGGGAAGAAGTTGGCGTAATTACGCACGTCGTAACGCTGGTAAGCCAATTCGTAATAGGCCGAGAAATAATCATCCGGAATTTTCTTTCTACGCCCTAATCCAACTCCAGTTGACAAGATTCCAACTCCACGGTAATCCGGATTCTTACGACTGATCGTACCGGAAGAGGAGAAAGAGGTATAACTCGCGAAGAAGGTAAATGAATTCGGTTTCTTTCCACCCAACCAAGGTTCCGTGAACGAGAAGTTATAACCTTGATAGAATCGTCCGTTTGTTTGCGCACGAATTGAAAGTCGCTGTCCATCTCCTGCAGGAAGTGGTGACCAAGTACCTTTGCGGAACATGTTCTTAACAGAGAAATTCGAGAAGGTCAAGCCCAGTGTTCCGATGACGCGACCAGCTCCGTAACCTCCGGATAGCTCAATTTGGTCAGCAGATTTTTCTTCTACTACGTATTCGATGTCCACTGTTCCGTCTTGCGGGTTCGGGATAGGATTCACCTGGAATGCTTGCTCGTTGAAGTAACCCAATTGCGCCAATTCACGCTGTGTACGGATAATATCGTTGCGATTGAACAGATCTCCTGGTTTGGTTCTGATCTCTCGTCGAATCACGTGTTCGTTGGTTTTGTAATTCCCGCGGATGATGATGTTGCGTACACGTGCTTCTTTTCCTTCTACGATGCGCATTTCGTAATGGATGTGACTGCTGTCCACTCCCGTTTCAATGGCTTGAATGTTGAAGAACAAATATCCACGGTCCATGTACAGGGAAGAAATGTCTCGTCCATCCTGACTTTGGTTCAGGCGTTGATCGAGTAGGGGTTTGTTGTAAATGTCGCCAAACTTGATACCTAAAACGGTATCCAACAAACCGCTAGTATACTTCGTGTTTCCGATCCAGGTGATATTTCCAAAGTAATACTTGTTCCCTTCATCTACATCGAAGTAGATTCCAAGGTGTTTTTTGTCGATCTGGTAAACCGAATCTTTCACGAAACGCACATCGCGCAAACCGGTAGAACGCAGTTTATCCAAAGCGGCTTCTTTATCACGTTCGTAAGCTGCAGTATTGAATTTCGAACGCTTGAAGAAACGCCAGAATGCTTTTTGTTTGGTGTCTTTCATCGAGCGGCGCAACTTCCAAGTTTTTACGCTGCTTACGTGATCGAAACGAATTTCTTTGATCTTAACCTTGCTTCCTTTATTGATATCGATCAGGAAAAGCTCAGAATTGTTGATCAGGGTATCTTGCATGCGGTTGATGTTCACCGTCACGTTGTAGAAACCTTTCTCACGGAAGTAAGCTTTGATCTTGTTTTGAGTAGTGAACACCATGTTTTCGGTGATCGTTTTTCCTGAATTCAGGTTGATCTCTTCACGGATCTTGTCCACCTCGCGGCGATTAACGCCTTTGAATTTCATGCGAGACAGTTTCGGACGCGGTTGTAATTTGATTACCAAGTAAACCACTCCTGCAATTTCTTTTTCAGCTTCGATCGATACGCTGGAGAATAAGCCCTCTTCCCAAAGATTCTTGATCGCTTTACTGATCTTGTCGCTCGGCAGCGTGATCTCTTCTCCCTGACGTAGACCAGCGATGAGTTTGATAGCTTGGTGGTCGAAGTTGTCGGCACCTTCTACGCGAATTGGCCCTAAGGTATATTTTTGAGGTTTGGCGTAATCAAAATCCAATCCTCCACCAATCGTTGTAACGGGTTTGATCGAATCAAAAGGAGCAACGATCTGGGCATTTACCAAGGCACTGCATGTAAGTACTAACAGGATCAGTAGCTGTTTCATAGGCTTATAGTTGTTCTGAGACCATTCCAAATCGGCGTTCGCGCGACTGGAAGTCCAATACGGCTTTATATAAGTCCTCTTCGCGGAAATCCGGCCAAAGGACAGGTGTAAAATGAAATTCGGTATAGGCACACTGCCACAACAAGTAATTGCTCAGGCGGTGTTCACCACTGGTACGCACCAACAATTCCGGATCAGGAATGTGAGCAGTGTTCAAGTGGTTTGAAATGGTATCTTCGGTAATATCCTCCGCACGCAAGGTTCCTTGTGCCACCTGTTCAGCGATGCGTTTAACGGCGTCTGTAATTTCCCAACGGGAGCTGTAATTCAGAGCTATAATAAGCGTGATTGCGGTATTGTTCTTTGTCGCTTCAATGGCGTGTGTCAATTCATCCTGACAATCTTGCGGCAAGCGCGATGGGTCTCCGATGCTTAAAAGGCGCACACCGGTAGCGTTCAATTCATCTACTTCTCCCGCGATCGTATGTACAAGTAGATCCATCAAGCCTTCTACTTCATCTTGAGGTCGACTCCAATTCTCTGTTGAGAAAGCGTACATGGTCAGGAATTTCACGCCCATATTTTTTCCTGCACGCACAGAAGCACGCACAGAATCAACACCAAACGAGTGACCAAACAAACGTTCCTGGCCTTGTTTTTTAGCCCAACGTCCGTTTCCATCCATAATGATGGCAATGTGCTTTGGTACTCGTGTAGTATCTATTTGTTCGAGGAAACTCATGATCGAATAACGAAATTAATCAAAGAATCGTTTATAACTGTGAAATTAAATTCTTTATAACCTTCCTTAACAAAAAAGAGGGATGCGCGATCGCACCCCTCTTTATTTGTTTATAACTACGTATTATTCAGCTAATACGATGATTTTGTTGTTTTGCATTTCCATCACACCACCTTTGATGGTCACTTTGACAACTTTTCCGTTGCTTTCGCTAGTGATGATCTTGCTTGGCTTTTCCGGGGCAACATAAGCTGTCTCCAAATCCAATTTAACCGTTCCTGCAGCCAAACCAGAAATGATCGGTGCGTGACCATTTAAAACTTGGAAAGAACCGTCCAATCCTGGAAACTGAGCCGCTGTAGCTTCACCTGTGAAAACTTTGGCTTCAGGAGTGATGATTTCTACTTGCATCTTTTTGAAATTAAGATTTTAAGACTTAAGGATTTTAGGACTAAAAGACGACTTTACAATGAAGTCTAGATGTCTTAAAGTCTTAATGTCCTAATATCTATTACGCTTCTGTCAACATTTTCTCACCTGCAGCGATCACATCATCGATGTTCCCTTTCAAGTTGAATGCTGCTTCAGGATATTTATCCATCTCACCATCCAAGATCATGTTGAATCCTTTGATCGTATCGTTGATATCAACCAATACTCCAGGGATGCCTGTAAACTGCTCAGCTACGTGGAAAGGTTGAGACAAGAAACGTTGGATACGACGCGCGCGGTGTACAACCAATTTATCTTCTTCAGACAATTCGTCCATACCCAAGATCGCGATGATATCTTGAAGTTCTTTGTAACGTTGCAAAGTAATTTTCACGCGCATTGCACAGTTGTAGTGCGCTTCACCCAGGATAGTTGGAGTCAAGATACGAGATGTAGAATCCAATGGGTCAACCGCAGGGTAGATACCCAACTCGGCGATCTTACGAGACAATACTGTTGTTGCATCCAAGTGAGCAAACGTGTTTGCAGGAG
>CAYLJB010000142.1:0-3419 GCA_964383785.1 uncultured Fluviicola sp.
ACAAACACTAACATCTGGATTGGCAACTACCGTTGGAGTAGGGAAGATCGAAATTGTATAGTTGACAGGTGTTCCCGAACATCCATTGACGGTTGGAGTCACAGAAATTGTACCTGATACAGTGGCTCCTGTAGCATTGGCTGCAGCTGTAAAGGTTGGCTGGTTTCCTGTGCCTGATGCTCCTAAACCAATTGCGGTATTTGAATTTGACCATGCTGTTGTACCGCCAACCGGACTTGTTGTAAATGTACCAGCGGGCACAGACGCGCCCGGACAGTATGACGCAGCAGCCGGTACTGTTACCGTTGGAATTGGTTTAATCGTAATGGTATAAGTGGAAGTTGGTCCTGTACAACCATTTAGGGTCGGTGTAACAGTGATAGTTGAGACAATATTACTTGTACCCGCGTTTGTAGCTGTAAAAGTTGGCTGATTACCGGATCCGCTTGCGCCTAAACCAATAGCTGTGTTATTATTAGTCCAACCAAAGGTAGCTCCAGCAGGTGTGCTACTAAAAACGGTAGAAGGAACAGAGGTTCCTGCACATTGAACTATTGGAGTAATTGCAGTAACTGTTGGCCTTGGGTTTATTGTTATTGTAAACGTAATTGGTGTACCACTACAACCACTCAATGTTGGTGTAACTGTTATGGTCGCGGAAATAGCAGTAGAACCGGTATTGGTAGCTGTGAATGAAGGTAAGTTACCTGTTCCACTCGCACCCAAGCCAATAGCTGTATTCGAATTTGACCAGGAAAATGTCGTCCCGGCTTGGGGAGAAGTAAAAGTGGTTATTGGAACAGTAGCCGTTGGGCAATGAGTTTGGTTTGATTGCGGATTCACAGTTGGATTCGGATTAACCGTAATGGTAGTTACCTTGACATTCGTACAGCCGGAGGCAGAGGTTGCAACCAAATTTACTAGGTATGATCCGGGAGTGGTATAAGTTTGAGCTGGTGGAGTTGCAGATGTACTCGAGTTTCCATTACCAAAATCCCAATCATAAGTTGTAGTTGCTACCGAAGTATTTGTGAAAGTAACATTTAGCGGAGCGCAACCAGATGTCGGAGTAGCCGTGAAATTAGGTACAGGGGCCATTTCGAAAGTTCCTCCCCATGTCCATGTGAATCCTACACTACTGTTTGAATAATTGTCAATAACAATGAGGTAGGTCCTCCCTGCTATGACATTTGCGGGCGGAGATAACTCGCCGGGTGCACCGGCAAAACCGGTAGTACCGCAAGCTCCTGCACCTCCTGTGGCCATTCCAACGGGAGCACCTGAGGCTGATGCATAATTGAAGTTACAACAAACTTCTGTTCCCGGACAACCTGCAGTAATGTCATACATTACCCAGTCGTACTCGGCAGCTCCATTTGGATCACAGTTCCAAATACAGGTACCGGAAGTTCCAACTGTAAACTGATAAAATATTGGTTGCTGAAATGGAGATGGGAAACAACCTGGAGTGATGATTGCAACGTTTAATGGGAAAGTCGGCACTGAAAAAGTGTTTTTATTACAAATTCGAGTAGCAGTTCCACAAGAGTTGCCGGGAGCAGGTGGTTGAGAAACACTATTCACACAAATTTGAAAACTTCCGTCAGTTCCATTTGTTTCAACTGAAACCCATACTTGTGTACCAATTGTATAAGAAAATGTTGCTGTTGCAGCGCCACCACCAGTCGCAGAGTTACAAGTACTAAATGTTCCTGATCCACAAGGAGTATTTTGCATCGAAACGACAACAGAAGAAGCCGGTGTTGCACCGTTGGGTGTAATCGTTACTGAATTCGATCCTCCTGTTGTAATAAAGGTAAACCAAACTTCGTTTCCTGGAGCGCCAGTGTCGCATGCATTCGTAGTTAAATCGCTGGTTGCTCCTGCGTTTGAGCTATTTAAACAAATATTTCCTGAAGCTGGAATATTTATAACTTGAGCATTTGCACATAAATCATTTGCAGGTTGGGCAAATGCATACAAACCTGATACGCACAATATAAGCGTTAAAAGTATCTTAGTTGCCATAAACGATCTCTTGTACGTTAGTTAGTTGATTCAATTCATTTCGCGAGAAAACGATGATCTTTAGATATTCGCTGTACAGAATCTCTACGCGTTCGTTGTCTTTTCTTGCAGCTTCGATCTGATCACAAATAGTTACAGGAAGCTGAACAAGCATGCGATAAGGCAATACAATTTGATACGTACCAGCGAGGTCTGGACAAACAAGGTCTCCTTCAATAGACGGGGAGGTCTGTGAAAAAATATTGCACGAATTACTTGTGAAAAGTAATGTCAATGCAAAACATTTGATAATAGCTTTCATTGCTAAAAGTTAGTAGTTCGAGTTTAAAACGCAACTAAGATAACTTAGTTGCCTGAAAAACAAAAAGGTTGTGAATAAATCACAACCTTTTTGTTAAAACTTATAGCTTATTCCTAAACTCGGCAGGAAGGGGAATTGATAGATGACATCGTTGGTGACACGGTTCACGTAGAAAATATTATTTCGGTCGTAAACATTTGTCAATGCACCTACAATTTCCATTTCAGTTTTATTCTTGAATTTAAACTGTTTTTTCACTGTAATATCGAGTCGGTGATAATAAGGTAAGCGTTTGCTGTTGAAAGCACCTAACATGATTCCGATCTCAGAAGAATTGGTAGTTGTGTAGTCCGTTGAAACACCCCCGCTGAAATCATCCGGTTGATAAAAACCTGTTGTTGGGGTAAATGGCAAGCCTGAACCTAGGTTCCAACGAATGTTCAATTCCAAGGTTTTATTTTTTCCAAACAAATACGAACCAACCAAGTTGACATTATGACGGCGATCGAATACCGGGAAATATTCAATGAATCCATCCCAACGCGTTGATTTACCCAATGAATAAACTCCCCATAGAAATAAACGGTCTTTAGAATACTTGATCAACACGTCAACCCCGTAAGATTCTCCAGATTCGATCAAGAAGTCTTTTTTCAATACGTCGTCTTTATCGGCAAACTCTGCAATGTCCTCATAGATCTTGTTCACGTTGATGTTGCTCAATTGCGGGAAATACTTATAATAAGCCTCGATATTCACATTGATATGCTTGCTCAGGTCATATTCAAATCCGGCAATTGCGTGCCAAGACACTTGCAATCCGTTCTTCGGATTCTTTTCCTTTCCTGTTTGTGTAATGAAGGTTTCTTGAACGTTAGTAGGTGCACTCAATAGTCCGTTGAACAAGTTAACCACATCGCGATCAGAAGACGCTGAGGTGAAGTTTTGCGTGTAACGACCTCCAGATAACTTGAAACGTAATTTCTCAGTAGCATTGATCTTCATTCCTAAACGAGGTTCCAAAGAGATAGTACTCAACGACGAGTATACTTGCAAACGGAATCCTGGTTGGATTACCAATCGTTTTGTT
>CAYLJB010000142.1:3429-5451 GCA_964383785.1 uncultured Fluviicola sp.
ATAACAAGCCCCGTCGTATATTCTTACGTGATTATATTGATTATAAGAAAAATCCTATTGATATCAGTGAAGTAGAACCTGCTTCTGCAATCACCAAACGTTTTGTTACCTTCTTATAATTCGCGTATGCACCAATTTCTGTCGTAAAGTTTTCATTCTTGATCTCTGTCTTAGTTTCATTGAATGTCAAATAACGCGTGTTGAATAAGGTAACTCCTAAACCGTAGTCAAATTGACTTTCCCCTTTTAGAAAGTATGTAAAGTCAAATCCCATATCTGCACCACCAATTGAACTGGTGCGTGGTTCGCTTCCTTCTTCTAAAAAGGTAGTTTCATATTTAGAACCATTCACGTGCCCTTTGATGAAAATTGGGGAACCTCCTGGTACAAGCAAGAAACTCATGCCACCACCACTTTGGTTGAAGCTCAAAGTAGCAATACTGTCATATATGACTTGATCACGATTGTGGAATCCGTATAAAGATGTCTTAGAACCTCCGTTAGAGAAGAAAGTGACCTTCGCATATCCATCAGTAAATTCATAAGGCAATCCATTACCATTGTTCACGCCTCTGTACAATTGTTCCGAAGTGTAAGGTAAAAGGGAATGTTTTCCAGAGAGCACATAGGATGCTCCTCCACCATTCTTATTCTTGTACATTGGTCCTTCCAAAACCAATTTTCCTAAGAATGGAGAAACAGATACTTTACCGCCAAAGTCTTTTTTATTTCCATCGCGGTAGGTGATATCCATGATCGATGAAATACGACCACCATAACGAGAATCAAACCCTCCGGTGTAAATGTCAACGTTCTTTACCAATTCTGTTTCGAAAATCGAGAAGAAACCGATCGAGTGGAATGGATTGTAGATTGTCATACCATCCAATAACACCTTGTTCTGAATTGGCGTACCACCACGTACATACAATTGTCCTCCCTGGTCACCTGTGGTAACTACACCTGGCGTTACTGAGAATGCTCCAACGACATCGTTTTCAGCACCCACTGCCGGGATTCTCTCCAATCCTTTTTTATCCAACTTGATCTGAGACATTAAAACTTCCGTAGTTTTAGCTTTCGCCTCTGCAGAAATTACTACCTCCTCAATGTTTCCTGTATTGTCTGGAGCAAGTAAGTCGATACGCAAATCGGTAATTCCGGTTGCTTTTTCAACTTTTACTTCACGCTCGTATAATTTGTAGTTAATGTCTTCTACGCGACATACATAAGTTCCAACCTTAACTTTTGGAATTGAAAAGAACCCATTCACATCCGAAGACGCTCCCAAAATAGATTCGCCTTTCACAGTAGGGATCAATAGAACTTGTTCAAAAGGTAATGGTTCTCCCGTTTCTCCATCATAGATAAAGCCACGTACGGTATGTTCTTGCGCATATGTGAATCCGATTCCACAGAAAAGAGAAATAAGGAAGAGGAAAAGTTTCATGTTCATTGCAGTTTTTTGAAGTGGTCGAAGTTACGGAATTAACAGTTATTAGCAAATGGATTTTGTCATTTTTGACCAAGTGGTCGTTTTATTGATTAAACGGAAAAATCTATCGGTTCTTAAGTGACTGTTTAGCGGTTTCCCAATAGGAATCCATTTCAGCTAGTGCCATGTCTTCGATGGATCTTCCTGATTGCGCGATCAGTTCTTCCATTAGCATAAAACGGCGGATAAACTTGCGATTGGTGGTTTCAAGGGCGTCTTCAGCACTGATGTTCAAAAAACGCGCATAGTTTATCATAGAGAAAAGTACGTCGCCAAATTCAGCCTGTATCTGTTCGGAATCATTTGCCAATTGTGCTTCATGCAACTCTGTGAATTCTTCGATCACTTTATTCTTCACATCATCTAATGAATCCCAATCAAAGCCAATGCCCTTCACTTTTTCTTGAACTCGCATGGCCTTGATCAACGCTGGCAAGGTGTTCGGAACTCCTTGTAATACAGACTTCTTTCCCTCTTGCAATTTGATCTTCTCCCGCAAAATAGCAATCTCCTTTTTCAATTTCGGA
>CAYLJB010000143.1:0-5362 GCA_964383785.1 uncultured Fluviicola sp.
TAAGTCGCGACCGCTATAAAACGATCCGCATTCGCAAGCCGGATGGAGAACAGCAAGTGATATCGCTCTTTAGCTAAATCACAATTCCAGCAACTTTTTCAGATCTCCAACAGCGGTTGGTTCAGATGCTTCTAATTTAGTGACGGTTCGACCTTTGATTGTCAAGTCTTTTGTACCGGCAAACAAACCTGCTTCTCCGTTTTTCACCGCAACCAATCGCACCGGTTCGTTCTTAGGGATGTCGTTAAAAGTAACGTAGCCAAACGTTTCGTTGGGTTGCAGCATAGCCTGGTAATTCTTCAACAACAAGTAATACGATGTTCCCTCTTCCCGTTCTAATGTTACCGCTACGCGCTCGGTAAATGAGGTCGGATAGCGATCACAATTGATCCATCCCAAACCATTAGAAGTAAGCATGTAACGTCCAATGATCGCTGCTGGTACTTTCGGATTCAAGCGCCCATTTTCGTCTGTTTGTTCCTTCAAATAAGCCTCTAAAGTAACATTTGACTGCATTGGTTTACCTTCCAAACGGATTTCGTAAAACTCCTTGGCATCTATTTGTCGCATGTCCACCACAGGAGCCGTTTTCAACCAGGAATACAACGCATCCAAGCGTTCTTGGTGCACCAAATGCGTCGATTTCACCTCACGTATTTTACCATTTGGATGAAACGAAACACGCAGGTTAACTGCTCCGGCCGTTTGGGCCCATTCAGACAAGTCTTTGGTACGAATCTGTCGATCGAGCATCCATGAACGCAGGGTTCCGCTTCCATCGATCAGCTTTAGGTTGGCCAACTCGGAATGCGCACTGTCCATGTGAATGTAGGTACGACGGATAATTGAATCACGTGGATACGAATTTGTATTCATTGCAAAGCGGTCACCTGCACGCACGTTGTTGTCCTGCCAACGCACGAAATTCGTTTCAGTAGTATCTTGATAAAACGCCTGCATCTGAACCGGACGTTCTTGTTGTGATATTGGAATTGGGAAACCAATTTGCAAGGGTTGCTTCGGATCCAAGTGCAATGTTACCGTGTCTTGCTTTGCTTCCAGAAATACAGAACCCGCAGTTTCTAAAATGCGTTTACTGGATGTCCAGGTTGTGAGGTCATTGGCAAAAAACGAAAGCCCATCATAACATTCCCGGATAGAAAGATCCACCCAACCTGAAGCAGCTTGATCATTCGGCAAGAGAAAACTATTTGCTTCATAGATAATACTTGTTCCTTGCGGCGCTATCAAAATGGTATCTGCATTTGCTTTCACGCGAAAAACGACTTCTGGTTGGCTAACCATATTCTTCAAGCTATCCATCCAATTGATCGCAATGGGAGGATTCACTGAAGGAACTTCGGTTGAACGCTTTCTGTTTAACTTGACAACCGGTTTTTCAGAATCTTTTTTCTGAGTCAGTGATATCAGCAACGGGATTGCTGCGGCCAAATTGGCATTCGAAGGCAGCTCGCGAGCAGCATTGGTCCCGGCAGAGCCATCACTACAAGATCCTACTAAATAAGCAACAACAAGAATGGCGGATAGCGTTCGTTTCATAAGGTTCGTTTTACCAATAATGTCTAAACGAGCAAAAAGTGACGCAAGATGCCTGCATAAAAACCAAAAAAGGTTAATTTGCGGCAATACCAAGTTATGAATTACTCCAAACAAGTTGCGTCTATATTTAATGAACATGCATCGAGTTATGCTACACGTTTCGCTGATCAGAGTCTGTATCACGAAGCGTTTAATTGCTTCTTAAGCCTACTTCCCAAGCATGCGACCGTATTGGATCTGGGTTCAGGACCCGGCAACGTCGCCAAGTATTTGCTAAATAAATCTTCAAGCATTCAATCTTACATAGCCATTGATTTGGCAGAAGACATGTTACAACTGGCCGCTGAAATTGATCCGCGTATTCGAACAGTATGCAGCAACGCACTAGACGTGAACAGCTATGCGGAGCATTTACCAAATACAGGCATTATAGCATCCTTTTGTGCCCCCTATTGGAAAGATGAAGAACTAAACCTATGGATTCAAAAAATAACCGAAAACTCGGATTCAGAAACGGTGCTTTACTTTTCCGCAATGAGCGAGGAACAGGACATACCAGGAATTAAAACCAACAGTCACGGTCAGCAGCTCTGGATGAATTTCTATCAAAAAGCAACATTGAGGAACCTATTTGAAAGGAATGCTTGGTCGGTGCTGCATGACTTCTCCATACATGAAGAGGGCCGACACGAAATTGTCTGGGTTATTAAACGTTCTTTTTAATGTACTATTTTGGTTTTAAAACACTATCTTTGAGCACATTAAATCACTACACATGAAACACTTTCTAACCTTACTTTCAATATCTTCCGTCTTTTTGGCATTTGCACAACTTCCCGGATGGAATCATAGTAAAACGATTCAACTTCAGGAAAATTCTGGGAGCGACCTCATCAATTACCAACTAGAACTAACCCTCAATACAGCCAATTTCGTTTCCAATGGAGAAATGTTAGCTACAGGCGACGATATTCGGTTTTCTTCGGCATGTACCGGTGGTACCATGTATTCTTATTGGATTGAAAGTGGTATGAACTCAGCAACAACTAAGATCTGGGTAAAAATAGACACATTACTAGCAAATTCCACAAAGAACATTTATATGCATTACGGCAACAATGCTTCTAGCCCTGTAAGTGCCGTTTTGGGTACATTTAATGGGCCTCACTCGTCTACTGACAGTGTTGCTTCAGGTGGTCCGGGTGGAGTAGGGTTCAGTCAAAGGGGCTTTCGTTTCTCACCTAATGAAACCCTTTTAGTTACTGCTTTTGGGAAACTTGAGCCCAATGGAACAACGCGTTTTGTAACCCTATTCAACTTTGCAACCCAAGCTATTTTAGCACAAACTCAAGTAAGTGGACCTGCCGCCCAATATAGCTACTCCAATTTGAGCAACCCAATTTGGTTACAGCAAGGCACCCAATATCTGATCCAATTGTTTCAAGGAGCAGGTGATGGCTATTATTTTGGAACTAGTACACAAATCGGACAACACTTGACTTATTACGACATGCGTTATTGCAACAGTTGCACCGAAAACACCTTTCCAACTTCTGTATTAAATAATTTTCACTACGGTTATCCTGATATGTGGTATTTCACTAAGAATACAGCCTCAGTAGCGCCTTCTTACACGCTTGTCAATATGTCTTTGGACTTAGCTGATAATGCAACTATTTGTGCCGGAGACAGCGTGACATTAAATCCTGTTATAACGAACGGCACAGGTCCATTTGAATATGCCTGGACAAATATGTCTATTTCGGATTCGACAGCAGCAAATCCTGTGATTTTTCCCGTTAACAGCATGTATTACTACTTAAGCTTGAATGATGCATGCGGAAACATGGTTGAAGATTCAGTTTATTTAAATGTAAATCCGGCCCCTGTTTTTAATATCAATGCCACTTCAACAACAATTTGCTTTGGAACTTCTGCTACCTTGGTTGCTGATGGAACATATGATTTTATTTGGTCAAATGGGGTAAATAACGACAGTATCATAGTAACGCCAACTGCTGACACCAATTTTTCTGTTATTGCAACCGATTTACAAGGATGCACGAGTTCCGATTCTATCTCACTTCAAGTATTACCAACGATTGAAGTAACTAATGCGGTTTCCATATGTTTTGGCACTACCTACACAATCAATGGAAATGTTTACTCAACTACTGGTAATTATCAAGACACCCTCATAGCAGCAAATGGTTGCGATAGTGTTGTTACAACCCAGCTTACCGTGAAACCGGAAGTTGATGCACAGATCTCTCAAAATGAGCTAACGCTCAGTGTTCCTGCTGGTGCTGATAATTATCAATGGATCGATTGCACAAACTTATCACCATTAGCGAATGAAACTAATGCTACTTTCACCGCAACATCAAACGGCACCTATGCTTGTATAGTTACATTTGATGGGTGTGATAATCAAAGTGATTGCATCGTTATCAATAATGTTGGAATTGTTGAAAATCTGAACGCTAACGGTTTTACGGTTTATCCAAATCCAGTTACGACTACGCTTCAAATAACGAGTTCGATCTCTCAAGCTATCGATTTTACGGATGCCACTGGAAGAATCATTTTTACAATTGCGATTGAAGCAAATCAAGCAAAAGCAATTGATGTATCCGCATATCCTAGTGGGCTCTATTGGCTAAAAGGATTAAAACAAACTGAAAAAATAAACATTCAACGTTAAATCAAAAGGGCGCTTAAAATAAGCGCCCTTTTTAGTAAAACAAAATCTTCTGCAGCCTATCCTAAAAACACAAGAATGAATGAAACTAGCATCAACGATAATAAATGATAGGTTGTATTGATCCAGAAAAGTTTCCAGGATTTCATGTGCCAGGTAACCGTGTTCAAATCTTGCGGCAAGAAGAATCCTAACCACGTAAAAAATGCCGACATGACTGCAGCGGTTGTGTCGTTCACAAAGTTCAATTCATGACCCCACGCGCGTGCATCCCAAGCCTGTGTATTATGAGCCAACACGAACACTAATAAAAAGTTTCCCAGAAAATTTAGAATCAAACTACGCACCATGAATCCCGTGGTAACGTTCATTTTGTCGCGCTCAAAACCCATTTCTTTCGCCCAAACTTTTCCAAACAAGGGCGTATACCACAAAAATCCAAAAACAAAGAAGGCAAGCGTTGCAATTACCAAAGCCAAGGGGCTTAAATGAATAAGAGGTTCCATAATCAACAATTTAGTTGCTGTTAATACGGGAATCCTGTCAATAGGTTTAGGTAGGCACTAAAATTTCCTTTCCCTAACCTGCTGGAGGCATTCCAAAGCTATTTATTTTTTATTGCTCTAAATGATTCAACATGCCTCCTTTATGCTCTTCGTAACTTTGTGTTTATTACAGAAGCGTGATATTTTTTACCGCAAAGGCTCATAGGACATTTTTCTAAACCACTCTCAAATTTCAAAGGGCACAAAGACCTTATTCGCGGGCTCATATACCAGAATCGTCATTTAAAAACCACATAGACACAGAGCATGCTAAGCATGAAAAAAACCTAAAGTTCTTTAGTAAATTTCGTTATTCGAAATCATATTATATTCAATCAAGATATCCGTTGGCAACTCGTTTAATTCCGTATTTAAACAACTCAACATTAAAGTTGAGTAATAAACCAAGTTTCTTGTTGGACATTTTTAGATAAGTAAGCAGCTGTGAAATATGGATGTCTTGTATGGAACTTACAGCTTTTAATTCAACTATTACCTTATACTCAACGAGTAAATCCAATCGATAACCAATATTAACATGAATATCCTCATACAT
>CAYLJB010000144.1:0-5273 GCA_964383785.1 uncultured Fluviicola sp.
GATAGCCCATGTTGTGGGCGTTGTCTTTGCCATTCATTTCACAATAAAACACATCCAAGCCTCCTAAACCAAAATGTCCTTTAGAAGAAAAATACAAGGTGTTGTTTGCAACGAAGGGGAATAATTCATCCTGATCGGTATTGATACTTGTTCCCAAATTGACAGGTGTTGACCAGGAATTGTTCACGAATTCAGTAACGTACAGGTCCGCACCGCCCAAGCCACCAGGAGCTTCACTCGCGAAGTACAATTTCTTGCCATCCGGCGAAAAACAGGCGTGACCGACATTGTAGGCGGGGTTGTTGTAAGGGAAATCCGCTAATTGAAGCCACTTGTCGCCATCTTTTCGGTACAGATAAATCGCTAAAACAACCACCTCATTTCCTTTCTGA
This sequence comes from uncultured Fluviicola sp., assembly GCA_964383785.1. Lineage (GTDB taxonomy): Bacteria > Bacteroidota > Bacteroidia > Flavobacteriales_D > Crocinitomicaceae > Fluviicola. The sequence goes on from CAYLJB010000144.1 coordinate 393, forward strand.
CGATTTTGGGTATTCTTCGTAATTGCCATGTAGTTGCCATCTGCACTGAAAGAAACGGGACCGTCATGAGCGCGCGAGAAAAAGGCATCTTTCAGCAATTCAGGTTTCATCATGGAGCTATCCAAATCATATCCGGAGTACAACATGTTGATGAAATAAGAATTATCCCAGCCGTAACGGGTATTCAAGAATCCTGCGTTTTTACTTTTCGACATGTACAAGATCCCTTTTTGGTAAAAGGTAGGACAGAAGTCACCGAGGTCTGAATTGATTTGTAATCCTTCAATAGAATAGATCGAAGAATCAGCCATTAACGGACTTAAATTCTTGTTTCGATCCTTTAATAGTGCCACGAAATTATTGTTTGGATATACTTTGTAGCCATCTTGCAATAAGAGATCTGCCACATCATATTTTCCAATAGTTCGTAAGAGATCTATGTATTCAACGTAATCCTCTTCAGTAAGACGATTGGTCTCATGGAGTTTACTGTAGTAATATTTCGACTGGTTGTATTGGAAGAGCTTTTTATAGCTAATCGCCGCTTTTCGCACATATTCCCAGTTTCCTTTTCCTTTAATGGCTTTTTTTGCCAATTCCTTGTAAATCGGAGCGGCGTGGTAATACTCCAGTTTACTGAAATGATCATCGGCTTTTTTGGCTTTAACTTGACCGAATGACAAAATAGGGCAAAGCAGTAAGAAGAATATCGATAGAGATAGTTTCATATCAGAAATAACGAGGTGAGGCGTAAACGGCTTTTTTGTAATTGAAATCGTAAGTCAGCAAAATCTCATGTGTTCCCTGCTGATAAGTACGGATCTGGTTGATCGCAAAATCATAACCATAACCCAATTGGAATTTATCCTTGATGCGAAATAATGCATTCACACCAACAGATTCGTGAAAACGGTACATGGCTCCAAACCACCATTTTTCATAGAACAGAAAAGAGGTATTGAAATCCATTGTCAGCGGCGCATTCGGCGTGTATTTGATCATGGTAGAAGGACGCAATTGAACAACTGAATTCAAGGGGATCATTCCTCCGGCAGTGAAAAAGAAGTGACGTTGATTGATAGTTGAGATCAAGGTATTGGCGTCATCCAATTTAGCTTCGATCAAGCGGGGAGAGGAGATCCCTACAAAATGGCGGTCTCCGTAATAATAGATTCCGGCACCTAAATTGGGTTTTGTGCTCGTAAAGCGCTGTCCAAAGTAAGGATCGTTGGGATCAGTTACGTTCAAATTTGAGAAATCAAAGCTCATGAAATCAGCACCGCCACTAACTCCAAGTGCCAAACGATGACGTTTTTTATTCAATTGAACGTTTGCGCTCAAGGTCAAATAACCTGCTGTGCGATTGCGACTACCAATGTTGTCATTGACGAAATGTCCGCCAATTCCCAAACGGTCTCCTGCAACCGGACTATGAACAGAAAACCATTGCGACATGGGTGCTCCATCAAAACCTACCCATTGAAAACGTGCCAGAGAAACCAAACTGATACTTTGTCGACTTCCGGCATAAGCTGGGTTGTAGTACAAGGGATTCTGCATGTACAAACTGGATTGCTCATCTTGTTGACCAAAAGAACCGAAAATACTGGTCAGTCCAAGGAAAAATAATACGTGTTTTTTCATGTCAGATCAGTATTGTAGTTCCACATAACCCTTATATTCCGTTTCTTCGGCATCCTTGAGTTGAATGATGTAAAAATATGTTCCAACAGGTAGCCTTTCCGACTTTCCGTCGATGCTAAGTCCTTCGTTTTGTTCTCCAGTCCACGTTTTCGTGTAAGGTGATACAAAATATACGCGGTTACCCCAACGATTGAAAATTTGAATTTCAGCATTGGGATAATAATCCAGACCCGGAATTTCCCAGTCCTCGTTATGTCCGTCACCGTTTGGAGAAACCAATTGTGGGATTGTCAAGCAGTCAGGCCGCACAACAATCGCTACTTGTGCGCTTGCTGTATCTATACAACCATCTTGATTGGTAACAATAACCAGATAGGTTCCTGCTTTTCCTCCATTCATTTGAGGCACAGCAATCTGAGCGGTATTTGCATTGAAAGCGTTTGGTCCGCTCCAAGTATATGTGTCACCACCGCTTGCTGTCAGTTGCAGGGTTTCACCCGGACATAGGGAAGTGTCTCCTGTTATCGCTGCAAAATCAGCAGGAGCGGCAATCAATTCAATGCTATCCGAAACTTGGCAGCCATTCAGATCTGTAACGGTTAAATAGTATGTGCCGGCATTTTGAGCGGAAACTGGTGAAATTACTATCGTATCATTGACTTGATTAAATCCATTCGGACCAAGCCATTCGTAGATATTTCCTCCACTTGCGAACATCGTTGCATCACCGCCCACGCAATGCGATCCGTTTTGAGATGCATCGCTATCTACTGTAATTGTAGGAAGCGGATTCACAGTAACAGTGATCGAGTCTTGTGCACTACAACCGTTGCTGGTTCCTGTTACGAAATATTCAGCAGTGTTGCTCGGGGATACCGAAATAGTTGCATTGGTCTCTCCAGTGTTCCAGGAATAAGTTGTGCCACCCGATGCTGTCAATTGAGCACTTTGTCCGGCACACAAAACGCTATCAAGGGCAGAAATGGAAATTACCGGAAGCGGAACAATCGATAAATTCACCGAACCCGTGTTTGAAGAACAGCCATTTACCGTTACTACCAATTGGTAAATTCCATTGTTGGCTGCACTAGCCGGATCAATTGTTGGATTTTGAACTGCACTTGAGAAAGATCCCGGTCCTGACCAAGCATAAGTTGCATTAGCAACTCCTGATGTGGATAATTGAATGGTTCCTCCTTCGCAAACGCCATTATTGTAAACTGCCAAAGGTGTGGCTGGATTAGCAACGATGGTTATAGATGTATTTGCTGAAGCAGCAGGACAACTGCCGTTTGCAGCAATGTTATTCGTTACATTGTAAGTGCCTGGAACAGTTGAGCTAAGATCAATGATTCCAGTTGATGGATCAACACTCAAACCGCCTGTTGAACTAAAGGTCCCTCCCGATGATCCTGCTGCAAAAACAGGATTTGGATCGAGATCACTTTGGCAATAAGAGGAATTGGCATAGCTAAAGTTCGCACTAGGAGAACTCGAAATGACGATACTTACGTTATCCGAAACCGCTGGACATGGCCCGGCAGGGTCGTTTGTGGTCAAGATCAAATTCGCAACTCCGGCTCCAATTTCACCCGCACTTGGGGTATAGCTCGAAGTAGGAGAGGTTGTAGATCCAAATGTACCGCCACCTCCAGACCAAGTAACCGAACTTGCACCGCCTCCAAAAGATCCGGCCAATGAAACCGCACCACCATTGCAAGAAGCGAGATTTGGACCGGCATTTACCGTAGCTGGAGTGTTTACCGTTACTGTTGCATTTGAAGCAGGTGAAGTACAACCATTTTGAGTTACTGTTAAAGAATAAGCACCTGCTTGAAGTGTTCCAGCTCCGTTGATGGTGTTATTTTGCGACGTTGAGCTAAAACTATTTGGCCCGGTCCAGTTGTAGGACACTCCAGTAGCTGTTGTATTTAGCGTAAGGTTGTCTCCCTGACAGATTGGACTATTTGTGTTTATCACCGGAGCGGCAGGAGTAGGGTTCACCGTCACCGTGGTTGTTAGCGTTTGTTTGTATCCGCACAATCCGGTTACTTCTACAGAATAAGTTTGAGTTGTTGCCGGGGTCACCGTAACTGATTGCGAAGTCGATCCGTTGTATTCCCAGTCATACGAAGTAGCTCCCGGAGGTGCTGTTAATACCACACTTTGTCCCGAACAGATCGGAGCTACTGGAACGATTTGAGGGAATTGCACGCCACTTTGAGCGGAGATCGTATAGTTACAGATATCACCAGCGTACCCATCTACCATTAGGTAATAATCGCTACCAACCGTTAAACCAGTAGCTGTAAGCGTAAATCCAGTAGAACTTTCTTGAAAAGTGGATACAGGTGTAAAATTACAACAGCTCCCATTCGAAGCAAATACTTGCATTTGAATTCCTCCACTTGGGAAATTACCTACCCAACAATCACCGATCGAAACATTTAAGGTTGCCGTAGTTGCAGATGCCGTGAAACGGATCCATGAATTGTTCTCTATGGTCACATCGTAAATCGAACCACCAAAGATTCCTCCGGTATTGGTACCGTCCGGTTGATTCACTCCAGCACTTGTTTCGTTGTTTCCATGCATGTTACAAGGTCTGTCTGGAGTGTAAGCCGCAGATGTGGATGCAGAATAACCGTTCAAATCACAGATGTAAAGAGCGTTCGCACAGTTATCGTTACTGGTTGTCGTAACACATAATCCGAATGCTCCTTGTGAAGTTCCGAATCCAAAAAAGCGCAGGTAAACGGTAGCTCCCGGTGTCAAACCACTTGCTGAAATGAATGGAAGGAAATCATTATTCGATCCTGGGAAGTTGTTGTCGTCTGAACAAACGATCTGTGTTAAGGTATTGCAATTCGGCCCGCTGTAAAGAGCCATTACACCATCAGAAATTCGTCCGGCACCCATGTTCGGTTTAGGAGTAATGAATAATGTTCCAGAAGCAGGTACGGTAATGGCAAACCACACGTCTGCTGTTCCCGTTGTAAATCCTCCAATTGCAGCTCCGGATCCTCCAATACACGAACTGGGTACCCCGGGTACGGTTGTGGTTGTAGCTCCCACATTTGAGAACTCCAAATAATTACATTGAGAAGTAACTGTAGGTAATTGAATGGCATTACAAGGGTTATCATTCGTAGGTGCTGCAGATGCCGGCCCCGTCACACAAATGTCAAAATTCCCATTATTCGCAGGATAGTAGTCGTATACACGAACGAAGTAAGT
>CAYLJB010000145.1:0-5188 GCA_964383785.1 uncultured Fluviicola sp.
GCGAACCTGTTTTTGATAAATTGCACGCCCAACTTGGTAAAGCCATGCTATCAATAAATGCGGTTAAAGGTTTTACGATCGGATCAGGGTTTGACGGTGTTTCCATGAGGGGATCAGAACACAATGATCTCTTTCTGAAAGATGGAACCACCATTACCAATTACTCGGGAGGTATTCAGGGAGGTATTTCCAATGGAATGCCCATCGACTTTCGAGTTGCTTTTAAACCTGTGGCGACGATCATGACTGACCAAAACACCATAGATCAGGCAGGGAATGAACAAGTGATCACCGGGAAAGGACGACATGATCCTTGTGTTGTGCCAAGAGCCGTTCCTATTGTTGAAGCCATGGCAGCATTGGTAGTTCTGGATCAATATCTGGAGCAAAAAACCACTAAATGGCAATAAAATTTTGGGATAAGTTAGAAGGATTGACAAACAGAACATGGTTTGTGCTCCTTTTCTTTGTCTTACTTTTTGCCATATCTTTTTCCAAATCTGATAGTTCATTTGGGTGGACCAACCCAAAAGCGCGAGATATGGAGGTGATTCACTCAGATGCATCAGGTTATTACGCGTGGTTGCCTCAATGGTACATTTACGGAACGAAACATTTCGAATTTGTTGCCGAGATCAACAAAGCTTATCCGAAAGAGCGTTTTGGTGATTTTATCGGGCATTTTACTGAACAGGAAATACGAGCAGGTGCGACTTACAACAAATACTATCCAGGTACTGCAGTACTATTGAGTCCGTTTTTTTACTTCGGCCACTTGCATGCAGTGTTGGCTGATCAGGCGCAGGATGGCTATTCCTGGCCCTATCTTTTTTGGATCAACATCGGTTCGCTCTTTTATTGTTTTTTAGGCTTCTGGGGACTCATGAAGTTGTTTGATCTACTCAACGTCAATCGCGTTTGGACCTTGATTATCATTTTAGCGTTGTTGTTTGGGACCAACCTGAGCTTCTATTCCAGTTACTTCATTGGCTTTTCGCATGTTTTTGGGTTTGCTTTAATAGCGTGGATCCTCTATTTCTATGTGAAATGGACGAAAGATCGAAAGAACATTCAGGTGTTCTGGTTATTTATTTTGCTCTCATTAGCCTTCATTGTTCGACCCACCAATGTTCTCATTTTATTGGTCCTTCCTTTTTTTGAAACCGATTGGCGCAATTGGTGGTTCCAAATCAAACGATTTCTTCGCCCAAGTAATGTCTATTTATGGATCTCGTTGATTGGTTCGGTATTAATCATTTATTTGCAGATCAAAGGTGTTCATGACCAAATTGGAAAGTGGCGCTTCAATTCGTATGAAAAAGAAGGGTTCAATTGGAGCGATCCGAAAATAGGGGATATCTTATTTAGTTATCACAAGGGATTGTTTGTCTATGCTCCCTTGTTGCTATTGATCATCCCAGGGGTATTTTTCTTGTTCAAGAGAAATTTCAAATTGTTTTGTGGATGGCTGCTCTTCTTTGGAGTATTGACATATGTTCTGTCATCGTGGTGGTGCTGGTGGTACGGTGGTGGCTTGGGTGCAAGATCCTATATAGACTTCTTCCCGATACTCGTTTTGCCTATCGCACTTTCGTTGCAAATAGGAGGGTTGTTGTGGAGATCGGTTGTGATGATTGTGTTTTTTATCGGAAGTTACTTCTATCAGGTCTTTGATTTCCAAGTTCGTGAGAATATTTTACCCATTGATGGTATAAATAAGGAAATATTCCAAACGGTCTTTTTGAAAAAAGACTTGCGCTATGGATGGTTCTATGATGTACCCTTCGAATCGTTCCCGAAAGGAGTAGGTTTGCTCAAACATGAGACGGTTTATTTCAAAAATTCAAGTAGCGTTTATTCAGGAGAAATAACGGAAAATTTAAAAGATGTGGTTGAAGACGATCCGAAGATCACGGTCCGATCAAGAAAGGAAACGGACTCGCTGAAATTCGCGGCTTTTCTTTTGAATCTTAGTGTAAAGATTGGAAGTTCCGGAACAACACCTTCAGCGCTGATTCAATATTATCGAGCGGGTCAGATCATTCAAGGTAAGGAGATTTATTATGGCTCTAAAATACCGCTGGTGGACCAATGGTGTAAGGTCAGACTGGAATTGTTTCCTAAGCTTCGCTGGCAAGACTTCGATTCCGTTTCAGTTCAGTTGTTAGAAGGGAACACCTTTATCCATTACAAGTCGCTTTCAATGACAACTTTTTCTCTTCAAAAAGATTAGTTTTTTGTTTTTTGAGTGGATTTATTGACTAACTTTTGTGTCGCTAAAACACCCGGAAACGACAACATGGAACTAAATGAATGAGCCATGAGTCGTAAAAAAGTTGTCATTATTGGCGGAGGATTCGCAGGGTTGAATCTGGCCAAGAAATTATCCAACAAAGCGTGTGATGTGATTCTGATCGATAAGCAAAATCACCACATGTTCCAGCCTTTATTCTATCAGGTAGCCAGTTCTCGCTTGGAACCATCCAGTATTTCTTTTCCTTTCAGGTCGATCTTTAAACGCAGCAAAAACGTAGATTTTCGGTATGCAACAGTTGAACATGTTGATCCGGAAAAGAAGGTTGTACACACCTCAATGGGAGAAATAGCATTTGATGAACTGGTGATTGCTACAGGCTGTAAAACCAATTTCTTTCACAATGCCAATTTGGAAAAGTATTCCATGGCCATGAAAAGCACGCAACAAACGATCCACATTCGCAATACCATTCTCACCAAATTTGAGAAAATACCTTTTGCATCCGATGAAGAACGCGACGAACTCATGAACATCGTGATCGTTGGAGCCGGACCAACAGGTGTAGAACTTTCAGGAGCTTTTGCTGAAATGAAACGAGTTGTGCTTCCGAAGGATTATCCGCACGTTGATTTTTCAGATCTGCGTATCATCTTGATTGAACACAGTCCGAATCCGTTGAATGCCATGGGTCCGAAATCACAGAAATACGCCCGTTTATATTTAGAACAACTGGGAGTAGATGTGCGCACTTCGACAGGTGTAACCGATTTCGATGGTCATTTGGTTAAATTGGATTCCGGAGAGACAATTCCTACGCAAACGGTCATTTGGTCAGCAGGGGTAACAGGAAATGTTATTTCCGGTTTGGAACAAGCAAAGTTGGTGAGACAGCGCTATGTGGTAGACAGAACATCTCGAGTTGAAGGCTATCCGCATATTTATGCGATCGGAGACATCTCTTATATGGAAACGTCAAAGTATCCAAATGGTCATCCACAATTGGCCAATGTAGCCATCAACCAAGGGAAATTGTTAGCAAAGAATTTTCAGCGCAAATGGAATCAAGAAACGCAAACGGAATTTGAGTATGCGGATAAAGGCACGATGGCAACGATCGGAAAACACAAAGCGGTGGTTGAACTTCCTTTCGTTCAGTTTCAAGGTTATTTTGCCTGGATCGTTTGGATGTCTCTACACCTGATGTTGATCTTAAGTGCGCGAAATAAACTGACGATCTTCTTCAATTGGGCGTGGAGTTATCTTACTGGGGATTCATCATTACGCTTGATCTTGCGCGATGAAAAAGACCGCAATGCACTACGCAGCAACGAGTGATCAATAACCGAGAATACCGAGCACGAATTTTTCGGAGAGTAATGCCTTTTGGTTCTTTGCCAGAAATTCCAGGTATTTGCCCTGTGCGGAAAGGTAACTGATCTCGCGTGCGTTGATCAGGAACAAAGAGCTTTCACCCAATTCAAACAATTGACGTTCTGCTTCTGCTAATTGTCGGTAGCGTTGTGCAATGGTGAACGCGGTGTTGGCCTGGTCATTTACTGTAAGCAATTCGTTGCGTACTTGTTGCTGTTTGGTGCTCAGATCACGTTGTTTTTGAGCTTGTTCCAAGGCCACATTCTCCAATTTGATATTGGTTATTTGTAGAGAGGATCGTTCTTTCCGCAAGAGAATTGGCATATACATCGTTGCGCCCCATTTGTAATTGTTGATCGAGTAATTGAAAGAAACCAAGTCTTGGGGAGTTTGTAACAAGTTGTATTGCACATTGAATTGAGGTTTCAGTTGTTCCAATTTCAGTTTGCGTTCCAATTGCAGGTCGCGTGTTTTGAGTCCGTACCATTGCAGAACCGGGTGATTTTGCACGGAATCATTCAGATTCAAACTTGGGGCTTCCAAAGCTAATGGAGCAGGTACAACAATCGTGTCTAAACGAAGTGGGATTTTTCCTTGTTCCCACATGTAGTTTTCTACACCCAAACGCGCATTTTGGACATTCAAGCGGCGTTGGAAAATATCCAGTTGACGCAGATACAATTGTGCCGATGCCTCTACTGTATCAATACTGGCGCGTTCACCAATGGCTGCATTGGCCTTACTTTGTTCGTAGCGTAATTGCGCAAAACGGAATCCTTCTTCGGCTAATTGCAATTGCATGTATTGTTCTTGCCAATAGATGAATTGCTGACCCGCCTCGTAAAGCAAATCATTCAGTGCCAATTGGCGCTCCAGAATAGATTGGTTGTAAGCGACACCTGCACGTTTCAGCTGTGTTCTGCGTTCATCGGTGAACATTCCGCGACCAATAGGAATATCTACCCCCACATAGGTCAGTCCGTCTTCGGGAACAACCTGTTCAGCATTCAGGTAAGTACCACGATTCCAATCTCCCATTACTTTGAAATCCCATCCCAAACGCGTCGGAATCTTTAGTCCACTGTTGATAGTACTATAGTATGTTTTTCCTTCGTAATACTTTTGATCGATACCACCAAATAGCACCGGATCGAAAGCTCCTTTGGACATACGAACGATCTGTTCCGCCTGAGAAACATTATTTGTGGCGATCAGTGCAACTGGATGGTGCTCTCTGAGCTGCGCCAAATACTGATCAAGCGTGATCTCTCGGATCGTATCTTGAGCTTTAAGCGAGCAAAAACTGAATCCTACGAGCAATATGCTTAGAACTGTCTTCATTTCTTTTCCTTGTTATCCGATTTGTCTTTTTTCGGCAGGTAATAATTCGGAGGGAAACCGTTTATCTTACGCCACAATTCGTACCAGATCGGAACATCTTTCAACAAGGCCATACTACGAACGGCAACCCCCATACGCAATGCTTTAGGCCATGGGTGATCATTCGGATCAGGTGCTACCAATACGCGATATTTTCCATTCGGACTTACATAATTGTCA
>CAYLJB010000146.1:0-3450 GCA_964383785.1 uncultured Fluviicola sp.
ATTAAGCTGTAACGCCTAATACTTCTGCCATTTTAGCACCGATGTGAGCAGGAGAATCCACTACGTGAATTCCACACTCGCGCATGATGCGTTTTTTCGCCTCTGCAGTATCGTCATCTCCACCAACGATCGCACCAGCGTGACCCATTGTACGTCCTTTTGGTGCAGTTTCACCTGCGATGAAACCTACAACTGGTTTTGTTCCGTTCTCTTTGATCCAACGTGCAGCAATTGCTTCCAAAGAACCACCGATCTCACCGATCATAACGATTCCTTCAGTCTCAGGGTCGTTCATCAACAACTCTACAGCCTCACGTGTAGTAGTTCCAATGATTGGGTCACCACCGATACCAATTGCAGTTGTGATTCCCAATCCAGCTTTCGCTACTTGGTCAGCTGCTTCGTATGTCAAGGTACCAGACTTAGATACGATACCGATCTTACCTTTCTTGAAAACGAATCCTGGCATGATACCAACTTTCGCTTCACCAGCAGTAATAACTCCCGGACAGTTTGGTCCGATCAAACGGCAATTATATCCTTTGATGTATTCTTTAGCTTTCACCATGTCGTTCACCGGAATACCTTCCGTGATACAAACGATCACTTTGATACCCGCGTTCGCTGCTTCCATGATCGCGTCTGCTGCAAATGCAGGTGGAACGAAAATGATAGAAACATCAGCGCCAGTTTTTGCAACTGCATCAGCAACTGTGTTGAATACAGGACGATCCAAGTGTGTTGAACCTCCTTTTCCAGGTGTAACTCCACCTACAACGTTTGTTCCATATTCAATCATTTGTCCGGCATGGAAAGTACCTTCACTTCCCGTGAACCCTTGAACAATTACTTTCGAGTCTTTATTTACTAGAACGCTCATGTTTTGAGAATTTTGTTTCTTTTTTAATGCACCCAAAAATAGGTGTTTCTTTTTGAATAGCACACCCTTTCCAGAAATTAAATTGAAAAAGTGAATGCAATTTTTTGAATCCGTGAATTAGATAAAATCAACTACTTCTAATTCAAAGATTAAGATCGAATTTCCGGGGATTTCTCCGGTCTTTTCATCACCGTAACCCAAGTGGGGTGGGACTACAAGGATCAATTTAGCTCCTTTTTTTTGTCCCAATAAACCTTCCTGAAAACCGCCGATCAATCCGGTTAAATTCGCTTCAAAGGGAATGTCCGGTTCGGTTTGATCGAACACTTTCCCATTTTTAAGTGTGCCTTTATATTCAATTTTCAACTTACTACCGCGTTGGATCACTTCTTCTCCCGTTCCCGGCTCAAGCTGGATCACACAAAGACCTGAAGAAGATTGACGAACCTTGGGGTCTTTCTTTTTGGCGATCTTCAAAACTTCTTGGTTGAAATTCGTTTTCTCGTCGTCAGAGTAGGTTTTACATGCTGTCAACGACAAGATCAAAACGCTGTAAAAAAGAATGTGCTTCATGATCAATAACGAATGGGAGTTACTTTGTACCCTTTGTTTCTCAGTAATTGCAAAATGCCTTGCTCGCCACCTAAATGCCCGGCGCCAACGGCTACAAAACAACCGTTCTTCGACATCTTTTGTTCGATTCCGGGAATCCAGTTCTTATTGCGTTGAATCAACAAGACATCCGTAGAACCGGCCATTTCATCAGAACTTTCGATCAATTTAGCCAGTGCTTCTATATTTTGCTGTTGGTACATGGCATACATTTCAGCATAGGTTGCCTTGTTGCTTTCCGGGTGACGGATCAAGTCCATGATCATCACATTCATCACAGAATCCGGCAGCTTGTCGAATACGCTGATCTGAAATTCCATGGTTTCTAATCCGGTAACTGGCAATTTGTAATTCGCAGCGCGCCCCATGAGTTCTAGCTCCATGAATTTTACCGGGCCATTCATCATTCCTTGCATGCTCAATTGCATCAAGGTAAAAGGCTTTTTACTGGCAAATCCTTTTTCGAAGGCTTCCGGCTTCATGCGCAACAAGGTTGATCCCCATTGTATAACGCTGTCTTTTTGTTCCGGTGTGAATAGATCAAAACAAGAACCTTCTTTCAGGGTCAACAAGTATTCTGCCTTCGAACGATCGGTGATGTTATCGACCTCCAAAACCAATTCCGAAGATTTGGACAAGATCTTTTCCAATTTCGGTGGGAAGTAGAATAAGGAATCCGGCAACATGTGCATGGTTCCGTAGATGTAAGCCACTTTTCCATTCTCGCCGCTTACTTTATAAAGCAAGGAGTTCTCTTGAGAAATTGAAACAAATCCCAGGAAACAGCAGAGGAGGATCAGGATGCTTTTCATGCTTCTTCCAAGGTTAGTTCGGCTAAATAATGGTCGTCGATCTCGGTCACGCGGCGTGCTTTCAATCCCGCTTTTTTCGCGGTTTGGAACAAGTTGTCGAAGTCTACATACAACCAGTCGAACCACGGACCTTTTTCTTTTTTGTATTTCATTTGGAAACGGAAGTTCCCGTAGTACTCTGAATTCAGGTCGATCCATAACGAACCGTCTTCGTCTTCGTACAAATATTTGATATCTGATGAATCGCACAAGATCTTACCGCCTTTGTTCAATAGTGACTTTGCGTGTTCCAGTGTACGTTGTAAATTCGACAATTTGCCGGCGATTCCAATCCCGTTCATCAACAAGAGGATCGTATCGTATTTTTTGTCTTTTAACGAGAAGAAGTTGATGCGTTCGGCTTTCAATCCGTTTGCCTTCATGAAATCAACGGCTCCCGGAGAAACATCGATACATGTAACGTCCATTCCCAGGTCTTGCAAGTGCAACGCGTGAACTCCGGCACCGGCACCCACATCGAGTACTTTCCCTTTACAAAGCGCCAAGGCTTCCTTTTCGATATCGGGCATTTCCTCGAAATTGCGGAACAAGACCTCTACAGGGATGATATCATCCTCACAGATATCCGAAGAGACGATGATGTCCTCCGGTTTGCGTTTCTTGCTGTATTCTTGAATGGCGAACCCAATTGGGTCCCCGTTTTTTTTGTCGTTCATTGCTTTAGACTGAAAGACTTATGACTACCGACTCAAGACTGAGACAAGCAATTTGTCTTTGGTCTTTAGTCTTGTGTCTTTTAAGTCTGTATTAATAATCGTATTCCTCGTACCCGGAAAAATCTTCCTGATCGTAGCCGTCCTCAAAATCCTCTCCAAACTCGTCGAACTCTTCATCTTCGCCTTCTTCTCCGGAGAAAAGATCGTCTTGGACCAACTTAGAATCCTCTGGTGGAGCAGTACCAACGGCCATAGCAACCAGCGGCTTATCAATGGATTTTTCGCTGCGCTCGATCAATTCGATCAAGAAGATCCACATGCGCAAGAAATCGTACACCAAAATGATCTTTTGATCTTCCGTTTCAACGTAATCTTTCAAGATCGCTTCGTTCATCACGCTTGGCATATCTGGATCATCGTCTGAATAACG
>CAYLJB010000146.1:3484-5154 GCA_964383785.1 uncultured Fluviicola sp.
CATTTGACATGAAGAAGGAACCGATCTCCTGTCCTTCAAAATTGAAAGCCGCTAAAATACTGCGGTAAAAGACTTCAAAATTGCTGTTTTCGTCAATTTCAATGTCTCGGAAAATTTCCACATCTTTTTCGCTGTCCAACAACACGCGGAACTTGAGAGTGCTCATGTAGTTTTTTGAATTTCTGCAAAGTTAATAAACTGCTCGTTTCGAACAGGATTTTTGTGGATTATCGGTCGAAAAAATAGGACCTCACCATTTCCACAACAAACGAATGGAAAAATCCAAATTCGGCATCCAACGATTTCCAGCTTCAAGTCCAGTGCTGTGCATGGAGTCATACCATTCCTTGGAATTGGACAAATAAGAGGAATACGGATTGCGAATGCGTTGATGACGTGCGCCTAAACCCGCTTCGAACCAAATGAGCAATTGGGAAAAGGACTCTTGTTTGGTGCCTATAGGAGCCAGATATCCGACATGCAGATTGTAGGTGTTAATGGTGCGTTGAATATGCGTGGAATAAACGATTCCGTCCATGGTTTCATCGTTCAGTAATAATCCTTGTTCTTTGTGATACCAATTTGCTCCGAGCATTAATCCGGAATTTTCTTGGAGTCGATAATGGAGGCTTTGACGCATGTTGTATCCGTCTATCGATTCAAAGGCGGTGATGTTGAATTTTTCGCCGGGAGTGTAGACGCCAAGTTCCGAATGAGCGATCCATTTTTCAAACTGCAAATAAACGCCTCCTTTGATATGGGTGCCGTTGTAAAAGTCCAGTAAGGACAAGGGTGAAAACGTCATTCCTACTGCTTTTTCCTGAGCATGGAATTGCGGTGCGACGAGAAAGATACACCAAGAAAACAGGAGCTGTCGGACCTTCATGAGTCCAAGATAATCAATCTGCACGAACCAATCCCAATTCGGCACCGATGGCGTACATCATGGCTTTTGCTGCTTCTTCTTCGTTCGGGATGGTTCCTTCTAAAATGGCATCCTTGATACGTGTTTTGATCGTGCCGATCTCGCTGCGTGGACCGATATTGAAGGCCTGCATGATCATGTCGCCTGAAACCGGAGGCTGGAAGTTGCGGATGCGATCCTTTTCTTCCAAATCTTTCAGTTTTTGCTTGACGATCTCGAAGTTGTTGCGGTACTTTTTCACCTTGAATTCGTTCTTCGAGGTGATGTCGGCATTACACAAGAGCATCAGATCATCGATGTCATCGCCGGCTTCAAAAAGTAGGCGACGTACCGCACTGTCGGTAACGTGACTTTTCACCAAAGAGATTGGACGCAAGTGCAAGCGCACCATTTTCTGCACGTACTTCATTTTCGAATCGAGCGGAAGGCGCATGCGCTTGAATAATTTCGGAACCATGCGTGCTCCGAGATCTTCATGTCCGTGGAAAGTCCAGCCAACCTCGTTATCGAAGCGCTTCGTAGGTGGCTTGGCAATGTCGTGTAAAATTGCCGACCAGCGCAACCACAAGTCATTCGTATTCAAGCAGATATTATCCAGTACTTCAAGTGTATGGTAGAAGTTGTCCTTGTGACTTTTTCCGTTGCGTGTTTCCACACCGTACAAGGCGACCATTTCCGGGAAGAATTGGTGCAGTAATTTGGTGCTGAACAGCAATTCAAAGCCGCGACTTGGTTTATCAGCCAA
>CAYLJB010000147.1:0-5151 GCA_964383785.1 uncultured Fluviicola sp.
TAAAACACCAGATAAAAACCTTTCTGGAACATTCATAGGTGGAACCGGAACTACAAATACTGTTTATAATACTGATGATAAAAAATGGCTTAATTTAAACACACCTGAATATAATAAAGCGGTTGCTTATTTAATTGATGGGGGAAATATTGATACTATTGAAAAAAAGTATAAATTAGCCAAAGCGGTAAAAGACGAATTACTAAAAGTAAAATAATACATAAAAAACAGGGTAGCTGAAAACTGAATAGAGTAAGCAAAGTAAACAATCAAAAAATAAATATTATGGGTGCATTAATTAATGTAAGTTTAAGAGTTGACAAATTACCAAAAGAAAAATTTGTAGCCGGTAAAGATGGCGCAGTTTATTACAACTTCACTATTGGGGTAAATGACGAAGCTAATCAATGGGGGCAAAATGTTTCTTTAACAGATTCACAAACCAAAGAAGAAAGAGAAGCTAAAAAAGCTAAGAACTATATTGGTAACGGGAATGTAGTATGGACTGATGGTACTATTGTAGCTGTAAAAAAAGAGCAACCTGCAACTGCTAAAGAAGTAGAATCAGATTTGCCGTTTTAAATTTATCAGGGAAGTGAATATAATTTGCTTCCCTTTTATTTAACTTAAAAATATTAAAAATGAATATATTAGAAGAAGCAAACAAAATTATAAACTTACGTTCTGAAGAAAAAGAAAGAATGTATGGCCCATTTGATGAGTCTATGGAAAAAGCTGCATCTGTTGCGTCAATTCTTTGTAATAAAGAAATAACAAGAGAAGACTTTTATAAGTGTATGATCGCATTAAAAATAAGCAGAATGGCTTATAATATAAAAGAAGATACATTACTTGATTGTGTTGGCTATATAGCTGCTTTAAACAACTCAAACAACAAATCAAATGAATAGCTTTGAAAAAAAATATCAATCAATTTTAAATAATTGTTTGAAAAATGGAATTGAACGAAATGACAGAACAGGAGTTGGTAGTTATTCTTTATTTAATCAAAGTATAAAAGTAAATGTATCTAAAAAATTTCCAATTATAACGGGTAGAAAAATGTTTCCAAATACTTTTAATACTGAATTTGATTGGTTTATAAATGGCGAAACAAATATTCAAAGGTTTAAAGATAATAATATAAAAATTTGGGATGCGTGGGCAAATGAAGCGGGCGATTTAGGACCTGTTTACGGACATCAATTAAGAAACTTTAATAGTGAATATTACGATCAATTAAAGATGCTTATAAATAGCCTTAAAACAAATCCTGATAGCAGAAGACATATAATTAGTTTATGGAATCCGTTACAGCTTGAAGAGATGGCATTACCGCCTTGTTATTTATATTTTCAGTTTTATGTGGATAAAAATAAAAAATTGAATATGTTTGTTGTACAAAGATCAGGAGATTTATTTTTAGGAATTCCATACGATATTTGTTTGTTTGCAAAAACATTGTTATATATTGCATCAGAAACAAATTTAAAAGCTAATAAATTAGAATTGCAAATTATAGATGCTCACATTTATAAAAATCAAATTGATTCTATAAAAGAATATTTATTACAACCAATTTTTAATTTACCAAAATACACTTATATTAATAATAATTTGGAAATAATTAATTATCAATCAGGTAAAAAAATAACCGCAGCAGTAGCCGTTTAAGTATGTACTATATTTATCACATAAAAGAAATTAAAGTTGGGTGTACAAATAACATACAGCGAAGAGTTGAGTTAACACAAGGGTATACTGATTACGAAATACTTTATCAGACAAGCAGTATTAAAAATGCTTCTGATGCTGAAATATATTATCAAAATTATTTTAATTACAAACAAGATAAAAATTCATACTTACAACTAATTATAAATAAAACAAAAAAAAATATGAGCAATATGATACATTTAACAAATAGAACAATAACTTTTAAAAATACTAAAGATCAAAGTTTAACCGGATATAAATTTCCAATGGTACTTGAACTTCAAAATGGCGAACACGTTGAATTTACGGATAGCGTAATTGATTGGATCCTTAAACACAATGCTGCATCACAACACAATAAAGAAAGGTATGTTTATATTGATGCGTTGCTTAACTTTATTAAAGCAAATAAAAAAGTTGAGATTAATATTTTCAACGATATAAGAAATTGGGCACAAGAAAAAGGTATATTTGACAAAGGTGATGTAAAAACACAATATATAAAACTACAAGAGGAATCAGGCGAATTAGCAAAAGCTTTATTGAATAACGACAAAGAAGAAATTATAGACGCTATTGGGGATTGTGTTGTTGTATTAACTAATTTATCTAAGTTAGCAGGGTATAACATTGAAGATTGTATCTATAGCGCTTACAGTGTTATATGCAAACGAACAGGGAAAATGGAAAACGGCACTTTTATAAAAGATAAATAATGAATAAGCTTGATGCAGATGCAATAGAAATATTAATGGAATTATACGAAGAAGAATTACGTATAGATCCAACGCAAAAAATTGAACATCCTGATCCTGCTTTATCACTTGGATTTAAAACTTATGAAACTAAAGATGGGTTAAAAGAATACCCATTGGCAATTGGAACTTATGGTAACTTTAGTTTTATTCAAGCACCTCCAAAAAGTAAGAAAACTTTTTTTATATCGCTTTTGAGTGCAATTTATATGAAAGGCCAAATAGATACTTTTGGGGGAGATATAAGAGGATATAGAGATGGCAAGCACTTAATACATTTTGATACTGAACAGGGAGCTTTTCATTGTCAAATGGTATTTAAAAGACCGTTAGATATGACTGAAGTTGATACTGATAAATATCACACATACGGTTTAAGACAATTGGACTTTAAAGAAAGAATTTTACTTATTGAACACGTATTATATAAGAAGCTTGAAGGTAAAAATATTGGTTTAGTAATTATAGATGGTGTAGCTGATTTATGTTCTGATGTAAATAATATAGAAGAATCTAATGCAGTAGTTCAAAAGTTAATGAAATGGACAAAGGAATTAAATTGTCATATTATAACAGTTATACATAGTAACTTTGGCTCAGATAAACCCACAGGTCATTTAGGTTCATTTTTAGAAAAGAAAACAGAAACACAAATACAATTAGAACTTAATACAGTAAACAAAGATTTAGTAACCGTAAGCTGCAAAAGAAGCAGGAATGCATCATTTGAAACGTTTAGCTTTAAAGTAAACAACTTTGGATTGCCTCAGGTCGAAGGAGCATTATATGATCCACTAAAAGGAGTATTCTAATTGTTAATAACTATTTAATATATTTACCTAATGAGAACAACAATTTTAAACCATATTAAAGAATTACAGAATACAGCTTCAAGAACAGGATTAATTTATTCGGATAATCCTGTGATGTTTTCATATTTTAAAGACTTACTTTTAAAGTTAGAACAAATAGAAGAATTATTAGGATTAGAAAACGAAGTGCATTTAACTGATGTAGCTGAAGCAGTTAAGCATTATTATCAAACGGACACAAATTTAACGCATATTAATGTAAATTTTCAAGTGAGACCAATACAATCAGAAAAGAAAGAGTGTATTATTAACGCAAAAATTTATTTATGATTACAATTTTATTTGCTATAGCAGCAGTTTGTTGGATTATCTTAATGATGATTCAAAAGTACGGAGGGGAATTAATTATAAATCCTATTATTGGTTTTATGGTTGGATGGCTTTACGATGCTGAAGAAGAAGATCGTGTAACAGAACACACTATTCAAGTTCTTTTAGGTGTAATTTGCTTTACAATAGTTTGGACAACGTATGAATAATCAATGGTTAGCCAAGGTGGCACAGTACCATAACGATTGGATAAAAGTTATTCAAACATTTGGAGAGTATGATTATGCAGAAGACATAGTTCAAGAGTCTTATATTGCATTATGGAAATATGCAGATGCAGATAAACTTTTAGATTCATCAGGTGAAGTTCGAAAAGGATATATGTATTTTACTTTGCGTTCTTTATTTTATCAATACTATAATAAAAAGAAAAAGATTAACAAAGTATCTTTTGATGGGTGTTGGGAATTATTTGATGATTCTAATTTAGAGGAGCACAAAGCTTACAATGATATATGTATGCTAATAGATGAAGAAATAAAAAATTGGGATTGGTACGATAGGAAACTATTTAAGCTATACAGAGATACAGATCTATCTATGCGCGATATAGCAAAAGAAACAAATATCAGTTTGATTTCAATATTTAATTCAATTAAGAATTATAAGATTATTTTGAAAGAAAAATTTGAAAATGATTATCAAGAATATATTAATAACGATTATAATATGATGTACTAATGGCAAAAAGAAAAACACCAGCTCGTGGTTTAGGAGATACTATAGAGCAAATTACAGAAGTAACAGGGATTAAAAAAGTAGTAGAAGTATTTAGCAAAGCAACAGGATTAGATTGTGGATGCGAAGAACGAAAGGCAAAGCTTAATAATTTAATTCCATATAGGAAAAAAGTTAATTGCTTAACTGAATCGGACTACGAAGCATTAAAGCCTTTTGTGTCACCTAAGAAAGGTAGCTTAACTCCAAATGAACAATGGCAAATTCAAGGTATTTACTTTAGAGTATTTGAAGTAAAATTAGACGATAGCAATTGTGCTTCTTGTTGGAGAGATATAATTAATGATTTAAGAAAAGTGTTTAACGAATACAATAAAAATGAACAATAATCCAATACAACTAGAATATTTAAAAAGTGTTTTGTTATCACAACTTCTTTTAGAATGCAACGAGAATCTACGCTACACAAAGCAATATAACGGTGCTTTAAAGCATTTACTTAACAAAGTGATATTACACCTTGAATCAACTGTTTATGATGAGTACAGAAAGATATATGAAGCTGATGCAGAAATGACTACAAATATCTTAAATAGCATTGAGGATGTTATTATTAAATTAACCACATCGAATTTAGATGAGCTTGTAATGATCAATGCAGTAATTGAGAAATACAAAGAGAACAAAGAATGGTTTTTAAAATATGGTCAGGCTGAATTTTTAAGAATAGAATAATGGAAGCTTTTAGTATTGGTTTTATTATAGCTATGTCTATGTATGGATTAGTAATTGGATTTGTA
>CAYLJB010000148.1:0-5148 GCA_964383785.1 uncultured Fluviicola sp.
ATTTACAAAGAGTTGTGCATGTTGAGTTTGCACGGTCAAAGCAAAGATGCACTGGCGAAAACTCAAAAAGGGAATTGGCGTTACGACGTCGTTGTTCCTGGGTATAAATGCAACATGACTGACATCCAAGCGGCAATAGGATTGGTGGAGTTGGAGCGTTTTCAGGAAAATTTGGATCGCAGAAAAGCAATCTGTGAAGCATATAACGACGGATTTTCCAAGGAGTCATGGGCCGTACTTCCGCAAATGAAAGATGCTGATCGCGAAAGTTGTTACCACTTGTATCAATTGCGTATTGGTGGTGCTTCGGAAGCGCAGCGCGATGCGATCATGCAAGCGATCTTTGATCAGGATGTTTCTGTGAACGTGCACTTTCAACCGTTACCAATTTTGACGGCTTACAAAAATTTAGGTTATAACATGTCGGATTACCCTCAAGCTTGGTCCAGTTATGAGAATGAGATCACCTTGCCGGTGTATTTCGATTTGACGGATGAACAGGTTCAAATTGTGATCTCAGCGGTTAAAAATGCCGTGAAACACGTGCTTGGATGAAACGCGTCTTCGATATAGTTTGTTCCATGATCATTTTGCTATGTTTCCTCCCTTTTGGGTTGATCATTGCTTTGTTGATCGTCTTGGAAAGTCGGGGAGGAGTGTTCTATCGGCAAACGCGTGTAGGTAGATTTGGAAAGCCATTTAAATTATGGAAGTTCCGCACAATGCGACCAAATGCTGATAAATTGGGAACATTAACAGTAGGGATGCGCGATCCACGAATTACCCGAGTAGGTTACTTCATCCGAAAAACGAAAATGGATGAATTTCCGCAATTTTTAAATGTTTTAGTGGGAGAAATGAGCATTGTTGGTCCACGACCAGAAGTGCAGGAATATGTGGATCTGTATACGGAGGACCAACGTCAGATCTTGAATGTTCGACCGGGAATCACCGATTTTGCTTCGTTGGAATATTTCAAAGAGAACGAATTGCTGGGTGCTTCCGAAAACCCGCGTCAAACCTATATTGATGAGATCATGCCTGCCAAGATCGAACTGAATAAAAAGTACCTGGCACGTCCAACGTTGTCTACCGATCTCAAGATCATGTGGCAGACTTTTCTGAAGATAGTACGGAATTGATCGGTGTAACTTCTCTTAATACCTTTTACTTCTTAAACACCAGATACACGGCCACAACGATCAAGCCGAATGCGGCGATGTGATTCCATTTGAATTGTTCGCCTTTGAAGGCAAGTAACGAAAAGATCATAAAAACGACGAGTGAGATCACTTCTTGGATTACGCGCAGTTGGATCAAACTGAACGGTCCTCCATTGCCTTTATAACCGATCTTGTTGGCTGGAACTTGCAAAACATATTCAAAAAAGGCAATTCCCCAGCTCAGTAGAATGGCTGTTGTAAATGCCCAAAAGGTCCATTTTTTGGAACTGTCGGATTTAAGATGCCCGTACCAGGCCAAAGTCATGAAAATGTTGGAAGCCAACAGCAAAGCGATCGTGTAAATGCCTTTCATGCGTGATTTTCTGCAAAAATAACAAACACGAAGAAGTGAAGGGGTATTGGTCGATCAAGGATTTATTGCTTGAAAACGTTTTTGCGTTCTATGGTTCCTTCTTCATTTTCAATGAAAAAGAACAACCATCCACTTGGTAATTCATGGAGTGAATAGCACCAATTTGGAAGCGCAGCAACTTTGACCACTTCGCCATTTAGGTCAATCACGGTTACTTCTTTAATCGGGATGGATGATTGGATCACCAGGAGGTCGGACGTTGGATTGGGATAGCAACGAAGATCCCAACTAGAAGCTTCCAACTCACTTTCTGCCTCTTGGCTAAATGAAAAATTAGAAAAACTGAAAAATGCAACGAATGCACATGCAAGAATTGTTTTGGGTTTCATGGCTTTTTTCTCTTTCAATGGTGGTAATCGACTTCGGTTACAGAAATTCTTGGCGATGACATAAAATTTGGGGTGTCAGTTCAAGGATTTCTTGCATTCACCAATTTGTGGTTAGCCATTAATACATACCTTAGCATTCATTGAAAGTACAATGGGAAAGGGTCTTACAATAAATGGATCGATGGATGGTCAGTTGCAACAAACTGATTTTTTTCAGCTGGTGTATCAAGTGGTGGAGTTAATTCCTCCCGGGCGTGCAACATCATATGGTGCAATCGCAAAGTATTTGGGAGCAACTAAGTCAAGTAGAATGGTTGGTTGGGCCATGAATGCAGCGCACAAAATCCCTCATGTTCCGGCACATCGAGTTGTCAATCGAAATGGATGCTTGACTGGTAAGATGCATTTCGGGGAGCCGGATCGCATGCAGCGTTTACTCGAAGCGGAGGGAATTAAGGTACACGACGATCAGATCCAAGATTGGAAAAAGGTGTTTTGGGACCCAAACGAAGCCTTGAAGATCGATTAAGGATATTTTGTCAATAAGATTTCAGATGCATTCTTTTGTTCAATAACACTGAACTTATATGCCTGAAGTGTTTCATTGAACAATCGTTTGTTTCCTGATAAATGGGATTTGATCTCTATCTCTTTTTGAATGTTCTCTAAAGAAACAAAGGCATCAGCATTGAAAGACGGAAGTTTTGAAATTTTATTTCTCAAATCCAATTCTTGGTCCACCAATTGCTTGGCTTCCTTTAGCTGAATTTCGTACTCGGATTGACATGAAGTAGCTAAAAATAGAGTAATAGCCAGTAAGTGTAGTAGCTTCATGCCGCAAAGATAGTGTTATTCTGAAATTTGCAAAAGATTTAGGATTGATGAAACTGCCGAAATATTCATCCCAAACAAATGAATATTCAATTTATTTAAGATGTATAGTGTTTTACATCCCGATGTTTGGTTGTAATTTTATACCATGGTTTTAGTAACGGGTGCAACAGGACTCCTTGGTTCACATGTGGTGGTAGATCTTCTGGCTAGTGGCTACAAAGTGAAGGCAATGTATCGCTCTGAAGCTCGAAAGGAAGTCGTTTATCGTTTGTTGCGTTACTATTTTCCAAATACTTGTGACGAATTGGCAAATGGCATCAACTGGTTTCAGGGTGAAATTGAAGACTTAGTAGATGTAGAAGATGCACTAATGGGTGTGGAAAAAGTGGTGCATTGTGCTGCTTTAGTGTCCTTTCACCGACGCGATTTCTGGAAGTTGTTTCATGTGAACCGCAGAGGTACTGCTAATATACTTGATTTTGCCATTGCTGCCGGAGTAAAACAGTTTGTACACGTTTCATCCACTGCCGCAATTGGTTCTATTGGAGCTGAAGATGGTGTGCGCCGCGAATCTGATCAGTGGAATGCCGGTGAACGATCCTCCGGCTATGCTTTGTCAAAATATAGCGCAGAAAAGGAAGTATGGCGCGCGCAAGAGGAAGGATTGCCTGTTTCAGTAGTGAATCCAAGTTTGATGTTTGGTCCTGGGAATTGGGATGAAAGTTCTCTGAAGATCTTAAGGACATTGAAAAACGGCTTGCGATTTTATACAAAAGGTGCAAATGCATTTGTAGATGTTCGGGATGTAAGCAAAGCAATATGCATCTTGCTCGAAGCGGAACTTACAGGTGAACGATTTTTAATTGCTGGAAATAATGCGTCGTTCAAAGAGTTCTTTGATGAAGCATCCAAACAGATGCAGGTCAAGGCACCGTCAGTACTTGCTGGACCGTTCTTAACCGGATTGGCATGGCGCGTTTCAGGGATCATTGCACGAATCTTGGGCAAAAGACCAACGATTACCAAAGAGTCGGCAGCAAGCTCTCAAAGAACGTCAGTTTATTCTTCCGATAAATGGTTGCAGCGTTTTCCTGATTTTAAATTCAAATCAATTCCTGAGATGTTGGAAAATACGATCAAAGGAAGAATGAATTAATTGGCTTCCTTGATGGCTTGATTGATCTGGTCAATGTAATTCAATAACTTTTCTCGTCCAAATTTTGACTCGCTGGAAGTGGTGAATAATGGTGGCAAAGACTCCCAATACTTTAGCATTTCCTTTTTATATGCAGCCAAGTTTTTTTGCAGTGCGGAACTGGACAGTTTGTCGATTTTTGTGAAAACCATTGAAAAAGGTAATTGTTCTTCTGCACACCATGTCATGAACTCAAGATCAATTTTTTGCGGCTCAAGGCGTGAATCAAGCAAAACAAAAATGTTGATCAGTGTTTCTCGTTTCGTAAGGTAATCAGCAATAAAACGTTCCCAGGTGCTTCTGCTTGATTTAGAAGCCTTAGCATATCCATATCCCGGTAGATCGACGAGATACCATTCATTGTTGATCAAAAAGTGATTAATCAATTGTGTTTTCCCAGGTCTTCCGGACGTTTTTGCAAGATCCTTTTTATCCACCAACATGTTGATCAAAGACGATTTACCTACGTTTGATCTTCCGATAAATGCGTATTCAGGCAAGCCGTCTTTCGGACATTGGTCAATATCGGTATTACTAATAATAAAACGTGCGTCTTTGATGACCATGATCTGAATTTTCTGCAAATCTAATCATTATCATACGTAAATTCGGCACATGATTCCGGTGGTATACGAAGATGACTATTGTTTGGTAGTGAATAAACCTTCAAACCGCTTGGTGCATCACTCTCACTTTGCACGCAATGTTGATGAAGAGTCGGTGATGGAGTGGATAAAACGCGAATACCGTCTGAATGCGGCGCCGGTGCATCGCTTGGATCGAAAAACTTCCGGATTGCTTCTTATTGTGAAAGACAAAGAGAATGTGGCTCGATTTCAAGAGTTGTTTGAGTCAGATTACATTCAAAAAGTGTATTGGGCATTGGTTCGCGGTCATGTTTCCCATGAAGCATTCTTGGTTGATTCTCCAGTAAAGAATGAACGTGGAAATTATCGTGATGCGCGAACCTGGGTGCGTTGTTTGGAAACATTTGAACGGCCTTATAAAATTCCACCTTACCCTTCGCAGCGTTACAGTTTGATTGAAATGAAACCACTGACTGGTCGCTATCATCAACTTCGTTTGCATGCTAACAAGATCGCACATCCGATCATCAATGATCCAAAACACGGCAACCGCCATCATAACCATTATTTTGAGGAGAAATTGGGCGTTTCTCAATTGTTCTTACAT
>CAYLJB010000149.1:0-1985 GCA_964383785.1 uncultured Fluviicola sp.
TTGAATCGCATGAAGAGTAGCGGAATGATTGATTTTTCACTTTCTCACCTGGACGCGGAGCCCTTACCGGAACATTACTTGATCTTCAAAAATTCGAAAGGAAAAGAATTGCGTGCTGTAACTACTTGGTACAAAGAGCATATCCAGTTTTATTCCTTTGCTTCAGAGGAGTCTGTTGAGCCCAAGAAGAAATAAAGGTTGAACTGTTAATTTTTCCTTCTGAACGGCATCGCCTTGCGAACCGAATTTACTACATTTGTCGAATGGAATTTTCGGCGCTTCAAATAGCTACTATCTTGAACGGAGAAGTGGTTGGTAATCCTGATGCTAGCGTGTCAGGCTTGGCAAAAATTGAGGAGGGAACTACTGGTACCCTTTCCTTTTTGTCGAATCCCAAATATGAAGAGTATATCTATACTACCGGTGCAAGTATTTGCATCGTCAATAAATCCTTTGAACCTGTTAAAGCACTACCAGAAACTTTGACCTTGGTGAAGGTTGAAGATGCTTATGCTTGTTTTGCCAAACTACTGGATGTTTACAACCAAATGCGTCAAAAACAACCAAAGATTGAGCAACCAAGTTTTATTGCGGATTCAGCGCAGGTTGGTGAAGGACTTTATCTGGGTGCTTTTGCCTATATCAGTGAAGGTGCTGTAATTGGAAAGAACGTAAAGATCTATCCGAATGCTTTTATTGGAGACGGAGTGACGATCGGTGACGATTGTGTGATCCACGCTGGTGTAAAGATCTATGCAGATTGCAAAGTTGGAAATCGCTGTGTATTGCACGCTGGAGTTGTTTTGGGTAGTGATGGTTTTGGATTTGCTCCTGATGAAAAAGGTGTTTTCTCTAAAGTGCCACAGATCGGTAATGTTGTTTTAGAAGATGATGTGGAGATTGGTGCCAATTCAACCATTGATTGTGCTACCATGGGTTCAACCATCATCAGAACCGGAGTTAAGATCGATAATCTGGTGCATCTTGCACACAATGTAGAGATCGGCGCACATTCCGCTATGGCAGCACAAGTTGGTGTAGCTGGTTCAGCGAAGATCGGAAAACACGTGATGGTAGGAGGTCAGGCTGGGATCAGCGGACACTTGCATATCGCAGACGGAACAAAGATTGTCGCACAATCCGGTATTCCGAGCACCGTGAAAAAAGCGGAAACCTTGATGGGGTCACCGGGTATTCCACTCGATGATTTCAAGAAATCTTATTTCGGATTCCGTAAATTGCCATTCCTTTTGAATAAAGTGAATGAGCTAGAACAAAAGATTAAATCGCTTACAAAAAACGAAGAATAATGGCTGATAAGCAGCACACGCTCAACGAAAAAATTGTTTTTACAGGTGTTGGATTGCACACCGGTGAGAAAGTGACTATGGAGATTCATCCGGCTCCCGAAAATCACGGATATAAATTCCAACGTGTTGATCTAGAAAAGCAACCGATCATTAAGGCAGATGCTGACCTGGTTGTTTCAACAGAGCGTGGGACTACTTTGGAAGCTAACGGAGCACGCGTTTATACTACTGAACACGTTCTTGCAGCCTTGTACGGAATGCAAGTTGATAATGCATTGATCACTTTAACGGGACCTGAAATTCCGATCATGGATGGTAGTTCTTTACCATTTGTTAAAGAGATTAGCCGTGTTGGTTTGAAAGAACAAGAAGCAGATCGCGATTATTTTGAATTGAATGAAAATTTGAAATGGGAAGATCTGGATAAGGGAATCGAGATCTTGGCGGTTCCGGATAATAACTACCGCATTACTGTGATGGTAGATTACAACTCACCGGCTTTGGGAACACAGCATGCGAGTATGTATCAGATCAGCGATTTCGAAAAACAGATCGCACCATGTCGTACCTTCGTATTCTTGCGTGAATTGGAGTTCTTGGCTTCAAACAACTTGATCAAAGGAGGTGACTTGGATAATGCAATTGTTTTGGTTGAACGCAACGATGTTTCCCAAG
>CAYLJB010000149.1:1995-5103 GCA_964383785.1 uncultured Fluviicola sp.
ATCAAGAAGATGAATTGGATGCTTTGGCGAAGAAATTAGGGAAGGATACCTTGTCGGTAAATTATGATGGAATCGGGGTTTTGAATAGCATTAAATTGCAATTTGAGAATGAGCCTGCTCGTCATAAATTATTGGATATCGTTGGGGATTTGGCATTGGTTGGAAAGCCGATCAAAGCGCACATTCTAGCTGCACGTCCGGGACATTCAGGAAACACGCGTTTTGCGAAAGTCTTGAAGGAACAGATCAAGAAACAAGCAGCAGAAGGACGTTTCTTCGATTTGACAAAAGAGCCGCTTTACAACATCAATGATATTGAAAAGATGTTGCCTCACCGCTATCCATTCTTGTTGGTTGACAAGATTATGGAGATCAACGAGGAAAGCATCATTGGTGTTAAGAATGTGACAATGAACGAGCCGATGTTCCAAGGACATTTCCCTGGAAATCCTGTTTTTCCGGGTGTTTTGCAAATTGAGGCAACGGCACAAGTAGGAGGTATCTTTGCTTTGAGCAAAGTAGAGGACCCACACCTGTATTCAACGTACTTCATGAAGATCGACAACGTGAAGTTCAAGCAAAAAGTTTTGCCGGGGGATACCTTGGTGTTCGAATTGAAATTGATGTCACCGATCCGTCGTGGTTTGGTGCAAATGGCCGGACAGGCTTTCGTTAATGGAAAATTGGTAATGGAAGCTGAAATGTTGGCACAAGTAATTAAAGATAAAGAACCTGCATGATTAGCCAATTAGCACAAGTATCGCCAAAAGCCCAAGTGGCGGAGGGAGTCGTTATCGACGCGTTCAGTACAGTTCACGATGATGTAGTGATCGGTGCAGGAACACATATTCATCCCAACGTAACGCTTTATCCTGGAACTCGAATTGGTGAAAACTGTGAGATCTTTCCGGGTGCAGTGATCGGAGTGATTCCTCAGGATTTGAAATTCGATGGGGAATATACCACTGTGGAAATCGGCGATCGCACGGTTATTCGCGAATGTGTAACGATTCACCGCGGGACGAAGGACAAATGGAAAACAACCATTGGAAGTGATTGTTTGTTGATGACTTATGTGCACATTGCGCACGATTGTGCTATCGGAGATCACGTTATTTTGGCAAGTTACACGGGGTTGTCCGGACACTGTGTGGTTGAAGACTGGGCTATTCTGGAAGGACGTTGCGGAACGCAGCAGTTTATCCACGTTGGAGCGCATGCTTTCATCGCTGGCGGTTCTTTGATCCGTAAAAATGTTCCACCTTATGTGAAAGCTGCTCGTGAGCCTCTGACTTATGCCGGTGTAAACTCGGTAGGGTTGCGTCGCCGTGGTTATACAGATGAACAGGTGCGTGAAGTAGAGGATATTTACCGCACTTTATACGTTCAGAACAGTAACCTTTCAAAAGGTATCGAGCAGGTTAAAGAAAGTATGCCAGAAACAGCTATCAGAAACCGCATTTTGACATTTATCGAGAAATCCGATAAAGGTGTGATTCGTGGAATGATTTAAGCTTTCAAGAGTTTTGTTCATTTTGTTCGGCAAGCTCATTTAGCGTCGGGTGGAGTGAAGTAAATTTGAGTGAACTGAACTGAAACGAGATGCTTTCCAAAAAAACCAAATACGCTTTACACGCACTAACATATCTGGCCAAGAAAGAGGACCGGGAGCCAACATTGATTGTTGAGATTGCTGAACGAGCAAACATTCCTCGTAAATTTCTGGAGGCCATTTTACTCGATCTAAAAAAACAAGGGATCTTAACATCCCGAATGGGGAAAGGTGGAGGTTATCTCCTGCGCATGGAACCTAAAGATATTCGTTTGTCCACGGTGATTCGGATTTTCAATGGGCCGATCGCTCTATTGCCTTGCGTCAGTTTGAATTACTACCAAGCTTGTGAGGAATGCACAGATGAAAAACGATGTGGACTGAATAAAGTGTTCATCGATGTGCGTAATGAGACCTTACGCATTTTGGAGAACAAATCTATTCAAGATATAGTTGATCAAGAAATACATATTTAGCATTGGTACATAGAGGAGAGATCTTAGAACTTCAGATTGAAGATTTAGCGTTTGGTGGTCAGGGAATTGCACGCATGCGTTCCGAGGACGGTGATTTTGTATTGTTTGTAGAAAATGCCTTTCCCGGACAAATAGTTCGAGCAAAGGTTGAAAAGAAACGCAAACGCCATGCTGAGTGTAAGTTGTTGGACATCGTCAAACGCTCTCCTCAAGAAGTTGAATTAACATATCAGGAGATCTCTGGTGCACCGTACTTATTTGTTCCGATAACATTACAGCAAGAGTACAAGCAAAAAACAACATTGGACGTTTATCGTCGCATTGGACGCATTCATGAACCAGCAAGCTTATTCGATGAGTATATTTCTTCGCCGGAAGTGTTCTTTTATCGCAATAAGATGGA
Source organism: uncultured Fluviicola sp. (assembly GCA_964383785.1). Classification (GTDB taxonomy): domain Bacteria; phylum Bacteroidota; class Bacteroidia; order Flavobacteriales_D; family Crocinitomicaceae; genus Fluviicola. The sequence goes on from CAYLJB010000149.1 coordinate 4,427, forward strand.
ATACAGCTTCTCCTGTATTGAGCATGTTCCTGAAACTGGCGAGGAGATCGATGATGCTTTTGCCCTTGGTTTCAAGCGCCGGGGTACGTGGTGGAAAGTGGAGAACCTCAATAAACCTAGTGGTTTGTTTGATGAGCAATGGGAAACCTTGTTGCCGGAGTTTCGCGAATTCTTGCGTAATTTCGGTCTTCCTGCATGGCACCCACCAAGAAAAGAAGGGTTTTTCAGACACATTGTTGTTCGTAAATCGTTCGACCAAGATCAATTGTTGATCCATTTAGTAACTTCTTCCGCGGGCTTGAAAAAGTTCGATGCTGCTGCTACTGCTAAATTTTTACAAGATAAACTGGGTAAGCGCTTGGCAGGTTTCTGGCATACCATCAATGATAATATCGCGGATCGCGCAAAGATTGAGAATGGAACGTCTAAATTACTGTGTGGTGAAGCCGTTGTGGTAGAGAAGATGTTGGGACTTTCTTTTGAGATAAGCATGGAGAGTTTCTTCCAGACAAACCCAAAATGTGCGGAACTCTTATATACCAAAGCCATCGATTACGTTTGTGAACATGTTTCAGAAAACGGCGTTATCATGGACTTGTTTTGCGGTACGGGAACAATTGGACAATTGATCGCAAAACGCGTGCAAGCAAAAGAGATCATCGGAGTAGATATTGTAG
>CAYLJB010000150.1:0-5092 GCA_964383785.1 uncultured Fluviicola sp.
GCAACCGTTCTTACAAAACCAATGATTGGTTATAGAATTAATGTCTATAACGGATTTCGTTTTTTTTCAATAACCGTTTCGTCCGATATGTTAGGACATCGTTTAGGGGAATTTGCGCCAACACGAAAAAAACCGGTAGCGAAGAAAGATAAAAAAAAAGGAAAAGCAACTAAAAAATAGAAAATGGGACAAAAAATACATCCAATTGGATTTCGTGTAGGAGTATCACGAAAATGAAATAGTAGTTGATTTGCTTCTGATTTAGAGTGAAAAAAACTTTTCTTCTATCAACGTGAAGTTGAAAATTTTTTTCGTTTTCTTTTTCATTATTATTCATATACTAAAATTTCAAAACGAAAACGCGTACTTTTATTTGATGTAAAACTTTTTAAATATAGTTTACAAAAAATATTTATTTTCGTTTTCTTTTATAAATTACGAACTAAACGTCGTAAAGAAACACGTCCTTTATTAAAAGCTATGAAACGTGTACTTAAACCTTGAGAAAATAAACAAACTATGGTTGTAAGCAAAGATAAATCAAATTTTTGAACTAAAAAAGGATTTTTTTATCGTCTTTCAACTGTAAGTTTTAATCAAGGATATAAGAAAAAAATAAATAAGATTAAAAAATAAAATAATTAAATGTTTTTAACATTAAATACTACTAAACAAAATTTAAAAAATTCATTTTTTTTAAGAAAAAAAGTACTTTATCCTTTTGTTTCTAAATTACATCAAAAAAAAACAATAAGTGAAAACAAATTAACCCAAAATATTTTAAAGGGATCAAAAACAATTAAGTTCTTTCAAGGAAAGAATTTTATAAATACACTTGATGTTATTGAAAAACTTGAAGGAGGTATTAACAATAATAATGTTTTAAGTTCAAAGGGAGATTCTTTTAATCAAAAATTTTTATTAAAATCAACTCCAATAACATTAACTGTTGCAAAAGAGTTAATGTTACGTAATGAAACAAATGTTGAACAGTTTGAAAATCAATTACAATATTTATTTTTATTAAAAGAAATTGTAAGTTCAATTCAAAATACAACAAAAACATTAATTAGAACAGAAAATGCTTTATTATTAAACAATTCGATGTTTGCAGTTGAAAAAAATCAATTAACAATGTATTCTACATATTTAGGATCTGTTTTATTTAATAATCCTTTATATTTAGGATATTCTGCAACACAAGAAAAAAGTTATTTAAAAGGTTTATTTGTTCAAAATTTTGAAAACATTTTAATTTCTCGTATTTATTCAGTTTTATTAGAAAAAAATAAAAACAAATCTTTCTTTATCAAAACTAATTCAGTATTAAATTTATTTAATGCTTTAACTGAATCTTCTGCAAATTGAAATGAATTAGATTTACCACAAGGTGTATCTTCTTTAAATAATAGTATTGCAATTTTAAATAAGAAAATACAAAAAGTTAAATATTTAGTTCAACGTAGAACTTCAAATATTTCACTTTTTAAAACCAAGCATTATTTTATCAATACAAATAAAAGAGATGTTTTTGTAAAAAATTTTATTTGAAAACGATCATTTAATGCAAAAAATACTATCTTAGGGCAGAATTATCATCCTTTAAATGCTTTACGTAATAAATATAACTATAGTAGAAAAAAAACAGCACTTCAATTAAGTTATATTTTAACACGTTTAGAAGATAAAATCGCTTATTATAAAGAAAATAATCAAAATTCAAAGGCAGAAAAACTTGCTATTTTGAAAAATTATATTTTATATAGTTTAGGTGAGAAAAAAAACCGTGTTTTAGAGCAAAGTTTCTTAGTTTCAAAGAAAAAAAGAATTTTACGCTTACGTAAACGTTTATGAGCAAAAAAATTAGTAAATGCTTTACAAACTACCAAAATTGCGCAAAAATTTCCAGTTTTTGCACACAAATTGCTTAAAAATATTTATAGAGTTCGCGTAGAACGTCGTTTTATTGCACGCCATTTACTTTCAATTGAAAAAGAACAATTCTATAAATTAAAAAGAAAACAACAAAAACTTCGTGAAAAAGCAAAAGAGGTTAAAGATTTAAGTAGCGCGTTGTTTTTTGTATCGACAAAAAAATTAAATAACAAAAAGATTTTTAAGTCAAATAGTTTTCTTAACGTAGTACCAAGTTTATATAAATATACAAATCGCGTTATTTTTGCAAAAAAAATTCAAACATCTATTAATACACCAAAAGAAAAAAAAGCATTAGGGTATAAATCACTTTATAAAGCAAAAACTTTTAAAAATAAAAAAGTAGTATTATCTCTTTATAAAGAAAAAGCAAAAAGAAAACGTAAAGCAATTGATTTAAAACGTTCTTGAGTTGAAGGAAAACTTGTATTGGGAGGTAATACTTTACCATTTCAACAAAAAAAACTTATTTTATCTTCATGAGTTGGAAAATCTGTTGATCTTTTCTTTATTAATGCTCTTTCAATGACAAAATTTGCTTTTAAATTAGAACGTATTAAAAGTCCAAATAATAATCCTAATCGTTTCTTATCGGTATTAGATCGTGATTTTATTAATAAATATAAATATGTAGGTATTTATATTAAAGATTTAGTACGTGTGGCGTTAATTTCTATGTATTTCAAAAATCCTGGATTTTTAGCGAAATTCATTTCATTCCTTATTGCTAAATTGCCGCGTAATCGAAAAGAAACAACATTTATTCGTTTCTTAATTAAAGTAATAAAAACATTTGGAGCGGAACGAAAAGAGATTTTAGGGGTACGTATTAAATTTAAAGGACGTGTAAATCGTTGACGTCGTACAAAATTTATCATTGGAAATAGAGGAACATTTCCATTACAAACAATGTCAGAACGTATTGAACAAGGAACCGCACAAGCAATTAATAGAAAAGGAGCTGTAGGTATTCGTATTTGATTACGTTACAAAAATACATTTGGAACTAATTTTAGAGTTCATATGTTAAAATATCTCGAGTATTCTCGCATTTTATATCGTCGTCAATTGAAAAGACGTTTACTTTCACAATAAATAATTAATGATAAATCCAAGACCTCGTTATTTTAGAAAGCCTAATAGAAAAATTTTAAGAAAAACTTATGAGAATAAAAGTAATCGTCTTCGTTTTGGAGATTATGGATTGCAAGCTTTACAACACGGATTTTTAACTGTAAAACAAATTGAATCTGTAAGACGAACAATTACCGCAAGATTAAAACGTAAAGGAAAAGTTTGAATTCGTGCTTTTCCTGATTATGCAAGAACAGCAAAACCTAAAGAAGTTCGAATGGGACGTGGAAAAGGAAATGTAGATCATTGAGTATGTTATGTTAAACCTGGGCGTATTTTATTTGAAGTAACTAGTAAATCTAAAGAGCGTTTAGCAGCAAAAGATGCGCTTCTCTTTTCTATCCGAAAATTACCATTCCCTGCTCAAGTTGTTTCTCGCGGACTTGTATTATAATATAAAAATTAAACAAAAAAGATAATGATTCAAGTACAAACATGATTAAGAACAATGGATAATAGTGGAGCCCGTTATGTAGAGTGTATTAAAACATTTGGAGGTTTTAATAGAAAAATCGCATATCCGGGAGATTTTATTTTAGTTTCAATTAAAAAATTACGTTTAATTCGTAAAGTTCGTGTAGGTCAAGTACATTTAGCTGTAGTTACACGAGCAAGAAAAGAAACTAGATTTTTAGATGGAAGTTCAAGCCGTGGAAAATACAACGTTGTTCTTATATTAAATAAGAAAAAACGTATTATTGGAACACGTGTTTTTGGATGAGTTTCTCGTCAACTTCGAAGAAAAAAATTCCTTCGTATAGTTTTAGCTTGTGGACGCCGTTTATTATAAAACAAATTAATGAAAATTAAAGAAAAAAAATTAGTAAAATTTGCACATTTGCAAAGATATAATGAAGAATATCAATATCAAACAAATTTATTAAGTGCTACGATGTTTCCTTATATGCATTTACAAACACAAGTAAATTATCGTGAACTTCAATTAAATTTTTCTTTTAAAGATATTGAATTTAATAAAAAAAGAGCATTAGCTTTTTTTATGGGGTTAGAATTATTAACGAATCAAAAATGTGTTGCAACTTTATCTGCAAAAAATGTTTTAGCTTGAAAATTACGTAAAGGTTCTTTAGTAGGTTGTAAGGTAACTATTCGTAAAAAAGCTATTGCAGAATTTTTGGATAGTTTTTCTTTAGCCTTACTTCGTATGGAAAGTGTTAAGCCAATAACTTTTACAAAAAATAAAAAAATTAAAGAAAAAAAAGAATTACAAATACATAAAACATATTCATTAGATGATATTGTATCTTTTTATCCTATTGAATTCGGATTAGGAATCAATACTGAAGTACGAAAAGGAGATTTACGTATAACTTTTAACACTGCAGATACGTTACAACAAATCTTTTTATTAACAAACTCAAGATTACTTGTTGCATAAATAAAAAAATGAATTTAAATAAAATAGAAGGAAGAGAAATCAGAAGTTTTAGATTAAGACAAAAAACATTAGGGTTTAACCGTTTTTTTCAAGAACAAAAAAAAGTAGCTTGATTTGTTATGGGAGATATTATTGAACCAGCAGAACGTTTAGAATTAAAAGAACGTTTTGCTTCAGTGGGATTAAAAGTAACTTTTGTTTCAAAAAAAATGGTTGATCTTTGAGTACAATCAGATGAATTAGGAATTTTAAAAAATCTTTTAAAGGGGAATGTATTAAAACTTGAACCTATGAATGATACTGTTTCTGAGTCTGAAATTAATACTCAATTTCAATTTTTAAAACAACAAAAAACATTAAATTTACGTTTTATGATATGAGATCAAGAATTTTATCGTAAGGAAAAATTAGACTCATATTTTTCACGCACAGCACAAGAAGGAAATTTTAAACATATGTTGGTACAACAACAACTTCTTGCTCCTTTAATTAAAGGAACATTGGTGAATGAATTAATGTATACAAAAAAACATTATTCAATTTAGGTTTAAATTATTATTTGACATTTCGTATTACTAAGGGAAAAAAATGTTATTAATTTTTGGAGTTACATTAGACGAAAAT
>CAYLJB010000151.1:0-4979 GCA_964383785.1 uncultured Fluviicola sp.
TAATTCTGCTCGGCACCATTCATCCAATAGGGGTGCCACCCGAAAACGGTTTTGTTGAGTGTGCAATTGTTCTTGGTGGTAACATAATTTACCAAAGGAGATGGTTGCCAATCTGATGTTTCAGTAGGGTGCGCGTTCAACTCATCTATATGTGTGCTTTGAGAATGAGCGAAGAAGCTGAATAAGCAAAAAACCAACAAATACGACCTCATAGTAGCGTTTTAATCTCCTAAAGTTAAAACTTGTTGGGCAATAAAAAAGGGATTTTCTAATAGAAAACCCCTTGAATATCAACTAAATCGATTGATTAACCTACGATCTCAGCATCTGAGAAATGGAAAGCTCCTTCGATTGCAGCATTTTCATCAGAATCAGAACCGTGAACAGCATTACGACCTTTAGATTCAGCATAGTATTTACGGATAGTACCTTCAGCTGCTTCAGCAGGATCTGTAGCACCGATCAATGCACGGAAATCTGCAACTGCATTGTCTTTTTCCAAGATAGCAGCAACGATTGGACCCGAAGTCATGTATTCAACCAATTCACCATAGAATGGACGCTCAGCGTGTACTTCATAGAATTTTTTTGCTTGATCCTCAGACAAACGCGTCAATTTCATCGCTTTGATAGAGAATCCTGCTTGAATGATCATATCGATGATCTTACCCATGTGACCGTTCTCGATCGCATCTGGCTTCAACATGGTGAATGTTCTGTTACCTGACATAGTGCTCTTATTTGTGTTAAAATTTTGCGCAAAAGTACAACATTATTCGCATTTATAACGCATGAACCTGAGGAATCTTTAAAATTTAGACATGTCTAAAATAATTGTATATTTGTTTGTAAAATAAGGTCTCATGCAGCTTTCACAAAGTGAAGAGAATTACATAAAAGCAATCTACGCCTTGTCGCAAGAACACGGAAAAGACATTGCTACAAACGACTTAGCCGAAAAGATGTCTACCAAAGCATCTTCTGTGACGGATATGTTAAAGAAATTGACAGATAAGGAGCTTTTGAAGTACAAGAAATACCAAGGTTGTTCCTTAACGTTACTTGGAAAGCAAGTTGCACTCGGAATTGTGCGTAAGCACCGATTGTGGGAAGTGTTTCTGGTGGATAAATTGCAATTTGGGTGGGATGAAGTACACGAAATCGCTGAACAATTAGAACATATCCAGTCGGTTCAATTGACCAATCGCCTTGAAGAGTTTTTAGGTTTTCCAAAAGTAGACCCTCATGGAGATCCCATTCCTAATCGAGAAGGAGAATTTGCCGAAATACCTCAGCGTACCGTTTTAAGTCAGGTGGATATTGGCAAGAGTGGAATTGTAATGGGAGTAGAAGATGGCGAGGTTAGCTTTCTGAAGTATTTGAATAAGATCGGACTAACTTTAGGGATCACTATTCTGGTTGAGGACAAACTGGATTTTGATGGCTCCTTGCTAATCTCAATGAATGGAAAACAAATTCAATTTTCTAAAGTCGTCGCTTCGAAAATTTCTGTGCAACTTATATGAAAATAGGTCTGTTCGTCGGGTTATTGTTTACGCTTTTAGCTTGTGTTCCGCCTGAGAGGACACATCAGAAGCCGCTTGTGGTGTGCACGACGTCTATCATTGCGGATGGCATGCAAGAAATCTTCGGTGACCAAGCAGAGGTTCGAGCACTGATGGGACCGGGAGTTGATCCTCACACCTACAATCCAAGACCTTCGGATATTCATTGGTTGAATGAAGCATCAGTGATTGTGAGCAATGGTTTTCACCTGGAAGGAAAAATGGTAAGTTTATTCGAACAGATTAAAAACAGAAAAACCGTACTTGTGCTTTCGGACTACGTTCCGCAAAAAGAGGGCATTCTTTTAGATGATCATATTGTAGATCCGCATTTTTGGTTTGATTCGCGACTGTGGCTTGAATCAAATTATCAAGCAGCCTTGAAGATATCCAAACGGTTTGGTTTTAATTCTCAGCAAATACGAGCGAATTTTCAAGAATGGAAAAGTGCGGTTACAGAGATGGAAAATCATTACGCAACTAAGGTAAGGCGGATACCTTCAAATCAGCGGGTCTTAATTACTTCACACGATGCGTTTCACTATTTCGGAAGGCGGTTTGATGTTCGCGTTTATGCGATACAGGGAATTTCTACGGCTCAAGAACCAAGTGTTAGAGCGATCTTGGACCTGACAGATTTGATCGTTCAACAAAAGGTCCGAGCGATCTTCGTGGAGAATTCCGTAAATCCGAAAACGATTGAATCCTTGAAATCTGCTTGCCAACAGAAGGGACAACAAGTTGAAATTGGAGGAGCACTTTATTCGGATGCTCTGGGCAACAAAGAATCGAATGCCTCTACCTATAAAGATATGATGGAACATAATCTAAAAACGGTCATTAACGGCTTGAATTGATATGGAAACAAGTATTCGCATTGATAAATTGTCGGCAGCTTACGGTTCGAATCAGATCTTAACCGATCTGGATGTTCAATTTCCGGTTGGTGAGATCATTGGGATCATTGGGCCGAACGGTTGTGGAAAATCGACGTTATTGAAGGCTATGCTGGGTTTGATCCCGGATATAAAGGGAGAAGTACAGTTTTTCGGGCAACCAATCGATGCGCAAAGAGAAAGGATCGCATACGTGCCTCAGCGTGAAACGGTAGATTGGGATTTTCCGATATCTGTGCGCGAGGTAGTCGAAATGGGAGTTTTCAAACCCGGGAAATGGTGGCGTAAAAAAACAACGGCTGAATCAGAACAGGTTCAGAACGCTTTGCAAAAAGTTGGGATGTGGGACTTTGCAGACAAACCCATTGGCGATCTTTCCGGAGGACAACAACAACGTGTTTTTGTTGCGCGCGCTTTGGTTCAGCAGGCCGATATTTTACTCATGGATGAACCGTTCGTGGGAATTGATATGATTTCTCAAGAACAGATCTGGCAAAATTTACATGAATTGCGTGATCTGGGAAAAACCATACTGATCGTTCATCATGATCTGGGATCAGCACGCAAGCATTTTGATCGATTGTTAATGATCCATCAGGGGAAAATTGGAGCTTTTGATAAACCGGATGTTGTCTTGTCAAAAGAACTGTTACAGCGCGTTTACAGTGGATTCATAATAGTACAAGAATGATGATTGGTTCCTATTTTACCTTGGTAATGATTGGTGCCGGTCTCATCGGGATGATATGCGCCCAAATTGGATTCTTCGCTTACTTGAACAAACGTTCTTTAGTAGGAGATGCACTTGCTCACAGCGTATTGCCGGGTGTGGTGGCTGGTTTCTTATGTTCCTTGTCCAGAAATCCGTTCTATCTGATGTTGGGAGCAATGATCTCTGGCATGTTGGCCACGCTTTGGATGCAGTATTTGGAACGGAAAACACGCTTAAAAACAGATGCGATCATTGCATTAACGATGAGTAGTTTTTCTGCTTTGGGACTTTGTGGACTTTCATTTACTCAAAAACTCGAAGCAGGAGATCATGCAGGATTGGGGGATTTCTTGTTTGGAAGTATTGCAGCTATGCAGTTACCGGATATTCAATTGCTATTCGGTGTGGCCTTGATCATGGGCTTGGTGTTTTGGTTTTTTTACCACCGTTTAATAGCCCTCGCATTCAACAAGGAGTACATGGAGATCAAAGGATTTCCGGTAAAATGGTACGGACTTTTGATGAATCTGATGTTGATGGTTACCATTACTTTAGGAATTCAATTATTAGGTGTTGTCTTGATCTCAGCGATGCTAATTTTACCGGTTGTAGCAGCTCGCTTTATCGTGAAATCAAATACCTGGACCTTTCGGGTGGCCATGATCATTGGCGTTATCAGTGCCCTTTTTGGTACTTACTTTTCAAGTTTAGGTGAAGGATTGCCAACTGGTCCTGTTATTATCCTAACAACGATCTTGCTGTTGGGATTGACATTGATTGTTAAACGCTTTATGAATCGGCGTATATGATGGATACCTGGTTGATGATCTTTACCGCAATTACAGTTGCAGTACCGGCTTCCTTGCTCGGCGTTTTACTCGTTGCCAGAAAAATGGTAATGATAGCAGATGCGATCTCACACAGCGTTTTACCTGGGATAGTTGTAAGTTTTCTATTGTTCAATTCTCGCGAAGGTTGGATCATGCTATTGGCTGCATTGCTCAGTGGACTATTAAGCACGGTGTTGATTAATTTTTTGAAATTCAAACTACATGTGCGGGAAGATGCTGCAATAGGATCGGTCTTTACGTTCATGTTTGCAGCTGGAGTGCTTGGTATTGCCATTTTCGCAGGGTCTAACACAGATCTAGATCAAGACTGTCTGTTGTATGGAGACTTGGAGACTTCTGTGTTGGATCAGCTGATCATTCAGGGACGTGTATGGGGTACTCGTGCCTTGCTTCAACAATTTGTTATGACAGCAGGAATAATTTCTGTGTTGGTTATCGCCCGTAAACCTGGAAGATCTGGGCATTTGATCCCGATTTTGGGAAGTCTATCGGAATGCGGATTCGTTCATGGGAAATGGTGCTGCTTTTCATGGTGAGTATTTATGCTATTTTGAGTTTTGAAAGTGTTGGTGTGGTATTGGTGATTGGACTTTTGGTACTACCACCGGCAACGGCTATGCAATTGACGCGGAATTATCGCTTAACTTTCATTTATTCTGCATGCATAGGAGTCCTTGTTTCCGTCGTTGGAGTTTATGTTGCAAAAGGATTTGATATTTCGATTGCTCCAACAATTGTAACGATAAATGGACTATTATTTGCGACGATTATTTTCGCTAAACATCTGCGAGTTCTTTCAGAAGGATAATCGACTGTTTATGAATGATTTTGAAAATGCAAGAATTCACTTTTTTTAGGAATAAATATTCGCGAAATATGTTGTGTACACCATATACTTGACCTATATTTGCACCACGAAACAACAATTTCATAGTTGTAGTTTTTGGGTTTTATA
>CAYLJB010000152.1:0-4365 GCA_964383785.1 uncultured Fluviicola sp.
CAATAAGGCAGAAGAAATGGAAGGATGGGATGTGATCTTCGAACAGATTCGCGCCAAGAAAGGAAAGTACTCAATTCTAGGAAATCACGATTATGGCGACTATGTCCAATGGGAGAGTAAGCCTGAAAAGCAAGCCAATTTACAAGAATTGATCCGTTACCACGAGCGCTCCGGATTCACCCCTTTATTGAACGATGCGCGCGAATTGCAGGAAGGATTTTGGTTGTTAGGTGTTGAAAATTGGGGGAGACCTCCTTTCCGTCAAAGTGGAAAATTGCACGAAACTCTGGATAAAGTTCCAGAAAACAGCTTCAAACTATTGCTTTCACATGATCCGACCCATTTCGATCTTGAAATTCGCGATACTGATATTGATCTTACTTTAAGCGGGCACACCCATGGTATGCAATTTGGCATTGAACGATTTGGTATTCGCTGGAGTCCTGTAAAATATTATTATAAAAGATGGGCAGGATTGTATCAGGAAGGAAACCAATTTTTATACGTTAATCGCGGTTTTGGCTACTTGGGCTTTCCAGGTCGTGTTGGAATCTATCCGGAAATCACCTTGTTTGAATTGGAGAAAGCTTAATCAGCTATCAACTCTAATACGTGCTTTTCTACTTCTTCAACAATGGTATCTGCCGTGCGAGAATTAGTCCAAACTGGTTTACCGACATGCATATAACTATCAAATGGCACTGGAATCGGATCTCCTTTCGGTAAAACTTTACCCATTCCTTTCATGTAGATAGGAATGAAGGGTATATGTGGCCGATCTTCTAGAACCAAACCAATCCCCCGTTTAAACTTTTGCAATTTTTCTGGTTCACCGCGAGAACCCTCCGGAAAAATGATCAACGATTCCCCTCGATCGAGCATTTCCAACATCATTTTTATAGGATCCGGTCCAGTTTCACCAGCTTTCGGACGATGACGTGGAATAAGCAGGGCATTGACAAAAAACCGTGTAAGCTTTGCTTTAAATGGCGATGTTCCAAAATAATCCCCTGCAGCTACAGGATGTGTTCTAACCAACTGTTTCAAAGGCAGATTGGCCATGATACTCACCGTGTCTAAATGAGAATTGTGATTCCCTACGATCACACAAGGACCGTCGTATTTCAAATTTTCCGGATTGATCACTTTTGTTCCGGTAAACAATCGCAAACCAGTTTTCAAAATAACTTTGTAGATCAGAAATAGGACCAGACGTTTCACTTCAAAAAGTAGAGATTAAACACGATGTGAAAGAAAACCGGAGCTGTCATCGATAATGAGTCAATACGATCCAATATTCCGCCATGTCCGGGAATGACATCGCCCGTATCCTTCAAACCAACATCGCGTTTTACCGCTGATACTACTACATCACCAATAAATCCTGTTACAGCAACAGAAAAACAGATCACCAATGCTTCAATTTCGGAGAAAGGAGTTAGAAAACGTAAATAATAACCTACGATGGTTGTTGTGACAACACCGCCTATCAAACCTTCCCAGGTTTTATTCGGACTGATCGATGGCATAACCTTCAATTTTCCAAACAATTTACCCCAGGTAAACTGAAAAACATCGTTCATTTCTGTGATGAAAACCACAAACAATAATAAACCGCGACCACCAGCATTGAAACCATTCAATTCCGGCAAACTCAATAAGAAGGCCAAATGACTTACTCCAAAAACTGTCAACATCAATTGTGTAGGAAGCACACTCATGGAGCGACCAATATCTTTTGTTTCACCCTTTATCACCAACATGAACGGTATCCATAAATGCATGAAAATTGGAATGAAAGTCAAGAATAATGTATACTGCCCGGTGTACGCCAGGGTATATTGAACAGGGATCGCTAGATAGCACCAAATTAGGATCTTTCGATCTTCCGGGCGCACATTTTTACTGATCGAAGACAGTTCTCGTAAAGCCATAAAGGAAAGCAAACCAATGGCAACGAAGGAAATGGCTGGATGTAAAACCGTTGCAACTACAAAAATCGTCGCCATCATCCACCAGGACTTGGTACGCATTTTCAACTCCGTCACATTGGCGTCAGGTTTTACAATTCCCATTATCCAAAATAGGAGAGTGGCAAAGACCAAGATTCCAAAGATCAAACTCACAACGATCATCGTTTCCGAGCTCGTCATGAACTTCCACAAATTAAATGCTAATATCATATATCACTTTTTTTAATCGCACGGCTGTACTTACCACCAAAAGTAGACTTGCCAACCAAAAAACATATTTAAAATACGCCGCAAAAGGTGGATAGAAGAACAGGACAAGCAATGAGCCACCAATTAAAAAGGCACGATCACTTTTACCCATAGGCCCTTCGTAGCGTCGTACTCCTCGGATCGCTTTTCCCAAAACACCTGCCATTTCATTTACAACACCTAAAATCACAAAAGTGACCACGCTTAGCGGATGAACATTCGGAAGCATAATCAAGGGTAAAAACAAGAAAATATCCGCCAATACGTCACCCATTTCATTGAGCACCTCACCTAGAACACTTTGCTGATTGTAAGTTCGAGCCATCATGCCATCCAAAGCATTTAAAGCCATACGTACAAACAAAACAACAGGGTAGATCCAATAAAAAGCCTTGATCGGATATAAGAAGAACAATACCCCGGAAACAACAGAAAGTACAATCGCCATCCAAGTAATTCCATTGGCGGTAATTCCTGCTTTATGAAATTTTTCCAGTACTGGCCTCAACAGTTGTTGGAATTTGGGCTTTATGTTGTAGATTGATATCATTGGGTTGTTTACGTCAATATTAAGGAACAATCACCTAAATTCAAAAAAGGGTTACTTTTCTTTTTGTTCCAATTGTTGGATCGAACGCAATTTGGCATCTATTTCAACAATTTTGTCGGCCGCATAATGCATGTTTGGGTCAAAGGTCAAGATTCGTGAATACCAGAATTTGGCAGTCACAAAGTCTTTCTTTACTAATGCTTCATCGGCGTATTTCACCATGCGATTGATCTCCTCTTTTGAATAACTGTAGTTCTCAACGCCTTTGCTACCAATTTCATCCAGCCGTTTCAACCATTCCTTAGGAAGCGGATCTGAAGGTTTAAATGTCACAGCACGTTGGTATAATTCCCTAGACTTCGCAAAATCACCTTTTAGGAACATTTCATCCGCCTTGATCAGTATTTTATTGTATTGGAGGTCCATTTCTGTTTTGGTCTCTTGCTCTGACAAATTACGAAGCACTTGCATTTTTTTATCACAATCCTTGCAGATCTTGGGAATTTGTGCTTTTAATCGTTTGTAGCTATTGTATAAATAAGTTGAGCCGCTTTCGTAGCTATTGGAATCTTCGTAGATCATAAATGGCGTATTCTTATAAGTTGAATACAAGGAATCCAACAAGACTTTACTCGCTTTACCACCTGCTGAGATACGCGTGTTGAGTTGTTCGGAAGTATTCTGATCCAGTTTGTTTTGGGCGAAGACCGAAAAAGTTATGACTAGAAAGGAAAGGAGAGAGATAAGTTTCATGATTAAAAATAAAAAAAGCCATCCGAAAATCGAATGGCTTCTTAATTAATTTCCGCTTTCAAGTCGCTTTTGGCGCTGCATTGGGTTTTCGCTGCTTTGCTTTTGTTGGAACAATTGGTAGCGAGTAGGAGTGCTTTGACGCGGGAATGAATTGTTATCTACATCACAGTCTGCCATTTCCAAGAACGGATCCAATAAGAAGCTTTTCACCTCTTTATCGAAAATAAAAACCTTCGTGATCGTTTCCTGATCCATACGCCAGATCTCAGCTGGTATACGAATGACCTCAGTAGTTCCATCCACAAATGTCGCCTGAATGATCAATGGAGTAACCAAACCACCTTTGTTAGTGAAAGACAATTCGTAGAAATGCTTGTTAGACTCCAACAATTTCTTCTGAGATGGTGTCAAATTCTTTTGGAACGCATCATATTCTTCACGATCCAAACGATCCACTTCATAAATATTTCGTTTCGCGTAGAAATCATCGATGTTAGGATCGCGTTCGTTAACCGTTTGCTGGATTGATGTTTTATTACGCGTATCACCAATAAATTGTTGTTTTTGTTCATCAGCTTGCTTCTGTGCAGCTTTCTCTACTTCCGGATTATTCGTGTTGAGCTGGAAATGCTTCACGTCATCTAAAGAAACATCCACGAAATCAGTAGAGTAGAACCAACCTCTCCAGAACCAATCCAAATCAACTCCGGAAGCATCTTCCATGGTACGGAAGAAATCAGCAGGTGTGGGATGTTTAAATTTCCAACGCTCGCAATAAATCTTGAACGCATAATCAAATAATTCACGTCCCATAACGGTTTCACGCAAGATATTCAAAGC
>CAYLJB010000152.1:4375-4877 GCA_964383785.1 uncultured Fluviicola sp.
AAAGCCGTAGCAGGTTTTCCGTAAGCATTATTTCCAAATTGCCAAATTGATTCCGAGTTCGTCATGATTGGCGAAATGAATTTCTTGTCACCACGCATGTAATCGGTGATCAAATAAGCCGGACCACGACGAGAAGGATATCCACGTTCCCATTCTTGCTCGGTCAAATACTGTACAAAGGTATTCAATCCTTCATCCATCCAGCTCCATTGGCGCTCATCGGAATTGATGATCATCGGGAAGAAGTTGTGTCCAACCTCGTGGATGATCACGCCCCACATGCCGTATTTTGTCCCTTCACTATAAGTTCCATCCTCGTTTGGTCTTCCACCGTTGAAACAGATCATCGGGTATTCCATTCCAATTTGATTAGCATGCACAGAAATTGCCACCGGATAAGGATAATCGATCGTATATTTTGAATAGGTTTTGATCGTGTGTGCTACCAACTTCGTTGAATAACGTTCCCACAAAGGATTTCCTTCTTTCGGATAAAAGGACA
>CAYLJB010000153.1:0-4665 GCA_964383785.1 uncultured Fluviicola sp.
TGCGTGAGATCGAAACGACAGGATTCGCCGTTGGCGATGATCAAAGCAAACTTTCCCGTTGGTGCTGTCATTACATGGAGCTCAAAGAAAACCAGAATCGCGTCAATTCTGTCAATGGATATTTGCCTTTTTTGAAGCGGATGTCGCCGTTCATTTCGTAGGTGTTGTTTACAGCACGACTTACAGTAAATGTGATCGCCTCCGTCGTTTCAAGGAATTGCTTTCCTTTTTTGATTGGACCTAAATTTTGGATCATGGCAGTCATGAATCCGCTTCCTTCTACGCGCAACAAAGCTCCCACTTCTCCTTGAATAGAAAGCAAATTGTTTTGCTGTCTGCGAACCACTTTTGTTGGATCCATACCAATGAAGATCGTGTAAGGATCCAATTGTACCAACTGGTAATCGGTTTCGCCAAAATTCAAGGTGTTCTCCGTTCCGCGAATGTTTTCCGGACACGAAGCGATAATCTCTTGAATGGAGATCTTCTGTTTCGATTGAATGATCAGGTTCATTCTTGGTATTGGCAAGTAACCGAATACTTCCGGCAGGTTTGCTTTTGCCTCTTCTAAGTACACACTTTGGTAATCCATAACGATACCCGTAATATCAGTAAACTTAAACGATCCTAACGGTAAGTATTTATTCAAAGTATCTTTTAAGTAGAGTGGAATAACGCGCGATGATAAGTAGAAGCCGGATGCGTTCAGATCATAATTCAAATTTGAGATACGACCTTCTTTATAGTGACACGTACCATCCAGGTGAATTGATTGTTCTTTCTGCTCGACCGTAAAATTGGTTTGTTGGATCAAGCTATTACCATCGTTCGCCCATTGCTTGAAATAAACGAGACCTCTATCATTTTTTACTATTGAAGATCGCTTTAATTGACCGGCTTTTTTCCACTGATTTGCAATTGCTTGCAATTCGTTACTTGAAGTGTTTTTGTTACCAATAATTACGATCCCGTTGTGATCTCTAACAAAGCCGTAGCTGGTTTTATTCAAGCGATTTTTCACCGAATTGGCAAAGGCGTTCACATCGCTGAGTTGGACGATAAATACAAGAACAGGTTCTGATTTTGTGGGATATGCAGCAACAATGACGTCGGTATGCGGGTCAATTCCGAGTGAACCACTTTCTGACGATTGATCTTGTTGTTTTTCAATTTCCTGTTGGATCTGATCCAATAATAAATCGTCTTTTGCTTCAAATAAAACCTCGTAAGTTTCAGATTGCCAGAATTCTGCCGCATTGAAATGCAAGGTCCAAAGTGTATTCTTTGGTAAAGGGAAGGAATTGTCTTCACGTTGTTTACTGAACAATTGCTGCATGGTTAACAGCATGATTGCCAAAGCGGTGAAACCCAGCAAAATGATTATTTTTCCCCAACGATTTTTTACTTGCATGTGATAAAAATAGTTCTTTCCTGAAATTGTACCTTTGCACCATGGGAAAATTCTTTTTTTGGATACTAAAGATCTGTGGCTGGAAGATCGATGAGCACACTCCTCAAGGCGTTAAGAAAGCAGTGATCGTGGTTGGTCCGCATACTTCCAATTGGGATTTTGTCATTGGTAAAATGGCCTTCATGTATTACAAAGTTCCCGTAAAGTTCTTGATCAAAAAAGAACTCTTCTTTCCACCATTCGGCTGGATCTTGAAGGCCATGGGTGGTGTTCCAGTTGACCGCAAACGAAAAACAAATATCACGGAACAGGTGGTAGAGTACATTAAAACGCACGATGAAGCGATGGTTGTTTTTACTCCGGAAGGAACGCGTAGCTACCAACCTAACTGGAAAAAGGGATTCTATTACATCGCGCAGCAAGCCAATGTGCCGATTTATATTGCTTACATCGATTTCAAACGCAAGATCGGTGGATTCCATTCCTTGTTTGAACCAACCGGAGATGTAGATATGGATATCAAGTATATCAAATCGATCTTATCGCAGTATACAGGAAAAGTTCCTGAAAACGGTATTCGCGTAGAAGATTGATCCTATTTTTTAGGCTTGAAAGAATCGGTGCGCTTGTCATAACCATACGGACAATGCTTACAGCCGCTTTTGCAGCAATAACCGCGTTTCAAATGATATTTCTCAGTGAAAACGATAAACCCTTCCGGACTGAAATAGAAGTCATCCGGTTCCAAACCGTTATTTTTGGGTAATGGTCGTTCGTCAAACATGGTGCAAAAATACGTTGTTTTATGAATTTGTATGATACTTCAGTTGCTGTCTTGCAAACTGTCTCTTTGGAACAAGTGATCGGCAAGAATGTTCAGTTGCTCGTGAAACGGGACGACCTGATCGATTCGGAAGTGTCTGGAAACAAGTGGCGAAAATTATTGTACAACATCGAATTGGCAACATTTCAGCAGCGTAAAGGCATCCTGACTTTTGGTGGCGCGTATTCCAATCATTTACTTGCAACAGCTGCAGCTTGTAACAAAGCGGGATTACACGCAATTGGTGTCGTACGCGGAGAAGAATTGCATCCGGAAAGCAATACGAATTTAAAGCGCTGCGCAGAACTCGGCATGGAGTTGCAGTTTATTGACAGAACGACTTATTCTGAGCGGAATGAACCTTTGGCAATTGAAGGTTGGAAGGAGCGTTATCCGGACCATTTGTTAGTGGCAGAAGGCGGACATGGATTCTATGGCATGTTGGGTTGTCAAAAAATGTGGGAGGAATTGCCTTCAGACGCCGATCATGTTTTTGTGGCCTTGGGAACCGGAACCACTGCAGCCGGATTGTTGGCAGGATTGCCTGATGAAGCCTATCTTCATGCAATACCTGTTTTGAAAGGATTTGATACTGCCACAGCTATTCGGGAACTCTTATGGCAATTCTACCTCGATGGCGAAATGGTGGACCAGAAGATGAAACAATTGGTCATTCACGACAATTTTCATTTTGGCGGATACGGGAAAGCAGACGGGGACATAAAAGAGAGGTTACGATTGCTGCAAACGAATTTAGATGTCCCTTTGGATTACGTATATACCGGAAAGGCGCTCTTAGCTTGTCTGGATTTCATCCAAAAGTCTGAAGATCCCGGGAAAGTTGTTTTTATTCATACCGGAGGACTGCACAACGCGGCCCTTTGAGCTAATTGTTAAGCGGTAATTGCTTGTGAACGGCCTGCACGAACGCTTCCATTGGAATGGATTCTACAGCTTCCGGAACATATTCATTCTTGTAATACGCCTTCTTCAATTCTGGAGAAACGATCTTTTCCATCAATTCGTAGCCATGGATTTCAACAGCTGAAGTACAGGTGAAAACAGTCACACATGGAATGTTCAAGGCTAAAGCAATGTGCATTCCCAAGGTGTCACCACTGATCATCAAGGAACATTCGGCAATGTCTTCCATGTATTCCTTCAAGGTGTCGCGATCCTGGAAGAACACAACGTCGTATCCTTCATTTTTCAGCAATTCACCCAATTCAGCGTAGCGATGCCAGATCTTGGTTGGCCAGCGATTTCCCGAGCGATTCTCAATTCCGATGCGTAAAGGTTTGCGTTCGCGGTGTATGTCTTCAAACAGAAAATACGGATGGTTGTTGAACTGGTGACCCAGCATACGGAACAAAATGTCCTGAAACGAATGGGTGTTTTCCCATTTCAATTCATCGGCACGTGCTTTTCCAAAGCGGGATGAAAGACCCATATCGAACCATTCATTGGCATCTTCGGTGTAAAGCACTTTTCCATCGGCAACGTAAGCACCGAATAGTTTGTCGTGAGAAATGGAACTAGCCAAGGAAGCACATTTCATATCGTCGTCCAAAGAGATGATGCGGTCGAAATGTTCATCAAGTAGGCCACTTGCAGCAATGTCTTCAATAGCAACAATGCGTTGCAAAGCCGGATGATTCTGAGGTAAGATCAGTTTGTTGTACGAGGCCGTGATCCAAGTGATCGCAGCATTCGGAAACAAGTGTAATAGGGTGGTAGTGCGGATCACGTCTCCAGTGGCACCAATTTTTATTACGAGGATCTTTTCAGTCATTACTTACGGATATCTTGCAGGAATGTGGCCATGCCTGCATAGCCCAATTCGCCTGTGAAGGTAGTAATTTGTTCGGCAAAATCAATTCCTTGTTGCAGTTCGAATACGCGGTTGATACCAGTTTCCAATTCTTTAGGATCATTGTTCGGAACGATGATACCGGTCTTTTCAGGAACGATCAATTCGGAGATTCCGCCCACATTCGTTGCAACAACCGGAATTTTAAAGCCGTAGGCCATCATCAGAATGCCACTTTGTGTTCCGGAATAGTACGGCAAACATACCAGATCCGCTGCTTTGAAGTAAGGTTCGATCTCTTCGTTCGGGATGAAACGATTATGCATTTGCACTTTTCCAGTCAAGCCCAGTTCGTTGATTAGATCGGTGTATTTATCCAGATTCTCGTAACATTCTCCAACCACCAAAAGCAATTGATCCGGATCGGTTTCCAACAAGCGTTTAAAAGTGCGCAGCAATTGGTCCAAGCCTTTGTAAGGACGGATCAATCCGAAAAAGAGAATGACTTTTTTTGCCCTAATTCCCAGCAATTCACGCGCCTGAGAACGATCGTAGCGTTTCAGATCGTAGCAATCGTAGATCGATAAGGTTGTTTTGTAAACAGGTTTGCTGGCAAAGTTC
>CAYLJB010000154.1:0-4537 GCA_964383785.1 uncultured Fluviicola sp.
AGCGATAACTGTGGTATTGATACGATCATTCAAACTGCCGGTTTACCTTCCGGAAGCGTGTTCCCGGTTGGGTTAACCACGAATATTTTCCAAGTTACAGATGTTCATGGAAATACGGCTACATGCTCATTCACTGTGCGTATCT
Organism: uncultured Fluviicola sp.; assembly: GCA_964383785.1. GTDB lineage: Bacteria > Bacteroidota > Bacteroidia > Flavobacteriales_D > Crocinitomicaceae > Fluviicola. Next base: position 146 of record CAYLJB010000154.1, read on the forward strand.
ACCCAATACCAGTTTCTAGTACAAGTGTGGAAAATGTTTCTTGCTTCGGATTCGGGGATGGGACGATTGATCTGACTCTGGCAAATGGGGCAAGTCCTTATCAGACCAACTGGAGTAATGGTCAAACTTCAGAAGATCTTTCTGGTTTGACACCGGGAACGTACACTGTTAGCGTAACAGATAATAATGGTTGTACAACAGCTGATACTGCTGTAATCACACAACCAACGGCATTGACACTTGACGGATTGGTGGATAACGTTAGTTGCTACAATCTGCAAAACGGTGGAATCCAAATAACTGTAGGTGGGGGTACTTTGCCTTATGATTACAACTGGTCAAGTGGACAAACCACAGAAGACTTGAATGGATTGGATACTGGTGCTTATGTATTGAATTTGACGGACGGGAATGGCTGTGTGATCGATTTCTCAGCAACAATTACGCAACCGGATACATTGACGATTCAAGCAGTGGTTTATGGAGCAACTTGTAATGCGGCTAACGGTTCCATTCAGACTTTGGTTACTGGTGGTACTACACCATATAACTACAGCTGGTCAAATGGCGGAGCAGGACAGAACTTGAACAATGTTCCAGCTGGAACTTACACTTTGGATGTAATGGATGCTCAAGGATGTCAGGTTACATACACTGGAGAGGTGTTACCTGAAGTTAACTTAACAGCTTCATTACTTGCTAAAGATGTTTCATGTTATGGTGGTGAAAATGGAGAATTGACTGTTCTGGTTTCAAACGGAAACGAACCATATTCTTATAGCTGGTCCAATGGTGCAACAACAGCTCATGTGGAAGGCTTGACTGCAGGAAGTTATGATGTGTTGATCACCGACGTTTTTGGTTGTACAGCAAGCCTTACAGGCATTATCAATCAGCCGGATACTTTAACGATCGATGTTTCGCTTTCTTCTTACCTGGAAGGTTATAATGTAAGTAGCAACGGAGGAACAGATGGTTACATTGCGGCGTCAGTTGCAGGTGGTGTAGCACCGTACTCATACTATTGGTCTAATGGAGATACTACCGCATTCGTAGATCAATTGGCGGCAGGAGAGTATTTAGTAGTAATTACAGATCACAATAATTGTGTTTCTACGATTACAGTAACGCTAACGCAGCCGGATATTTTAGAAATGCCTCAAGGTTTCTCGCCGAACGCTGATGGAGAAAATGACTTCTTCGTGGTTCACGGAATCAAGAGCTATCCAGACAACAACATCACTGTGTTTAACCGTTGGGGTAATATCGTTTACCAGAAAGATGGTTATGTGGATGATTGGTATGGTGAAAACAATGCAGGCGAAGCCTTGCCAGATGCAACTTACTTCGTGATCTTAAAAGCCATGGTTGCTGGTAAAGAGGTTGTTTTACAAGGTTACGTAGACATGAGAAGAAAATAATTAGCATCTAAAAAAAGAAAAGATGAAAAAGATAATTATCGTGTTGCTGGGAATGCTGATCGGGAGTCAGCTCTGGTCACAACAAGATGCCATGTTGAGTCAGTACATGTTTAATGGATTGTTTTTAAATCCAGCATATGCCGGTTCTCACAAATATTGGTCGTCAACGTTTACCTATCGAAATCAATGGGTCGCTATGGATGGCGCTCCGGAAACGACGATTCTGGCGGTAGATGGTCCGATTGCTTCAAAAAACATGGGTTTAGGATTTAGCTTTATGTATGATAAAATTGGTGTGAGCACGCATAACAAGATCACAGCGAACTATTCATATCAATTGAGAACTTCTGCCAATTCGAAGCTATCCTTAGGAATAAACGCGAGTCTCTCACAATTCAATGCTCGGGTAGAAGACTTGCTAGTTTGGGATGAGCAGGATGTTGTTTTTGCAAACAACATCAATGGTAAATACGTGCCGAGTTTTGGCGTTGGTGCTTATCATTATGGAGAGAAACATTATGTGGGAATTTCGATCCCAACATTGTTTGCTTATCAAAATGATTACAATTTCAATTTTGATCTGACTAAATCTTCATTTTTGCGCAGACATTACGTGTTGACCGGTGGGTATGTTTTTGAAGTTTCTCCAATGGTGAAATTAAAGCCCTCTACTTTGTTGAAGTATGTTGCGAATGCTCCTTTGGAAGCTGACATCAATCTTACTGCATATTATAAGGACATGATTTCTGCAGGTGTGTCATATAGAACCAATGACGCAGTCGTGTTCATGGTTGAATACCAGGCAAACAATTATTTCAGAATTGGCTATGCTTACGACATGACGACTTCAGACATTCGAAATTATTCTCACGGATCTCATGAGATCATGATCGGGGTTGATTTTGGTAAAGATTTGATTAAAGTGAAAACTCCACGCTATTTCTAATTGATAAAAACATGAAGGCAATAAAGTTTAAGATATTTTTAGCTGGAGCAACAACTTTAATGTTGGCTGCCTGTACAAATTTCCATGAAGTTCAGGGAGATAGAAGTTACGAAGCACTTGCTTATCAAGAAGCGATACATCATTATGAAAAGGTCGTTAAAAAGACACATAAGATTTCAACTGAGGTAAATTTGGCTGAGTCTTACTTCAAAGTTGGCAACATGGATTCCGCAGAATTGAAGTATGCGCATACAGTAAAACACAATTCTGTGCCAGCAATCGTGTTCTTTAATTATGGGAAAACGTTGATGAGTAATGGGAAGCATTTGGATGCCATTTCGCAATTTGAGAAGTATCTATTGGTTTATCCAAATGATAAGGTGGCTCAAATGTTGCTGAGTTCGTGTAGATCTGTTAAGGACCGTTACCGTGATACAACATTGTTCACCTTGAAGCCAATTCTGGAAGATCAGTTTGCCAATACATTCAGTATTGTTGAATACCAGAATGGTGCTGTTTTTACAGCGGATAAAGAAGTGTTTTATGGTCGAAAAATGACAGCCTGGACAGGTCACTCTTATCTGGATTTATATCAAATGGAAAAAGATCCAAATGGCGAATGGTTAACACCACACTTGCTTCAAGGTGATATCAACGGGCCGTTTCATGAAGGGCCGGCATCGTTTTCAGCAGATGGAAACACGGTTTATTTCACGCGAAGCAACTATTTCAAGCGAAAGATGGAGTTGAATGACGAGAATGAGAATAATCTTAAAATATTCAAAGCCACTCTTATTGATGGAAAGTGGAAGAATTTAGAAGATTTCCCTTTCAATAGCGATGACTATAGTTGTGGACATCCTAGTCTTTCTGCAGACGGCAAGGAATTGTACTTTGTCTCTGATATGCCGGGAGGTTATGGAGGTACGGATATCTATAAATGTGTTTGGACTGAAAACGGGTGGTCGCAACCTCAAAACCTAGGGGCTGTTGTCAATACCAAAGGCAATGACATGTTCCCGTATGTACATACTGATGGGGCCTTGTATTTTTCATCGGATGCGCACAATTCAATGGGAGGTCTGGATGTATTCTTGACTTATTTCAATGGAGAGAAATGGGCTACGCCAGAAAACTTGAATGTGCCGTTGAATTCATCTAAAGATGATTTTGCATTCTCTTTCAATAAAGATAACAAAACAGGGTTTGTGTCTTCTTCACGTACGAAAACAGATAAGATGTATTCGTTTGAAAAGAATCCACCGACATTTATATTATATGGAACTGCGCGTGAAAAAGGAACGAACAAACCGGTAGAAGGGGTGACAGTGGAACTAACTATTGCAAAACTGAATAAGGTAGTGAATGTCATTTCTGATAAAGAGGGTAAGTTCCAAGTGAAATTGGATCCTGAGATGGATTACGATTTATATTGTACCAAGTTTGGTTGCTTCTCTCAAACCGATGAATTGTCGACAGTTGGATTGAAGTACTCCCAAGATTTCTTTGCGGATTTCTGGGTTGAACCAATTGTAATCAATAAACCGATTGTTTTGGAGAATATCTATTATGATTTTGATAAATGGGATATTCGTCCTGACGCAGCCATCGAATTGGATAAGTTGGTACGTATATTAAAGGATAACCCAACCATTGAAATCGAGATGGGTTCTCATACCGATGCTCGTGGAAACGATCAATATAACTTGGTGCTATCAGATAAACGCGCACATGCCGCTGTACAGTACTTGATCTCTCAAGGAATTGATCCGTCCCGTTTGACATATAAAGGTTATGGTGAAAAAGTCTTGGTAAACCAATGTAAGAACGGTGTTCAGTGTACTGAAGAAGAACATCAGCAGAATCGTCGTACAGAGTTTAAGGTAACTAAGATTCGTCAACAATAAGTACATTTTAAAGATCATTAAGAGGTAGGGCTTAAGCTCTACCTCTTTTTTTCATTCCCCAACGCGTCTCAAATCAGCCTGTTAGGGTTGATGATGGAACAAAAGCTAAAAAAAGTCG
>CAYLJB010000155.1:0-4382 GCA_964383785.1 uncultured Fluviicola sp.
AGAATTTTTTAACTATTATGGTATTAACGTTCGATTGCGAAGTGTAAAACTTAAACAAGAATTTTTTAATAAAATTCGTATTTTAATCGACGAATTAACTTTTCGACGAACTTTAAAAATGAAACTTATTACAACTCGAAAATTTATTATTGAAAAAATAAAAAATTATACTAGTTTAAGATACACACTTCGTTATCCTATTCGTGGTCAACGTACTCATACAAATGGAAAAACTCGAAAAAATTTAAAAACAAAAGTTCCTTTATTAACTTAATTATGACATTTATTAATTATTTTTTACAAAATCAAGCAAGACTTTTTGTTATTAAAAAAAAATTATCGACCAAAACATTTGAATCATTAGCTGTTAATGGTTTAAAAAAAATAAAAATTAAAGTGTTATCAAAAACACAAAAACGTTTCTTACGTTTAGATAAAAAAAATCCTTTTTTTTTTGAGTTTTTTTTATTATTATATGATTCGTTAAAATTTAAATTTCGGATTAAATTTAATATTAATATTCGAAAAAATAATATTTTTTGTACAGAAGTAGATATTTATCGAAAATATTTTTTATTGCGATGTTCAACAGGTAAATATAATTTACACTCTACAAAAAAAAAATTAAAATATACTAGTCGACGTATGATAAATTTTTTTATTTCTTTAGTGAGAAAAACTCACATTGATATTTTAAAAAAGAATCAAAAAATGCCATATTATCGTAATGCAATTTTAAATATTTCAGCGCCAATAAGTAATCGTTCTAAAATATTTAGATATGTATTAAAATTTTTTAAAAAAAAAAAATTTAATCTTATTAATTTAAACTTAAAAAAATGTTTTAATGGTTGTCGTGCATTAAAAACAAATCATAAAAAATCTTTATCAAGACAAATTTTTAAATAAAATTAAGAATTTATTGAAACTGTAATTAAAATAAAGATTATTAAAACTTTTATTTTATATAATTCTAATTGTGTTAAAAAAAGTAATCACTTGTACAAGTAGTCTTAGACATCAAATTAATTTAAAAAAAAATTTATTATTAAAAAATAATTATTTATTAAAAAATTTATTTGTCTTAAAAAAATTTAAAGTAGGACGAAGCTCTCAAACAGGCCATATTACTGTTCGTCATAAAGGTGGTGGTTGTAAAAAAAAGTTGCATTTATTAAATTTGAATCGTTGTTTTTTTGGTGTTATTGTTGCTCAAATGTACAGTGCTTTTCATAATACTTTTATTTCTATTGTTTTTGATTTAATAATTCGAAAATTTTTTAAAATTCGTTCCACATTTAATACGTATCCTGGTTCACTAATTATTGCAACTGAAAATTTAAATGATTTTTATTTAGGTTATAAATCTAATTTGTTAAATTTTCCAGTTGGAAGTATTTTACATTCATTAACAATTAACAATAAACTTACTTATGCTACAGCTGCAGGTACATTTTGTCAATTACTTGAAAAACAAACTAATAATAAATTATGTAAAATTCGTTTACCTTCGGGACAAATTATTTGGGTAGATAAAATGAATATTGCTACTTTAGGTGTTATTAATAATTCTTTATATAAATCAACTATAATTGGAAAAGCAGGTCGTAATCGTTTAAAAGGAAAACGACCTACAGTTCGTGGAATTGCAATGAATCCTGTTGATCATCCACATGGAGGGCGTACAAATGGTGGTATGCCGTCGGTAACACCATGGGGAATTCCAACGAAAGGAAAACCAACAGTAAAAAAAAAAAAGTATGAGCAGATCTAAATGGAAAGGTTTTTATATTAATTCAAATTATAGCAATATATTAAATGAAGGAAATGTTGCTCAAAAATATATTTGGAGTCGTAATTCAATTATTACTGAAGAATTTTTAGGGAAAACAGTTTTGATTTATAATGGAAAATTATTTGTTTCGGTTAAAATAACTCGTGAAAAATTAGGGTATAAATTTGGAGAATTTTCATTTAGTAGAAAAATAAAAGAAAATATTTTTTATCATGTTAAAAATAAAAAAAAAAAAAAAAAAAAAAAATTTAAGATATGCTTAAACAAAAAAATTTAATACATAATTCAACAATTTTAGCTTCAAATGATGTTCAAGTGTTTTTATTAAGTTATCAATTTTCAAGTTTTTTTCAACAATTATTATATAAAAAAAATATATTAACAACTGATTTTTCTTTAATAGTTAATAGCTCAAATTTAATATTTAATTTTACTGTTTTTTTTCGAAAAAAACGTTTGCTTAGTTTACGAAAACAAAAATTAAAAAAGAATAAAATAATTTCTTCAATTAATATTGAACTTTTAAATTTTTTATTAAAAAATATAAAAAAAGATTTTAATTGTAATCAAATTTTGGTAAAATTTTCTCTTTTAAATAAATTACTAATTGTTCCTTTTTTTTTTAAATTTTTGAAAAAAAAATTAAAATATTTTAAAAAAACTTTATTTGAGCGTCATATTTTTTTATATTATGATTTTTTAAAAATTACGGTTTTATTTCAATTAGGGCATGTTAATATTGATTGCTTTCTTCTTATGTTTGCAGAAATTTTTGAACGTTTACATAAAGGAAAGCATGCAAAGTTTTTTAAATTTATTCGAGTTTTTTTTACTTTATTGATAAAGCGATATAAATATTATTCATTTTATAGAAAAATTATTGGAGTTAAATTTAAAATTTCTGGAAAGTTAAAAGGAAAGTTACGTGCAAACTCTGTTGCTTTTAAGTTTGGTTCTATTCCTATAAATACTTTTGATAAAAACATTGAATCTTCTAAAATTGATGTTTTTACTATTTATGGAACTTATGGATTTAAATTATGGGTATATCAATCTTCTAATGCATTACAAAATTTACTTAGTATAGAAATTGTAAAACGGTTAAAATTTTATAAATATAAGAAGTATTTTTTTTTTAAAAAAAAATTATTTCGTAAAAATAATAAATATTGGTTATTTAAATTAAAATGTCAAAAATTTTTAAAAAGAAGAAAAAAAGCTCTATTTTTTTTTCAAAAAATAAAAAAAGCACGACATACTTTTTTAAAAAAAATTAATTTTAGTAAAAAAAATATTAAATTTTTATTTTTATTTAAAAAAAGAAAAAAGATTTTTTTTTTAAAAAATAAAAAAATTCAAAAACAATCTTTTCGACTTTTAAAACTTAAAAAAATTTCAAAAAATATTCTTTTTTTAAGATACTTTTTAAAAAAAAAGAGAGTTGAAAAAGCACGCTTAAATCAACAAAGAAAAAAAAATTTAAAATTAAAAGAGAAAAATCAACGCTTTTTTTTAAAAAAGAAAAATTTTAAAAAGTAAATATGTTATTTTCACCAAGATTTTTTAAGTATAAAAAACATCAAAAAGGAACTTTTAAGAATTTAAATAATCTACTTACGTTTAAACATTTTAAATTTCGACGTGTTAAATTAGTTTGTTTATCTTGTGGTCGAATTAAATCGAATCAAATTAATTCAATGTTTTTTGCGATAAATAAAATAATGAAACGATTAGGTCGTATTACATTAAAAATGTTTCCATATCATCCAATTAGTAAAAAACCTTTAGAAATTCGAATGGGAAAAGGAAAAGGTAATGTAGATCATTGGGTTTTTAATGCAAAACCTGGTGTTGTTTTATGTGAAATTCAAACAAATTCTTTAGCTTATGCTTTAAAAGCGTTAAAATTAGCACAAATTCGTTTGCCTGTAAAAACACGCATTCTTACTTTTTTTTTATAATATGATTTATTCAAAAAAAATTTTTATTTATTTATTAACGTCTGAAATTTCTTTTTTATTAAAAAAACAATATTTTTTTGTTTTTGAAAGTCATTTAATTTTTTTAAATAGAAAAAAAAGTCTTTTTGAGGTTAAAAAATTTATTTCAAAATCAAATTTTCGAAATTTTTTTTTAGTAAATTTTTTTTCTATTAATTTGATGAAATTTCCTTTATTTGCTAATTTTATGTTTTCTTTGGAAATTTTTGAAAAAATATTTTTATATCTTTATTTAAAAAAAAGAGTTTTTATTGCATTTAATTTTAAGCAGTATATTTTTTTGAATTTGTCATTTTCACATAATTTTTTGTTTTCTGAAGATCAAAATTTAAATGTGTTAAAAGAAGTTTCATTTAAATATTTTGATAATTTTAGTATTGTACAAAAAGATTTTAATATTTTATATTAAATATTAACTTTGAAGAGGATGTAGCTCAGTGGTTAGAGTGATAACCTGTCACGTTAAAGGTCGCGGGTTCAACTCCCGTCATTCTCGTTCATAAATATGAATATTTTTTAAAATTTTGTTCAAGTAGCTCAGTGGTAGAGCAATGGACTGAAAATCCATGTGTCGGTGGTTCAATTCC
>CAYLJB010000156.1:0-4336 GCA_964383785.1 uncultured Fluviicola sp.
CTGCAAATACACAGTATGACTTCCAGGCAAGAACTTTCTGTGCAAACGGTAATCCGAGCAGTGCATGGAGCGCAACCCGTCAGTTTACAACTACCGGAGCGGCAGCAATCGCAATTAATGATGATAACGGCATGGAATCTTCAGAAGGTCAATCTACAAAAGAAATGGCCATCAATGAAGCGTCCGGAGTGGCGGTGAATGTATTCCCGAATCCAACAGATGATTTAGTAAACGTACAAGTGATCATTGAACAAGCAAACGAAACATTAGTAGTGCGTGTGTTTGATATGAGCGGTCGCTTGGTACAAGAAGCTCAGACATTAACAGAAGGTGGATTGACAACCATTCCACTATCGATGGGTGAGATGATGACCGGAATGTACAACGTGGAGTTGTATCAGAACGGAGCATTGATCCACCGAGCACGTGTTCAGAAAAACTAAGTAATTTATATTTCGATTGAAATGGCGGAAAGTGATTTCCGCCATTTTTTTTGATTGTTCATATGAATGAAATTAATTTTCGATGGGAGCACGGATTTAAACATCGTGTTGCTAAACTTTTTGTAAAACGTCAAGTTCTTCTTAGATTTGCGGCTGAATACTGAATTTTAGGTTTTAATACACTTATCTTATGCTACAACGATTGATTCGTGTGGCCCTATTGACAGGATCTGTCTTTTCAATTGGTACACACTTTGGTCAATCAACCTTCAGTAACACCTCAAATCTTTGTCCTACAGACGGAAACACATCCGGTGTAAGCTCGACGATATCTGTCACAGGACAACCTACTTCAATTTCCACCATTTCAGTCACAATTCCAAACATCAGCCACTCGTGGTATGATGACTTGGACATCATGTTGATCAGTCCGACCGGTCAACGACTTGTTCTGATGTCTGACTGTGGTGGTAACAATCCCGGAAATGGAAACAGAAATTACACCTTTGTTCAGGGTGGAACTGTTTTAAATGATGGTGCGCCACCAACTGCAAGTGGGAATGTTTCTCCAACCGGCTTTGAAACTCCTGATACATGGCCAGATGGAGCACCAACTATTTCGAGTATGAATCAACTTACAGGTAACCCTAATGGTACTTGGACGTTGCGCGTGATTGATGACGCGGTTGGCGATGCCGGCTGTCTCAACGGAGGTTGGTCAATTACATTTACAACTTCCCAATTCAAAACAAATTGGGTGTCAATGAATAGTGGGTCTTCAGTTTGGTGTGCAGGCGAAACAAGAAATGTGTCGGTAACCGTAACGAATGCCGGGACTCAGTCATGGGCAGATGGTCCTGCTGATTACAACATTGGTGTTAAATGGAATGCGGAATCTGATTACTTTGTGCGCGTTGATGCTCAGAATTTGGCTCCTGGTGCAACACAAACCTTTAATTTGACGGTTACAGCTCCCACAACGGCAGGCTCAAATAATTTATCCTTTGATGTAGTTCGTGAAGGATGTTTTTGGTTTGCGAATAATTCTACAGCTTGTGGTGTGACAGCTGGTCCGAATAATGTGGTATTTGTTTCTTCTCCTATAACCATTAACCCCTCGCCAACTCCGGTTACAATTACTCCGAGTGCTATTTCTATATGTGCAAATGACAATCCGGTGCTGTTGACAGCATCCGGAGGAATTGGAGGTGTTCCTGGTCAATCTGCCACAATAAGCGGTAACTCCGGGACAATTAATTTGGCAATCCCGGATAATAGTGCGGTAGGCGTGTCAAACGCGATTTCAATTTCAGGTATTCCGGCCAATGCTTCAATAACACAAGTGGATGTTACGTTTTCGTTGAATCATGCATGGTTGAATGATGCAGAAGTAGTATTACGGGCACCAAATGGAAGGAGAATTGCACTTGCAGCGGACCAAGGACCATCAGGTAGCGGTTCGTATAATAATGTTGTAATTTCCTCTAACACGTCGGCTGCCGTTTTGAGTACAAGCGGTACACCAATAACGGGAACTTTTAGGGCGAATGCGACTGCTGCTGCAAATCTGATAGGAGGAAATTTCAGTAATTCGCTTACTTCAACATTTTCAGATCTATTTGGTACAACAAATGGTAATTGGGTTATTGAAGCTTATGATGATGTAGCTGCTGATTTGGGTAATTTGGTGTCTTGGTCTATCTCGATTACATACTCCTTACCTTCTTTTGTGTGGACGCCTAGCTCAGGTTTGGATCCAGACGGCACTGGTCCACAACCGCCTTACACTGGTGGAAATGCTACGAGTTTGTTTGCCTTGCCATCGGCAACGCAGACATATACTGTGACAACGACAAATTCTGTTGGATGTAGTGCTTCAGCAAATGCTGTGGTAACGATTTTACCGTTACTTAATGCCAGTGTTTCGCTAGCTGCTAACAATTCGACATTGTGTTCAGGGATGAGTGCTACTTTCACTGCTACACCAACAAATGGAGGTACGGCACCCACATATGAATGGCTCAAGAATGGAACTGCAATTGCAGGGGCATCCGGAGCCACTTACTCAGGTATTGCAGGAACGGATTTCGTAAACGGAGATGTGATCACGTGTCAATTGACAAGTAATGCAACGCCTTGTTTGGCTGGTTCGCCGGCTACAAGTAATGGTGTTACGATGACGGTGAATGCTCTCGTTCCTACGAATACACCTGGTACGTATGTTTCAAGTGTGGTAAACCATGCAGATGGAACGATGCAAGAATACACAGCAAATTGTGTTGCTATCGGACGCACGACGGATCCTTCAGGTGGAAATGTACCTGGAAATACAACAATGACCTGCAGAGTTGTTCCAACGATGGAATCTACGAATGCAGCCGGCTGGAAATATGTGCGCAGAAGCTATACTTCTACAACGGCATCTGATGGTCAACGTACCTTGACATTCTACTTCACTCAAGAAGATTTCGATGATTACAACGCGAACAACTACGGTTCTATGGACTTGCCAACTTCCGGAAACAATTCGGATCCGAATAAGCCATACATCCGCTTGATCACCGTTACTTCAAGTGGTTTCACGGTGTCGGCTTCCTTAGGAAACAACTTAACTTGGAATGGCACTCATTGGCAGTTGACTCGTTTGGTTCAAAATGTGAGTGGAGCTACCTATTATGTAACCACACAATCATCATGCGAAGGTGTGCTGGTGAATAGTTTGGCGGCAGGTAACATCTCTGCAACGAATGCAACGCTAACATGGACTGCAATTTCGCCAAACCCATCAACAGGTTATTATCAGTTCCGCTACAAAGCTACCGCTTCAAGTACTTGGATAGATGGAGGTACAGCGGGCTATTTGGCTACTTCGAAATTGTACAACACTTTGTCACCAGGAACACAATATGAATTCCAAATCAGACGTGTTTGTTCAAGTGATGGGTTTGGAGCTTGGAGTTCTTCTGTGATCTTTAGTACAGTATCAGCAGGATGTGGATCGCCGATGGTGTTCAGTGCGCCATCGTCTACATCAAGTTCCGTGACCTTATCATGGCCTGCAGTAACTGGTGCGGCTTGGTTCGAGTTCCAATATAAAGCATCGAATTCATCGAACTGGTTGAGTGCGGGTACATTAACAGGCACTGGAACAACACGTACCGTATCCGGTTTGAATCCGAATACATCGTATGATTTCCGTGGAAGAACCTACTGTCCGAACAATGTGGCGAGTGCGTGGTCTACTACAGTTACTGCAACTACTACTGGCCAAAGCGGTTGTGATCTGCCACCGGCCTTAACGGTAAGTTCTGTAACAAGTGCTGCGGTTACTGTAACGTGGCCGGCTGTTCAAGGGGCTGGTTGGTATGAGTTCCGCTACAAAGAAAATAGTGCGGGTACATGGACAAACGGTGGAACAGCATCCGGTACTGCTACTTCGAAGACTATTTCAGGTCTCATAGCGGATGCCAACTATATCATACAGGCAAGAACGTACTGTTCAAATGGTACGCCAAGTAACTGGAGTTCAACTACGACATTTGAAACTGCCGGAGATGAAGATTGCGAAACAGCACCTGTGTTGACTGTAGCATCTGTGAGCAATACGTCTGCTACGATCACGTGGCCGGCAATCTCGGGAGCTGCATGGTATGAATTCCGCTACAAAGCAAGTGCGTCATCAACATGGATCTCTTGCGGAACACTAAGTGGAACAGGAACGACTCGCGTACTTAATGGCTTAACAGCGAATACGCAGTATGACTTCCAGGCGAAGACCTTCTGCCCGAATGGTAATGAAAGTAGCGCGTGGAGCTCTACCTTACAATTCACCACTACAGGAGCGGCAGCAATCGCAATTAATGATGATAACGGCATGGAATCTTCAGAAGGTC
>CAYLJB010000157.1:0-4220 GCA_964383785.1 uncultured Fluviicola sp.
GCGAGCATTTCGGGATGACCGTTTACGGGTTCAATGCCAAAGACGTAACGACATCCAGAGGTTTCCGCACCAAATTCCGCGAACGCTTTGCCCGCATGAAAGTATTTTGGGACATCTTGTGGGGCGTGGAATCAAAATACTTGGGTGAAATGCTGAAGGTTGGGTGATTAGAATGCAATAAACCAAAAAAGCCAATGCGTGAACATTGGCTTTCTGTAGTGATATCGTTAATCAATTTACGATTTGAAACTTGAAAGGCTGGACAAGTGTTTGTCCCTCGATCGCAGCGATGAACATTCCAGCTGGAAGATCCAGTATTACGGAATTGTTGTTCTCGTTCAAGCTCACTTCTGCTAGGCGTGCACCCAGTGTGTTGTAGATTGAAATGGCAACTTCGCCTTTAACATCTGCGATGAATAATCGTTTGTGTTCCATATCGAAAGCCAATTGCGGCATTTCTTCTTCGGTCAAGGATGCAGTTGAACCTCCCAAGTCTACTTTGATCACAGAAACCAACACCTGGTCGCAGGAATCGTCATAGATCGAGTAGTTTACCAATCCTTTGGTGATATCGTCGTAACCATCAAAGATCTTGTTTTCAATTTCGGTAGAATCGGTGGTACAGAAGCAGATGTCGTTCACCTGAAAATTCTTGTCGGTTTGATTTTCCAAGTTGTAAACTACGTTCCCACACACCGTGTTTCCTTGAAAAGAAATCGTTTGCATGTTATTCGCAACTACCGTTACACCGCTCTGATTGTTCACGATGTTGTTGCCATTCAAGGTACAATTATCGCCTATTTCTACTGCTTTACCATTGTTTTCGAAAGTACAATTTGTTAAAGTAGAATACGAAATCGATTGTGCCCCGATACCGTTGTTTTCAAAAGTACAATTCGTCATTTGCACGCTTCCACCTTGTCCGATCCCGTAGGTGTTATTTCTAAATGTACAATTCGATAAACTACCACTTGACCCTATAAAGCCATTCTCATTGCCTTCGAATAGACAATTCGACAAATTGATCGAACCATTAACCATAGTAAATCCACAGAAGTTATTTAGAAACTCACAATTGGTGGCTGTTAACGACCCGCTGACATATTGCACTGCCTGACCAATAGAATTGTCGATGAACTTACAATTATTGTAAACCAGCTGCGCATTCATTTGAACCGCATAGACGTTCTTTTCAAATAAACAATTATCAAATACAAAGGTGCTGTTTCCCAGATTTGAATCGGCCATGAAACCATACATACTATTTTTCAGATCGATATTCGATACTTGAAAAGTTCCTCCCTGACTCGATTTCACATTGAAGCCATACCAATCATTTCTGCTGGCATTGGTTGTGGATCGAAAACTGATTTTGTTTGTTGCTGTTCCATTCGCGATCAGAGTTCCCCGAACTTCAAGATAGATCATGTTGGTAGTGAATCCAGTAGTATCTGAAACGAATTGCACATCTACACCCGGTTCTATCGTGAGTGTTTTACCTGGAAAAACAACGATGTTCCCTGTAACGATGTAAGGGCTATTAGCCAGTGTCCATGTAGTGTTTGTAAATATTCCACCACTCACATTTGTTTGTGCTTTAGCAAAAGTTGCAAATCCGATTAATAAGGAAAAAAGTAAATGTTTCATAATGCTCGTTTTTGCGAAAACAAAGAGAAACTAAAATTGTTCAATGAATATTCCCCGAAATTGCTGCCGGGTCACAATCCCGTTAAACCATCCACTACCCGCCTTTCTGCCATTAGCCAGATGCGTTTGTTCAATTCAGTGTGATTGGATAAATAGAACGACAATTGCTCCTTCTCTAATAAAGCAATCACTAAGCCAATGATCTGTTGCCTGAAACTTTGGGCCTTCTTGAATGCCGTTTCGATCTGTAACTTGCGCTTCTGAGAAGTCAATTGATCAAAATTTACATCGAATTGCAAGAGGAACGAATGGGTCAATAGGCACAGATGATCATGCTGATACTTGAGAATCGGTCGCAGATACTGATTCTGAAAACGCTCCAGTTCATTAGTGATTTTTTCTTCGTTATAAAAGACTTCTGGCAAAAGTTCACTGCGGTTCATGGCATCTTGGTTTACCAATTAACAAACTCAACACATAATTGTGCGGATCGTAGCTGCTCAAATTCGCTTTAACTTGAGATCCGGATCCAATTTGATATTCATTGGAACAATCTCAACTTCAACATTCGATGTATCCAATCCGAATTCTTCATGCACCGGGTAGCTGATTCGATGTAATCGCGCATAAGTGGTCATCGCCAATTTGTTTAACGGGCGTAATTCGTTTTCTGAAGGGACCATGGATTTCACGAACATGAATTTAAAGTCTGCATAAATATCATGATCTTTCAACGATTTAAAGCGGCTGATCTCATTTACCTCTCCACTCTCTTCTAAGTGTTCAACCACCTTTTTAAACAAGTTGCGAACGGTGTATTTCACCTTAAAGCCAACTTGCAGATTCACGTAGAACACCTTACCAGGCACAATCGTTTTAACACTGTAAAGCTTATCCTCACTATGCGGATTATCCAGAATATCAACACTTACAAACCAATAAACGTCCGCCCGTTTCGGCTTGTGGTGAAAAATGGAATAAATGATGTTTGAATCCACTTTACCGTCCTCACCCCCTTTTGCCATAAAGACCAGGTTTGTGGCGACTTTTGGAATGGAAGTATCCTCAATTATCTCCTCAAACATAGCTGCATAGTTCATCAGGTCTTTCTTCTTAAAATGCTGATTTCGGAAATCTCTGGCTCGATGAAATAAATAAACTGTCGTAAAGATCACTACCGCCATGATAAAAGTAAACCAACCGCCGTAGAAGAACTTCACGATATTCGAGATGAAGAAACTCAATTCAGTGGAGAAGAACAAAGCACCTAGTAGCACAAGCATCCAAAGTGACACTTGTTTTCGGTGAAAATAGAGCAACAATAACATGGAGGTCATGATCATATTGATCGTGATTGATAAACCGTATGCCGCTTCCATATTTTTCGATTCTTTGAAGATAAACAGAACGGTTAAACATCCTGCCATTAAAAACCAATTAACTGAGCCAATATAAACCTGACCTTTGGAATGAGAGGGATATTGCACCTTATGATTGATCCACAAACGCAATTTAAATGCTTCGTTTACCAAGGTAAAACACCCACTGATCAATGCCTGACTAGCAATAATTGCAGCAGCTGTTGCAATGAAGATCACAAAAGGCAAATAGCTTTTTGGAACGAGCGAATAGAATACTCCTGAATTTCCTAGTTTCTGTCCGACATGATCCAAAGCCCAAGCACTTTGACCTGCATAGTTGAGTAACAAACACCCCAGAACGAAAATCCAACTGATCCGAATATTCTGTTTACCACAATGTCCAAGATCAGCATATAAAGCTTCTGCTCCTGTTGAACAAAGGAAAACTGCTCCTAAGACCCAAAATCCCTGAGGATAATTTGCAAGCAGATCGTAGGCATAATATGGATTCAAAGCTTTAAACACTTCCGGGTTCTGAACCAGCTGGTTCAATCCCAAGATAGCAATCGTTGAAAACCAAATGAGCATCACCGGACCAAAAACGCCACCTACTACCGAAGTTCCAAACTGCTGAAAAGCGAATAACAAGATCAGTATTGAAACTACAATTGGAAGCGTAGGCAATTCCGGAAATAGGATGTCTAATCCTTCAATAGCAGAAGAAATTGAGATTGGTGGAGTGATAAAGCCATCCGCAATCAAAGCTGAACAACCTATCAGTGTAGCGACAATTGGCCATTTAGCCGGATGGGATTTGATCAATGCATAAAGCGCAAAAATTCCTCCTTCACCTTGATTGTCCGCTTTCAGCGCGAGATAAACATACTTGAAAGTGGTGATCAACACCAAGGTCCAAAACACACATGAAAAACCACCTAGTACAATTGTTTCATCAATCGTCTTAGAACCTATAATCGCATTAAAAACATAAAGAGGCGATGTACCGATATCTCCATAGATAATACCCAGTGTGATCAGTAAACCTGCAACACTAAATTTATTCGGAGAGTAGCTTTTAGTTTTCAATGTTTAAATATATCAAATTTAGCTTCAATAATACCCCGAAATGCAGTCAAGCTAATTCGTTTTTTCCTCTAACAAATTCATGAGATAAATGTATGTTCCACATATAATTTGAAAAACCTGTTATTG
>CAYLJB010000158.1:0-4172 GCA_964383785.1 uncultured Fluviicola sp.
GAAATGCTGCTCCCAAGTTGGTTGACCTCAATGGCGACGGTGTGCAAGATGTGATCTCTTCCATTCGCGGCTTACCAAATAGCGATGAGATCGACGGTTTCAAAATGCTCCACTATGGAGATTATCACTGGGCTTTGGATGGCAAAACGGGGCGTGTGCTCTGGATGGTTCCAAGTGGTGCAGGAATTCATAATACACCATTTATTTATCGAGAAAAGGGCAGCATGCGCATTGCTTTGATGGATTGCTACGGCGAATTCAAAGTGGTGGACTCACTGGGTACCGTTATGGGTGTGGCCAATTTTGGTTACGGCTATTTCAATTCGCCGATAATGACCAGAGATCAACACGTAGTGATCGGGAATGTATCGGTGGATTGGCGACCGGAATTGATCGAGGTTGAAACAGAATCAGGAATTCCCTATCTGAGTGGTGCTGCTGAATCGAATTATGTTAAAGCCGAAGGTCCGATCTCTGCGACCACTGTTGTAGCTGATGTATTGGGTACCGGGAAACAGCAACTCATCGGTGTTACCGAACAAGGAATCCTGTTCATTGCTGAAACTAACGGAAAGGAGATCAAGCAATACAAATTGAAAAAGGGTGCAGAGGCCAGCGTCATGGTTGCAGATATCGACCGCGACGGTTATCTGGAACTCCTAATCGCTGAATTGGATGGTACGCTGTATTGTTATGCTACCAAATCAAAAGGAAAGGTAGAATACGGTTGTTTTGGATGTAAGTAATCTGATTTACCACGGGTGATCGGTTCCGTCGTAATTCAAAAAACTTCCAGATTTTTCAAGAGTTGCCTTTTGGATCACGTTCTCGAGGATGTTTTGTACTGCCTCTTCCGGCGTGAATTGCGCTTTCGACCCGCCCATATCTGTTTGCACCCAACCCGGATTCACAGCAATAGCAATGATCCCATCCGGTCGAATTTCATTGGCCATACTTTTATTCAAGACGTTCAAGAAATTTTTACTTCCTACATAACCGTAATGTCCACCGATACTTAAATTGCTTACAGACCCAAGCCACGAGGAAATCTGAATCACTACAGGGTGTTCGGCACCTTGTAACGCACTCCGAAAATGTTTGACCATAAGAATTGGCGCATAGCAATTGATCTTCACCACTTCATTCATTACACTTGGATCAAATGAATCCAGTCGAAATGCCTGCGCCATTTTCTCTTTATCCGCATAATCTTTGGGATTGATCCCGGCATTATTGATCATGAGATCTAAGGCAGTGTAATTTGCTTTGAACCACGCGGCAAAAGCAGCAATGGATTTTTCATCGGATACATCCAATGCGTGCGGTTGAACAGATAAGCCGACAGCTTCTAGTGAACGTGCTGCGTGGGTAGCTTTATCGAAATCACGCGCTGTCAGGATCACGTGGTATCCGTTTTGTGCCAGCACGCGACACCACGCCAGACCCAAACCTTTCGCTGCTCCTGTTACGATTGCTGTTCTCAAATCAACGTTTAAGTAGTTTGAACCCTATTTCTCGGCCTTGACCCTGGAACATAGCCAGATTGATCCAGAAAAATGCGAATTGTTCCATGAGAAAGAAACGATCATTACCACCAACGTCATAACAAGCCGCAAACCCGGCGTCCAATGCCAACTGTGCTACCTGTTGTTTCGCTTGAGAGTCATTACCCGCCATAAATACATCGATCGCTTCACCGTTGTAATTGGGATCGATCATGTTATTGAAACCTGTAGTATTGAAGCACTTGATCACCTTGTCTGTTTGAGTATTGGCTAGGATTGCATCGGCTGTGTTGTTGTAGCCCTCAGGTCCTCGGCCCATTACGATGTTTGCTGTGTCGATGATGACTTTTCCAGTTGTATCACCGAGTGATTTTGCTACTTCTACTGCCATCATTGCCGGAGTGGCAATCAAGATGATTTCAGATTGTTTCACAGCTGATTGGATTGACGTAAAGCGGTCTTCACCGATCTTGGTAGCCAGTGAAATGGATTTTTCGCTCAACGGAAAGCGCGCTCCGATCAGTACTTGATGTCCCGCTTTGATCCATTTTTGTGCCAATGCTCCACCAACATTTCCGGAGCCTATGATTGCTATTTTCATGTGATGCGTTTTGTGATTTTCCTTTCGATAAATTTCGGGATTCAACAGATACAGAACAATTTACTTACTTATTGGAAAGATACTTTCCTTTTAGAAAGTAACAGTAAATTCAATACTTTTGATCCATGCCTGATTTTTTATACAAGAACAAACTGTACTACAATCCCGTGGAATTTGCCATGGATCGCATCGGTGGTACCTGGAAAATGCCCATACTTTGGCGCTTGAAAGACAAGGTCATGCGCTACGGTGAGTTGAAAAAAGATATTCCGCACATCACGCATAAAATGTTGACCTCTCAACTAAGAGAGTTGGAAGAAGAGGGATTCATCCACCGGGAAGTATTTGCGGTTGTACCCCCAAAAGTTGAGTATTCCATCACGAAACGAGGTCACAGAGCTATTCGGATCATTGATGAAATCCGCAACTATGGCTTGGAACTTATGGACGAATTTGGGGTGGGAGAGAAATAGAAAAAGGGACTCATAGAGCCCCTCCTTTTGTGTAACTTACTTATGCTGCACCAACTACGCTTTATTACACATCTTTTGGAAATGGATCGTGGTATGATTTCCCAATTTTCCAGTCATTAATTTCTTGTTCATTCAATTGACATGATTTAAGTTCTTCTTTGATTTGCTCGATTTCCATGTCTTGACCAATAAATACGAGTTCATTCGTTCGATCTCCCCATTCTTTACTCCATTTGGAATCGATATACTCTTTGTTCGCCTGATAACTCGGATAATTGATTCGTTCAGCGAATGGAATACTTGCCCACCATACACCGGCAGTTTCAATTCTTGAAGATCCGCCGGCTTGAGAAAAGTTTATTGCATCGTTTGGTCTTGAAGCTAGCCAAAAAAGACCTTTGGCTCTAATGATATTACTAGGATATTTTTCGTTTAAATAGACCCACAAACGCTCAGGATGGAACGGGACCTGATCTCTGAAAACAAACGAATCAATTCCATACTCTAAAGTTTCAGGTGTGTGGTGTTCTGACTCTAGTTCCTTTTTCCAACCGGCAGTTTCTTGAGCTTCGTCAAAATCGAACAACCCGGTATTGAGAATTTGATTGGGATCAATTTTACCAAATGAAGAGTCGATAATTTTGGCTGAAGGATTTAACTTTTTTAATGCGGCTTTAAGTAATCCAAGTGTTGAGGCATTCACCAAGTCTGTCTTATTCAGAATAATAACATTTGCAAACTCAATTTGATCGGTAAGCAAATTAACAATGGTTCTATAATCGCCTTCAATATCGGTTAGTTCACGGTCTGTCAGCAACTCGTGACTTCCAAAGTCGCGAAAGAAATTGTAACAATCTACAACAGTTACCATCGTGTCAATGTAGCTGAATCGCGATAGATCAATGCCGTTTTCTTCGTCTATAAAGGAGAATGTTTGTGCTACAGGAATCGGTTCGCTAATTCCGGTACTTTCAATAAGTAAATAATCGAATCTGTTTTCGTTAGCAAGTTTTTCTACTTCCACCATCAAGTCTTCACGTAATGTGCAGCAAATACAGCCGTTGCTCATTTCAACGAGTTTCTCTTCAGTACGCGATAAACCACCCTGTTGCTCCACCAATCGCGCATCGATATTGACTTCGCTCATATCGTTGACAATCACAGCTACTCTTAATCCTTGCTTGTTCTGCAGCACATGGTTTAGAAGGGTTGTTTTACCTGCTCCTAAAAATCCACTTAGAACGGTTACAGGTAACTTTTTCTTGTTCATAATGTACGTTTATACCAATCAATTACTTGTTTCAAATGATCTTCACCATATAGCCTCAGGAAGTTCTTAGTTTCTGTATGTTTTTTGTCTTGAAGAATTCTAAGTCGTTCGGTAACAAAGGTTGTCGTAAGCTCTATTCCACAACCTTTCTCAATACAATTTCGCCATTCCTGAAATGTTCCTGGGATCATTTTTTATTGGTAAAACTAATAATTGATTTCTATTAACGCAACAAAGTTGCAATAAATTACCGAAAAATATTGTGCATTTGCTTCAAATGCCTCAAATTGTGTTGAATAATGAAATGAAACGTATCGCCGGCA
>CAYLJB010000159.1:0-4148 GCA_964383785.1 uncultured Fluviicola sp.
TTCACCGTCTTTTTAGCTTCAGCTGCAATGGCTTGTAATTCTTCTTCTGTAGCCAATTTCTGACCATCAGCTTCGAAATTCAAGATCCATTCTTTGAACTTGGCGATACAATCGAATTCTGATTCCCATTTCAAACGTTCTTCGCTTTTGTAACGTTCGTGAGATCCCGAAGTAGAGTGTCCTTGTGGCTGATTCACTTCTTTTACGTGAACCAGAACCGGAATATGTTGTTCACGAGCAAGCTCTACGGCTTTCTCATAAGTTTCACACAAATGCGCGTAATCCCAGCCTTTGGTCACGAAAATTTCATAACCTGGCTTCTCGTCAGTACGTTGCATACCACTTAAAGCCTCTGAAATACTTCCTTTTGTTGTTTGGTGCTCACGAGGAACAGAAATTCCGTAACCGTCATCCCAAACAGACATCACCATCGGTACTTGAAGTACCCCGGCTGCATTGATCGTTTCCCAGAATGGTCCCTCAGAAGTAGAAGCATCACCAATGGTTCCAAATGCCACCTCATTCCCGTTATTTGAGAATTTCTTAAATGCCTCCAAGTCTTTCAGCGTTGGGTGCTCACGATATACTTTCGATGCTTGAGCCAAGCCCAATAGACGTGGCATTTGTCCAGCCGTTGGAGAAATATCTGATGAACTATTCTTTTGTTTTGTCAAATCTTTCCAATTGCCTTTCTCGTCCAAATTGCGTGTAGAGAAATGTCCACCCATTTGACGACCTGCAGATTGAGGTTCTACGGCAACGTCTGTATGTGCATACAAACCAGCGAAGTATTGACGAACATCGAGCTGACCAATGGCCATCATCAAGGTTTGATCGCGGTAATAACCTGATCGAAAATCTCCGTCACGGAATTGCTTGGCAAGAGCGATCTGTGCCAATTCCTTCCCATCACCAAAGATTCCAAACTTCGCTTTACCGGTAAGCACTTCTTTTCTTCCGAGTAAAGAACTTTCACGAGACAAACAAGCCAAACGATAATCGTTCAAGACTTGATCACGAAAAGTTTGAAAATCTACTGCTGTATCTACTTCTTGGTGTGTGTGAGATGCCATAAACGTGCAAAAATTTGATGCACAAATATAGTCAAAAGCAACGAAGAAATATGGTTGTTTTCAATAAAGAAAGTGGGACAAATGTTGAATTTGTCCCACTCGTATTGAATTCAATTAATCGTTCCAACTTTCGAACGGGGAATCAGCATAAAAGATTCCGTTTCGCTCTACGGTGTTTAGTTGTTGTTCAATTCCGTTGATATACAGTTTTTTACCTGCAGGAACTTCAATAAGGATCTCGACTTCCTGGTCGCGTAAACCATCTTTGCTTGGGAAACTGAAATATGGATCAACCCAGAGTTTTTGTCCTTCAACCAGCAATTTGTGTTCGATGTGATTACTGCGTCGAAGCGATGTTTCGCGATCCGTTCCATTAGCGCTTACATTTTGGTAAACATGGAACAGGCTATCGTTTGATTGTTTGTATTTTATGTGTACACCATGCTCTTGGATTCTACCATTTTTCATGTGAATGAAATCAATTCCGCTTGAAGTGAAAACGCGTTGCTGTTTGGTGAAATGTGGGAGTTCTTTGATGTAAAGCGCATCGAATTTGCCACTGATGTGTTGCATTTCTACTTCAGAATTCACCGCGAAATCACGACTGGTTTGCACACCACTGATAATTCCTAAAGCGATTCCTATACCAATGATTGCTGGGAAAAGAATGAAGTTAACCGTGAAGAATCGTGTCTTTTTACCTAGCAATAAACGACTTCCAATTGTAATTGCGAACAGGGGAGAACCAAAACCGATCAATAAGATTGACCACCACATCGTGATAAATCCGCTATCATGGGGAGCTACCAAATGCAAGAATTCATAAAGGGATGCATATTGTTGATCACCCGTTGTTGGGAAGAAATCAATTACTCCTGATGTAATAAGCGTGAAAACGGTTAACCAAAACAAAGCACCGATGATCATGAATACACCAAAGATCTTACCGGCCATACGAAGCAATTCTTTCACGCGATTAGTGATATGATCGCTGCTGCCTTGAAATTTTTTGGCTGCCTGAATGGAATCGTCCTTAATGCGGTGGGCTGCACGTTCAATTTCTTCCTTTAACGTATCCACAGTTACAGGTTTACCTCGCATTTGAAGTCGCTCTGAAGGTGTCTTCGCATTCGGAATAATGATCCAAAGAATGATGTAAAGTCCCACTCCAAATCCCATGAATCCAAAAAGGACAAAAATGATCTTGATCAAAACAGGATCTACTCCTAAATATGCGGCTAAACCAGAACATACTCCAGCTACAGTGCTGTTGTCCGTGTCTCGGTATAAACGTTTCTGACGATCGGAGTCACCTGTAGCTTGTTGGTAACTGCGCATGTTCTCATTTTCATTGATGGCAGCTTCTTCGCTAATTTCTTCAGGTTCACCGAGAGAACTGATCGCTTTTTCGATGTCAGCCAAGGCAACAACTTTGCGGGTTTCACCTAAATAACTGTGCAGCAATTCCGCGAATCGCATTTCGATGTCCTCTAAAATGTCGGATGCACCGGTTTCAGCACCCAAAGATGTTTCCAGTTTGGATAAATAATTCTTTAATCGGTCGTAAGCATCCTCTTCAATGGTGAATAATTGGCGACCTAAATGTATTGAGAGCGTCTTTTTCATGACTCGTGTTTTTATGATTTGGTTAAAGTGTCAACTGCGTGTTGTAATTCATTCCAGGTATTCGTTAATCCTGCTAATGTTGTTTTTCCATTTTCGGTGATCGCGTAATACTTGCGCGGTGGTCCCGATGTTGATTCTTCCCAGCGATAGGTGAGAAGTTCCATATTCTTCAAGCGCGTTAACAAGGGGTAAAGTGTTCCTTCAACCACGATCAATTTTGCCGCTTTGAGTTGTTCCAGGATCTCTGAAGGATAGGCCTCCTTTTTGTCCAGAATACTCAGAATACAGAACTCGAGGATTCCCTTTCGCATTTGAGCTTGTGTATTCTCGATGTTCATACAGTACTATTTATGACACAAATATAGGTTAGAATAAGTACTATGCAATACAAAGTACTATTGAATTTTGTTTTTTAACATTTATTTGAAACTTAATAGAGTCAATTTTTGACTTAAGGTATTCTTAATGAAATGGTTATGTATTATGTTGTTGAGTTCTGAATTTTAGGAAAATCACAGTAGTCATTTGGCGTCTTTACACTCGTTTATATAATTTTCGATGTGATTGGTGAGTAAGGAAATTTATAAACACAAAAAGGGCGCGAAAATTCGCGCCCTTTTCAATTTATCTGGTTCGAACGATTACTCGTTACCTTCCATTTTCTCTTTCAAAGCTGCCAATGCATCCAAGTCACCCAAAGTTGACTTTTCATTGCTTTGGTTGATAGCTTTTACAGCTTGAGATGTAGAAGAACCTGCACCACCACCGGCAGCAGCTTTCTTACCACCTTTAGCAGCTGGTTTTTCATCTACACCGTCTTCGAATGTACGTGTGTGAGAAACAACGATCTTCTTAGAATCTTTGTTGAACTCGATCACTTTGAAGTCAAGAGTTTCCTCAACTTTCGCATTCGATCCGTCTTCTTTACGCAAGTGCTTAGAAGGACAAATACCTTCAACTCCGTAAGGAAGTGAAACTACACCAGCCTTATCTTTTGTCTCAACGATTGTTCCTTGGTGAACTGAACCTTCTCCGAAGATAGTTTCAAATACATCCCATGGATTCTCTTCCAATTGTTTGTGACCTAAAGAAATACGACGGTTTTCGCGATCGATCTCCAATACAACCACTTCCATCTCGTCTCCTACTTTGCAGAATTCAGATGGGTGCTTGATCTTCTTCTGCCAAGAAAGGTCAGAAATGTGGATCAAACCGTCAACACCTTCTTCTAATTCAACGAATACACCGAAGTTAGTGAAGTTACGAACTTTTGCATTGTGTTTAGAGTTAACTGAATATTTACCTTCGATGTTAGCCCATGGATCTGGCATCAATTGTTTGATACCTAATGACATTTTACGCTCTTCACGATCCAATGTTAAGATAACTGCCTCAACAGTATCACCAACATTCATGAAATCTTGAGCAGAACGCAAGTGTTGTGACCAG
>CAYLJB010000160.1:0-4127 GCA_964383785.1 uncultured Fluviicola sp.
AGTATTTAACTACTTGACTACAATCTGGAGAGGTTCCAACGTATATACGCCGGCGATGTTGTTCTCTGTTGGTTTGGTTTCAACGTTTATTACGGGTGGTGTTACGGGTATTATTTTGGCTGACTCAGCATTGGATATCGCAGTGCACGATACGTACTTCGTTGTTGCTCACTTCCACATTGTAATGGGTATGTCTGCTGTATTCGGAATGTTCGCAGGGGTTTACCACTGGTTCCCGAAAATGTACGGTCGTATGATGAACACGCGTTTGGGTTATGCTCACTTCTGGGTTACTTTGATCGGTGCTTATGGTGTATTCTTCCCTATGCACTTCGTAGGGTTGGCTGGTGCACCACGTCGTTACTATGACTACTCAGTTTATGGAGATTTCAATTCTGAATCCTTTGATTTGATGATGGATTTGAACGAGATCATTACCGTATTTGCAATCATCGCAGCATTCGGACAGGTGTTGTTCTTGTTCAACTTCTTCTACAGCATCGCTCGTGGTCCAATTGCGGTTCAAAACCCTTGGAGATCTAACACATTGGAGTGGACAACTCCGGTAGAGCGTATCCACGGAAACTGGCCTGGAGCACTTCCAGTAGTTCACCGTTGGCCTTACGATTATTCTAAGCCTGGAGCAGAAGAGGATTTCATTCCTCAAACTACTCCACTAATGGAAGGTGAAGAAGAACACTAGAAAATTATTTCTTTTAATAAAGAAAACCCCTTGCATTCGCGAGGGGTTTTTTATTGTTCTCAAACATCAAGTTTTGTACTAACTTTGTATAAATCGATCAGTATGGACGGCGAATCATTTGATTACAGAAGTGAGGTGAACAATCAGGAGAAGGACTACGATAAAGTACTTCGCCCGAAACGCCTTTCTGATTTCGCCGGACAGCCTCAGGTTGTGGACAATTTAGAGGTCTTTGTTCAAGCAGCAACTGGGCGAGGAGAGCCACTGGATCACGTCTTGCTGCACGGTCCTCCCGGACTGGGTAAAACTACCTTAGCGAATATCATTGCGAACGAATTGGGTGTAGGTTTTAAAGTCACTAGCGGTCCGGTACTCGACAAACCGGGTGATCTCGCAGGGCTTTTAACCAATCTTGAAAAAGGTGACGTTCTGTTCATTGATGAGATCCACCGTCTAAGTCCGGTGGTAGAGGAATACCTCTATTCAGCAATGGAGGATTACGTGATCGATATCTTGTTGGATTCTGGTGCAAATGCACGTACGGTACAGATCGCTTTGAATCCGTTTACACTGATTGGAGCAACAACGCGTTCCGGTTTGCTTACAGCGCCTTTACGTGCCCGTTTTGGCATTAATTCGCGTTTGGAGTACTACGACATCAAAACATTGTCAATGATCGTTGAGCGCTCCGCAGATTTGCTTCAGATCCCAATCCAAGAAAGTGCGGCTGTTGAAATAGCTGGAAGAAGTAGGGGAACACCGCGTATTGCCAATGCAATCTTGCGCCGCGTACGTGATTTTGCGCAAGTGAAAGGAGACGGAACGATCTCTTTAGACATTACGCAACATGCCTTAGATGCCTTGAACGTTGATAAGTATGGTTTGGATGAGATGGATAACCGTATACTCCGAATTTTGATTGATAAATTCAAAGGTGGTCCTGTGGGACTGTCAACCATTGCTACCGCCATCGGTGAGAATTCAGGTACTTTAGAAGAAGTTTACGAACCATTCTTGATACAGGAGGGATTCTTGATGCGCACACCACGCGGACGTAAGGTAACCGACAAAGCCTATCACCATCTGGGATATACTACCGGTTGGTCGCAAGGCGGATTGTTTTGATCGCATGTTGTCGCCCGCAGCATATAAAACCTTTATTCGGGAAACTGCCTTAGACTTGGGATTTTTCAGTGTCGGTTTCTCCAAGGCCGATTTTTTGGCTTCTGAAGCACCACGATTGGAAAATTGGTTAAAAGCTCAGGCGCATGGTTCAATGACCTACATGGAAAACCATTTCGATATGCGCTTGGATCCTCGAGTACTTGTGCCCGGCGCAAAAACGGTGATTTCCTTTTTATTCAATTATTATCCGGAAGAAAAACAACGATCTGATACCTACCAAGTTTCAAAATATGCCTATGGCAAAGATTATCACGATGTGATCAAAGCCAAATTGCGCGAATTGGTGGTGCGTGTTTCGGAGGAAATTGGAACGATTGAAGGACGCATTTTTGTGGACAGCGCGCCGGTATTAGAAAAAGCTTGGGCTGCCAAAAGCGGTTTGGGATGGGTTGGCAAGAATTCAAATCTGATTCATCCAAAAGCGGGTTCGTTTTATTTCTTGGCAGAATGGATCTGCGACCTGAATCTGGAACCGGATGCTGGTATGCGCGATTACTGTGGAACCTGCACCAAATGCATCGATGCGTGTCCAACAGATGCCATATCTGAACCCTATGTAGTGGATGGATCAAAATGCATTTCTTACCTGACGATCGAATTGAAGGAAAACCTGATTCCGGACTCTTTTCAAGGGAAAATGGCTGATTGGATCTACGGATGCGATATTTGTCAGGATGTCTGCCCCTGGAATCGCTTTTCAAAGCCGCATACCGAATCGTTGTTTCAGCCGCACCCGGATCTGCTGCATCTTTCGAAATCTGACTGGCTGGATCTCACTGAAGAAGTGTATAAAGAACTCTTTAAAGGAAGTGCGGTCAAACGCGCGAAATTCACCGGTTTAAAACGCAATATTCTCTTTCTGGATAAGTAGAAAGTTTTTGGAAATCAAGTCTTTTATGTGTAGATTGGCGTGCTATTTAACACACTATGAAACCGGAAGAACACATTGAAGAACCCATTTCTTTGAGTTTGACGCAGTATACGGGCCCATGGACTGAGTGGGAGGCGTCTCACTTGTTGCGCAGAACAATGATGGGGCCAACCTATGCCCAAATTCAGCAAGCTGTAACAAATGGAATGGTCAATACAGTAAATACCTTGTTGACCTTACCAACTACAAATCCGCCATTGACTTATTCAACAGATGAAGCAGTGGCTCCTATTGGATCTACTTGGGTAACTAGTGTTTATCCTGCAGCGAATCCTTCTGTGACAGATAATGCTAGAGGAAATTCACTTGGTGCCTGGATGATGCAACGTTGCAATCAACAGACAATGAGCATTCAGGAAAAAATGTGTTTGTTCTGGACGAATCATTTTGGCGTGGAGGGCAGTGCAGACGCACGTGGAATTTATAATCTACACGAATTGTATCGCCAACAATGTTTAGGGAATTTCAAGCAGCTGGTAAAAGATGTTACCATCGAACCAATGATGCTGATCTTCCTCAATGGAACAACGAACAATGCCTTTTCTCCTAATGAGAACTATGCGCGTGAATTGTTGGAATTGTTTACCGTTGGGAAAGGTCCGCAAATTGGACCGGGTGATTATACGAATTATACCGAAACAGACATTTTTGAAAGTGCCAAGATTCTGACTGGTTGGGTAGTGGAGAATCAATTCAGTACCACAGCTCCTTCACCAACTGCTACGTTCTATCCGATTCTACATGATGCCAGTACAAAAAATTTATCTTCTTATTTCGGAAGTGCGGTAATCAACGATGCTGGCGCAACCGAGTACTCCAACTATATCGATATCATTTTCCAGCAGCCGAATATGGCGAAGCATATTTGCAGGAAGATATACCGTTGGTTTGTGAACTACGACTTAACGCCGGCAGTGGAATCTACGGTGATCACCGGAATGGCTCAAACGCTCGAAGCCAACAACTTCTTGATCTACCCGGTTATGGAAGAATTGCTGAAGAGTGAACATTTCTATGATATGTCGGTGCGCGGAGCAATTATTAAAAATCCGATCGAGCATTTGTTCTCGATGTTGAACGCGTCCTCATCGCAACCGGCCTACGGTTTGACAACGGATTACGAGTTGTACTTGCAGTTGTATAGTTTCTCCATTGTTTTGGGGATGCATTACTTTAAACCGCCAAGTGTTGGTGGATGGACGGCCTATTATCAAACACCAAGTTATTCGAAGTTGTGGGCGAATTCAAGTTACATCAAGTTACGATTCGATTTGTCTTCGTACCTGACCATGACTACAGGGATCAGTT
>CAYLJB010000161.1:0-4123 GCA_964383785.1 uncultured Fluviicola sp.
ATTTTCTTGGGTGTGATCATGTTGTTGGTTTCTCGCAAATTAAGCAAGATGATGCATGGAGTAAAATAATTCTTATTATACCGAAGAATCCTCCAACATTTAGTTGGGGGATTTTTTTTGTCTTCAAATTAGTTTAGTTTTATACGGATAAACATTGACTATGGCAGATCAGATGACTATTGATCAGAATTCGGCACAGGCGGAACTCGATAAAATCCAGAGTTTCAAAGGGAAGTATCCCCGTCAACTTTGGGCGTTGTTCTTCAGTGAAATGTGGGAACGCTTTTGTTTCTATGGTATGCGAGGGATGCTTGCCTACTTCATGGTGCACCAGCTCGACATGAGTGAAAAACAATCCAATTTGCAGTACGGCGCTACGCAAGCATTTGTTTATGCGTTTACATTTATCGGTGGCTTTTTCGCCGATAAGATTTTAGGCTTCAGAAAGTCATTACTTTTTGGTGGCTTGATGATGATCTTGGGTAGTTTGATATTGGCCATGAACCCGAAGGATTTCTTTTTTATTGGGATCGCATTCAATATTATCGGTACAGGGTTTTTCAAACCGAATATTTCCTCAATGGTCGGCTTACTCTACAAAGATGGCGACGTGCGACGAGATGCCGGATTCTTATTGTTTTATTCAGGAATTAACATTGGAGCCTTTATTGGGGGGTATGTGATCGCGATCGGAAAAGGTGAAATGTTCACTTCCTTCATCCCTGTTGATTTAAGATGGAATTTTGCCTTTGGTGCAGCTGCTGTAGTAATGACGATAAGTTTGATCACCTTCATTTTAACTAAAAAGAATTTAGGACCAATTGGTTTGTCGCCTTTAATTAAGGTTGATCTTAGTAAGAGAAAGATTTACGAGATAGCTACTTATGTAGGTGCGGTTGCCATAATACCTTTGATTATTATCATGGTGAAAAATACTACCTACACAGATTATTTCATGTATGTGATCGGACCGCTGAGTTTGCTGTATCTGGGTTACGAAATGACAAAATCTACATCCAGCGAGAATAAAAAACTATTTGGTGCACTCTTGTTCATTTTCTTCTCGGTTATTTTCTGGGCGATCTTCGAACAGGCAGGGGGAAGTTTGTCAAATTTCTCTGCTACGAACTTAACCAAAGACCTTTTCGGAATGCAATTCGATCCGAATGGGGTTAATAATTCAATCAATGCCTTGTTCGTGATCATGTTCGCTCCGGTGATCGGGTTGTTTTTTGTTGCATTGGCAAATCGAAAATTGGAACCATCTTCTACCGTGAAGTTTGGACTTGGATTTGTCTTTCTTGGTTTAGGTTTTCTGACATTCTATTCGTTGCGCTTTGGAATGGATGAAGATGGAAAAAGTTCAATGAATGTTTTTGCTGCAGGATACTTAATCGTAACACTCGCTGAGTTATTCCTTTCGCCTATCGGGTTGAGTTTAATGACCAAGTTGGCACCGATGCGTCTGCAAGGGTTCATGATGGGGATGTGGTTTTTGGCTTCAGCATATGGGCAATATGTTGCTGGATTATTTGGTGCAAGTATTTCGCCGGAGAAAGGTGCTGACAATGCTCAAAGAATGTTGGTGTACACGAAGGGGTACTATGATTTTGCCTGGTACGCGATCATTGCTGGTGTCATTTTGATCGCACTATATCCGGTTATTAAAAGATTAACGCAAGAAGTAAAATAAGGTATTTATGTCAAATGATATTGTTGATCAGTTAAGTGGAGGCAAAGGGGTGAATGCTCAGAAAGGCAAACAACGCAAACACCCGAAAGCTTTACCTTATTTGTTCCTGTCTGAAATGTGGGAACGTTTCGGTTATTATTTGATGATTGGAATCTTCACCCTTTATTTAGAAGATCTCAAACGCAAGGGTGGATTTGAAATGTCAACTGCTGAATCTGCAGGATTGTACGGGACATTTATTGCCTTGGTATTTTTCACTCCTTTTATTGGTGGGCTTTTGGCGGACCGCGTTT
The DNA here is from genome assembly GCA_964383785.1 of uncultured Fluviicola sp. Lineage (GTDB taxonomy): Bacteria > Bacteroidota > Bacteroidia > Flavobacteriales_D > Crocinitomicaceae > Fluviicola. The sequence continues at coordinate 1,987 of CAYLJB010000161.1, forward strand.
TAGGCTATCGCTTTCCCATCATACTAGGGGGAGTCTTAATGGGTGTGGGGTATTGTTTAATGGGAATTCATTCCTACTCTATGCTTTATACCGGTATGGTATTGGTCATTTGCGGTAACGGATTGTTCAAACCCAATATTTCCACCTTGCTCGGAAATCTTTATAATAAGGAAGAATTCAAAGCGCAAAAAGACGAAGGGTACAACATTTTCTACATGGGGATTAACATTGGAGCTTTTGTATGTAACATTGTTTCTGCCATGTTGATCAATAAATATGGATATTCCGTGGCGTTTGTTGGTGCAGGTGTAGGTATGTTCATTGGAATTGCCGTGTTCTTGTTGGGAACAAAGCATTACGAAGGTGGAGATGTAAAAAAAGAACCAATCCCAGGCGAGAAACCCTGGTGGATCGATTTGGCAATTGTTGTGGTGCCAGCAGTGATATTTGCGGTTGTTGGTTATTTCATCAATGGTGTGCCTTCCAAGACTAACGAACATTCCTTCTTGGTAAAAGATGATGTGACCGATGCATTTTTATTCGCTTGTATTCCGGTAATTTTCTTTTTCACCTACGTGTTGTTTTCTTCACCGAAGTCAGAAAGAAGGGTTGTGAGTGCAATTCTGGTGGTGTGTTTGGCTGTGATGCCATTTTGGGCAATTTTCAAACAAAATGGAACGGTTTTAAATACTTGGGCTAAGAATTATACCAATCGCGAAATTCCCAATTCTATTCAAGGAGGTTTGAGTGCGATGTATTTGGCAGATACCATGCGATATGAGAAATCAAGCGAACCAGAGGCAGTTACAGACAAACATTTTCGTAAGATTGAAGGTGAAAAAGCTGTTCAGTATCCAGCATACTTCAAGAATGATGGTAGTAAAAGAAAGGATGGAGATGAGTTGTACCTGTTTAATACAAACATCTTTCAATCTGTAAATCCATTTTGGGTAATTGTACTAACACCATTGATTGTTGGGATCTTCCGTTTCTTGCGCTTGCGAAAAATGGAACCATCTATTCCGGTTAAATTTGTGATAGGTCTGTTTATTACCGGATTGTCTTGTTTGGTAATGGTTATGGCAGCCGACGCCTCGAGCAACGGAGCTGTGAAGACAAGTTATTGGTGGTTCTTCGCAGCTTATGGTGTTATCACAGTTGGGGAATTGTGTTTATCGCCAATTGGACTTTCCATGGTGTCGAAGTTATCACCACCGCGATTGACAGCATTGCTGATGGGAGCATGGTTCATTTCCACCTCGATTGGAAATAAGTTGAGTGGAGTCATTGCGTCTTTATGGGATTCTTATGACGACAAGTCTTCTTTCTTCATGCTGAACTTCTACTTGATGATGGGCGCGACCCTAATTTTGGTGGTGTTGCTCCCTTGGTTGATCAAAATATTCCGCGAACAGAAAAATAAATCCTAAACGGTATGAAAAAGTATTCAGGGTATATCATTGTCTTTGCTATCCTTTTAATCTTGATTCCGGTTTTGGCCATGAATGGGTTATTGCTTGGCGCGAAGATCTTGGGTTTTGTTTTGATAATTGGTGTATCAGTGGCACTGCGTATTTGGTTAGTCAGTGCACGAAAAGGGAAATACCGACTAGATGCCGTTCGTTTGAATGTGAATGATCGTTATTTTTTGACGGCTACTTTTGATCAATACAAGCATGCGACTTCTAAAAAGCGAAAAGAACTGGAACGATCCATGGGATTTATTTTGGGGAACACCAAATTCGATATTGATGGTTCCGATCAACTGACGCGAGAAGATTGTTTGGTAGCTGCGATGTATTTTACAGGTGTACTAGATGATGACAATCTGAAAGACCTAGCAGTAAAGGGAGTCGTAGTTTTAACCAATGGAACTGGAAAAAGTCCTGAGTTGACCCCTGAAAAAGATGCGCTTTTGATCGATACCCATTGGGTTCGTGAAGAAATGAAAGCCGCTGCTGCAGCAGCTGAAAAGCTGAATCACGAGCAGATTCGTAAGTATTTACTGGGGATCGACTAATTTTTTTCATTCCCCAATGCGTCTCAAATCAGCCTGTTAGGGGTTGTGTTGGAACAAAAGCGAAAAAAAGTCGTAGGATGTTGTTGCGGAAGTGAAATAACTTGGTATCTTTGCACC
>CAYLJB010000162.1:0-4100 GCA_964383785.1 uncultured Fluviicola sp.
AATTGGCGGCTTTTGAGTCTTTCGACCGTAAACTTTTGCACATCATGTCGGATGACGTTTTGGCAAAAATACATGCTGGCGCTGCCATTTGGGAAGAAGATGTTCCCGTTGAAGTGGTTAAAGCCATTAAGTTTTACGAACTCTTCGGCTATCATCCAAAGACGGAGAATTCGGCAGCGCATTAACCTTTACCATGCCACACATTAAGAATGCCCTCATTCGTTACCGCATCATTGATCGATCCATTCGAAACAAATACAAGCCCTTTCCGTCTAAAAAGGAATTGAGGGAAGCGTGTGAAGAGGCCTTGTATGGGTTGGCAGATGGCGCAAATATTTGTGATTCTACCATTGAAAAGGACATGTTTGCCATGAAAATGGAACACGATGCTCCGATCAAATATTCCAAGCGATTTGGTGGTTATTACTACACGGATCCGGATTATTCCTTGGATGAAATTCCATTAACTCCTGACGATATTGATGCGATTCGCTTTGCAGCAAATACCTTGAGCCAATTCAAGGATGTAGGCATGTTCAAGCAATTTGGTTTTGCGATCGATAAAATCGTTGAACGGATGGAAATTTCTAATGATCTTTCAGATCAAACGGTTGGTGAGTTCGTGCAATTCGAAACACCAGTGGAGTCGAGAGGTGCTGAGTTCTTAAACCCGTTGCTACAGGCGATCAAGAAAAAACAGGTGGTTTATTTCGATTACGAAAGCTTTCAAACCCAAAAGCGAAAAGCGCGAAAAGTAGTGCCACTTCTTTTGAAGGAATACCGCAATCGTTGGTATTTGTTGAGTTATGACGTAGCGAAAGAAGGAATTATAACGTACGGACTCGATCGCATGTTCAATTTGGAAATGTCCGAGGAACTCATGGCTAGTCCGATTGCATTCAATCCTGATCAATTTTTTAAATATGCCATCGGGATTACGGCTAGCGGAGGACAACCTGAAAAAGTTGTTTTCAAAGCAGAGAATATTGCAGCCAAGTACATCGAGTCGCAACCGTTTCACTGGTCACAAAAAATTGTGAAAGAAGGTAAGAATAAAACAACCTTTGAAATGACAGTTTTTATCTCTGAGGAATTGATCCGTGCAATTTTGAGTTATGGAGGTGAAGTAGAGGTTATGGAGCCAGAGTTGCTTCGAGATCATATTATTCGACGGGTGAAAAGAATGGTCGAGAATTATTCCTAACCATTTATTAGAGATAGCACAAGAAAGAATTATTTATTACCTTTCATTCGATAATTAACAATCTGCAACTACGCATCCCATTCTAAATCATGGGATGTATAAATATTCGACGTAGTGATCCGACGATTAACCACTTTTTACCTCTTGTTGTTTACCATACCGCTGTTTGGGAATTTATCTCATGCGCAGTCAAGTTTCACAAAAGAGCTGGAAAGTCTGAAAAAGACGATAGTCATCGATTACAAATCTGCCAAGCATGATCTGAAGATTCTTGAAAAACGGTATGAAAAACTCGATATTCCATCTTTACGATTTAAACTGATCATTGAGAAGATCAATTTATATGTTTCCATTGGTGATCTTGCGAGGGTTAAATATGAATTGAACAAAGCGAAACGATTCTCAGATATATATCAAGTAGATCCCTACGATTTAACAGTTCTCAAATACTACAATGCTGTTTATAAAGGAGTCAATGGGAATTTTGATGCTTTATTTAGAGGAGTGAATGATGTTTTAAAAGTTGTGCGCAAGGATGATTATTACTTGTTGACCGAATGTTATGTTGCTTTAGCCAGGTATCATCAATTCAAAGGGAATAATTCTGAAACTGAGAAATTTGTTGAAAAAGCGCTTCAAGAGGCAGGGAAGTCCAAAAATGAAGTGATTCAAATGAACGTCTGCAATAGTGCAGGGCAGATTTATTTTTTCAATAATAATTACGAGGAGGCAAAGAAGAATTTTGAATCGGCATTTCGAATTGCACAAACAAACAAATGGACATATTTAATTCAATACAGTCATTGCAATTTAGGGGAATTTTATTTGTTCAATGACAAACCTGAATTAGCGAAGTACTATTTAGATTTGGTTGTAAAACATCAGAAGGAAACAGAGTTTCGTGATCTGTATCAAGTGTACAGTTTGCTCGAGTATTATTATCAGGATCGCAAAGAAATAGATTCGGCTTATCACTATGCTGCCAAAAAGAATGAGATTGACGATATCCTGGAATCTGAACAAAGCGATGATCTGGCGAATGAATTGGATAAAGACTTTCAGAGTGAAAAAAGAAAGTTGTTGCTTGAAGCTAAAATTCAGGAAAACGATGATCTAAGAGTCGTTTTTGCTATAGTCTTCTCAGTTAGTTTTTTCTTTCTGGTTGTTTTGTTTTTGTTTTTGAGGGAAAAAAGCCGTTCCAACAAATTGCTGCTAGAACAACAAGAAGAGATCACGGAAAAAAACCGATTGATCAGTACTTCATTGCAGGAAAAAGAAAATCTATTGAAGGAGATCCATCATCGGGTAAAGAATAACCTCCAAGTGGTTTCCAGTATTTTGAATCTTCAAGCACGCAATATTACTGACCCGGAAGCATTGAGAATCATTGAAGAAGGAAAAGAGCGCATTTATGCTATCTCACTGATTCATAACCAGCTTTATTTAAATAAGGATGTTGCTTTTGTTGAGATCAAACCTTATCTGGAAAAATTGATCCATCAATTCAACGGTTCTTTAGCATCCTTTAATAAGCAGATACTGGTAGAAATGGAGGTGGAAGAGATTGAATTGTCTATTGACACGGCGGTTCCGGTAGGATTGATCCTATGTGAACTCCTTTCGAATGCCTACAAACATGCCTTTAAAGATTTGGATAGGGGTACGATTTATATTCGATTAAAGAATGTTGCGAGTGATGAGCGAAATTTCAAATTGACAGTAAAGGACACTGGTGTGGGATATCACAATCCGGTAGAATTCATGAAACAACAATCAACAGGCGTAGAGATCATTTCATCGTTGTTGCAACAGTTGGATGCGCACTATGAATATGTGAGTCCGGAGTCGGGTTTTGGAATTTTCATTGAATTTTCGACAAATCACAATTAAAGTTTTGGCTACTTTCGTTGAAAATTTAAGTATGACTTTACTTGAGAAACTAGAAAAAGGGGTGTTGACACTTACCTTGAATCGTCCTGAAGTTTTCAATTCATTCAATAAAGAGATGGCTTTGAGCTTACAACAAGCTTTGGATAATGCTGATAAGGATGATAACGTACGCGCAATTGTAATCACTGGAGAAGGAAAAGCATTCTGTGCTGGACAAGATTTGGCGGAGGCAATGGATCCAAACGGTCCTGAACTTCAGAGCATTGTTCGCGACCATTATAATCCTATCATTTTGAAGATCCGAAATATTGAGAAACCTGTAATCGCTGCGGTTAATGGCGTGGCGGCAGGGGCAGGTGCAAACATTGCCTTAGCATGTGATTTGACTGTCGCAAAATATTCTGCTTCATTCATTCAAGCTTTTTCTAAAATTGGATTGATCCCGGATTCTGGAGGGACATTTTTCTTGCCTCGTATCATTGGTTCACAGAAAGCCCTGGCATTGATGATGACCGGTGAAAAAGTGTCTGCAGAGGATGCTGATGCCATGAATATGATCTACAAGGCTGTTCCAGATCAGAATTTTGAAGAGGAGGTTGCACAACTGGCAGCAACGATAGCACAAATGTCAACTTTTGGATTAGGATTGACCAAGCGTGCAGTGAATCAAAGTTTCGCAAATGATCTGAATACACAATTGGCTTTGGAGGAAGAGTTGCAAACAATTGCAGGGAAATCTCATGACTTCAATGAAGGGGTTAACGCATTCTTGGAGAAACGCAAGCCAATTTTTAAAGGGAAATAGAAATTTATTGAGAATTGAAAATGTAGACGTGAAAAGTAATTTTCCATCTGCATTTTCCTTTTTCCATTGTCAGTTATAGCATGAAAATAGGTGTACTAGGAGCAGGAACAATGGGGGCGGGTATCGCTCAAGTTGCTGCACAAGCCGGACATGAAGTGGTTCTGGTTGACGTGAATCAAGTACAATTAGATAAAGCACTTG
>CAYLJB010000163.1:0-4098 GCA_964383785.1 uncultured Fluviicola sp.
ATTTGACATACTGCTTATCTTGTAAAGACATACGTGCAACATCAAATCCCCAATTTCACCTTTTAATCCTTCCATGTCATTCTGAATGATCGCGTCTGACAATTCGTATGTTTCCTCAATTGTAAGGTGGCGCAAAGATTCAAAGGTTTGCTTTTTATCCCACGGACATTTCTCGCGAAGATCGTCCATGATGTTCAATAATCTTGCGAAGGCCACCAAACGCTGATCATTTGGATTGATTGATATAACTGCTGAATTCATAAAACAAAAATACATGAAAGAAAAGATGTAAATTTGGTTATGCGTTTTTTACTAGTAATTCTTTTAATTCTGACTTTTCAAATTATGTGGGCTCAAGGACCTGTTTTTGATGATTGGTCTTTGCAGTTTAAGGCGAAAAGCGGCTTTTTGGCTGCGCACCGCGGAACCATGAGTCACTTGTATAAAGATCGTGTTTGGGCTGGCGAGATATCCTTGTATAAACGTGTATTCACAAACAAATCTTGGGCTGAGTCCTATAAGAACCCGTTTGTTGGGGTGACCGTTTACGGTTCTAATTTAGGGAATAAAGAAATTTTAGGGTATGGTTTCGGAACATATGGATTTATCGAATTTCCATTTACCCGATCTAAAAAACATTATTTGTCGGCCAAATTAGGTGCGGGTTTGGGCTTTGTTACCAAAGTGTTCGATCAACAAATGAATCCTAAAAATGTGGCAGTAAGTAGTCACGTAAACGCGCTGCTTTGTTTGGGTATCTCCGGAAGATGGCATTTTTCTCAAAAGCATTCTTTGCTGTATGGTTTGGATATGACACATTTTTCAAACGGAGCATCAAAAGTTCCAAATTTGGGTTTGAATATTCCATATGTTTCTTTGGGATATGGGTATAGAATTGCTCAATCTCCTCCGGGAAGCGCGTTGGCTCCTGAGTCGTTTTCAAAAACTCCATGGTTGAGGCATTGGAAGTACACTTTGATAGGAATTGTTTCGAGTAAGGAAATTTTCCCAACAACCGGCAAGAATTACCCTGTTTATGCATTGAGCAATATGGTTCATAAACGTTTCCGCGAAAAGGTAGGAATGGAAGTGGCTTTAGATCTTGTAAGTAAGCAATCTCTTTTTGATTATAGAGCCTACATTCCAAAGACACAATGGACAATTTTTCAAGTTGGTGCATATGTAGGGTATATGTTGCCTTTAGATCGATTGAATTTTTCATTGGGAATGGGAGTTTACCTAAAGGATCGATACGACGCGGATGATGAATTTTATCACCGAGTTGGAATGCGCTATCGATTTGACAATGGTTTGCTCTTGAATTTAGTGCTGAAATCACATTGGGCCAAGGCGGATTACGTTGAATGGGGTGCAGGTTACACCTTTAATTGGAAAAAGTAATGAGTTATAGAATCATGTTCTTCATAGCATTCCTGATTTTTGGATTGCAATCGTGCAAAAAAGCGGAAGATCGCTCGTGTTTTAAAGCTACCGGAGATGAAGTTACAAAAGAGATTCCGCTAGGGTCTTTTGAGTTTATGGAATTGCATCCCCATCTCGAATATGAACTCATCCAGGACAGCTTGGACAAACTGGTTATAACAGGCGGTGAAAACGTGGTGAATTTTGTGGATGCATCCATTGTAGACAATCGTTTGTATATTAAAAATAGGAACCGCTGTCCTTTCTTTCGAGATCCGAAAAAAATGATCAAAGTGGAAATTCATTTCACCACACTTTACAATTTGCATTATGAGGGCAGTGAGCGAATTTTTTCCAAAGACACCTTGCAGTTGCCTTATTTTACATTGACAATTCGAGATGGTGCAGGTCCTGTAGCTCTCAAGTTGAACTCAGAGATCATTCAGGCGGATATTGTGCATGGCTGGGGTGATTATACCTTAGAAGGAAAGGCCAAAGTAGCTCGAATTGGAGCGCGCAGCAATGGATTCTGCGATACACGCAAGCTCTTGGTCACGGATTCCATTTACGTGGCTTCAGAGACATCTGGAGATATGTATGTGAACGTGGGTAACTTACCTCTTTACGGATATATTAAAAGTATTGGAAATGTCTATTATACCGGAAGTCCGTCACCAATACAAGTGATAGAATCGAGTAGTGGAAAACTGATTGCTCAATAACAAAAAAGCCTCCTTTATGGAGGCTTTTTTGTTATTTTCCGCGTTTCAATTGCATCAAAACTTTAAATGCTTTATCTACGTGATCTTGTTTTACGATGATAGTGAATTCATTTGCTGTGGAAACAACTTCTACGATATTAAGTCCCTCCCAAGCCAAATGCTTTAAAATGTAATAGTAAACTCCATAAACTTCAGAGTTGACAGATGGTAGTTTTACAGTAATCGATGCTAAGTCCGTAGTGTGAGATTTCAAACGTTCGTTGATCAATAAGTTTCCGATCTTAGCTGAGATGCTTTGTGATGCAATAATTGTTGTTTCTGTTACTCCCCGACAAATAGTGTAAAAAACATCCGATTCTGCACTCACCAATTGCACGAGGTCTGCTTGTTTCTGACGCAAAGATTCCGTGTTCTCGAATGTATAATCTTCCAGATTTGAACGCACAAGAAAATCACCTAATTCACCGATGATATTCGTGATCTTCATATTCAATCGGTGGTAAAGTCCAGGAGACATACGCTTTATCGCCATGACGATAGCTCCTTCTTTCACTTCTTTCCCAAGGGTTTCTTCGATCTCAGGCTTGATTTTTCTGGCTAAGGAAGAAATGTTGATTAAGTCGTCGGTCATGGCTTCTCGCAAAAATGGACTACGACCAATGATTTCTTCGGTAACTTTTCCGATAGATAACATAAAACAGATAAATATATTAAACAGGTGTGCAAATTTAAACGCTCTGATGGTTTTTTATACTAAAAGAACGATGAATAAGTTGTTAAATGAATAAATCAAACAGTTTCTCGAAAATTAAAACAGGATGACTGAAAATTTCAGACTGAAGGACTGAAAGTTTTCTCCAAAGTTTCTTGAGCCAACTTCAAAGCTAGTTGCAATTGAGAGTCTTGATCCAATTCTGAGTTGTCAATGACGATGGCGTCTTTTGCTTGGGTGAGTGGGCTCTCCTTGCGCGTTGAATCAATATGGTCGCGATGTTCCAGATTTTCTCTGACATCTTCTAAACTGACATCAGCCTGAGATTGCTGAAGTTCGAGAAATCTTCTTTGAGCTCGAATTTCAGGAGAAGCAGTTACAAATAGCTTTAATTCTGCGTTTGGAAAAACAACAGTTCCAATGTCTCGACCATCCATGATAACTCCGCCGTTCTTTCCAAGTGACTGTTGTTCGGCAACTAAAAAGGTTCGAACGGACTTAATAGCTGCTACCTCACTAACTAAAGCGGCAACCTCCATGCTACGAATTTCGGTGCTTATATCTTTACCATTCAATAGGATCGCTCGTGAACCATTTTGAAGGTATTCTCCAAACTGGATCTTTATCTCGGGCAAGTGCTTTTCCAAAAGAGCTTCGTTGACCTGCTTGTCTTTGATGATCCCATTTTTAATACAGAAATAGGTGACAGCTCGATACATGGCGCCAGAATCAACAAAAACATAATTTAATGCTTTTGCCATGGCCTTTGCCAGTGTGCTTTTACCACAGGAGCTGTAACCGTCGATGGCGATATTGATTTTCTTTTTTGTCATGAATCTCTTTCAAAGATAGGTAAAGTCTCAGGTACGAGCAAAAAAAAAGGGGGCTGAGCCCCCTTTCAATGTTTATTTCAGATTAGAATCTCCAACCCAAACGGAATTGACCAACTACGTTGTTACCCATATAAGACTCTTTAGAATCTGGAGTCTTAGTTTCTGTGGTTGTACCAGCTACAGTTACAGTAGTTACACCTTCTTTTGTAGTTTGAGACATCCATCCAAGGCCCAATTCCAAACCTACGTAGAAGTTCTCAGCGAAGTAATAATCTGTACCTGCTACTAGGTTAACACCGATCATTGAAGTAGGGCTAGTTACTGAAGCAGTAACATCAGCAGCATAAGAAGAACCATCATATTTATCCCATTCTGCACGGTTATTGCCACCTCCGAATACGATGTCAAG
>CAYLJB010000164.1:0-3996 GCA_964383785.1 uncultured Fluviicola sp.
TGAGAACATGAAAATTTTTAAATATTTATAAATTTTCATGTTCTCAAATTATGTGTCCTCTTATAAAGACGGTGTATATGGTGTCTAGATATGTGCTCTTATGTTAGTGAAAGCCTTAGTAATATTTCGTGAGTCATGGCGGTGATAAATTTTATGAAATTATCTTTGGTTGTTTTAATTGTTTCTGTAATGATATTTAAGCCAGTATATTTTATTGTGTTCATTGCTCTTTGTTATTGAGAGCATGTTTTTTTTCTTATTTTTACTCTAAATTTAATAAGAAACGCAAAAAATTACTATTCGTTAAAAATTTTATATATTGATATTTCTAGTTTGTCAGCTGCTGAGATCTGGATCGAATGTTGCAAACAACGTGCGTTTAAAAAGCTTTATATTCTATTGATGAAAAAAAAAAAAATAAAAATATCAAATATTTTAATTACTTTTATGATAATATTTTTCGGAATACCGTATAATTTTTTAAAATTAACTTTTTATTTTTTGAAATCCGATGAGAATTTTAGAAAATCACTTGAAATTCTTTATTTCAAAGAATACTATTTACTAAAAAATTTAAAAATTGAAGTTCTAAACGAAAAAATATATTTAAATTGTTTCACTGTAGGAAAGTTCGTAAGAAATTTCAAAAACGCTGATATTGATCAGAAAAAATTCATTGAAACGTTTGGTGATCTTAAAAACATGATAAAGGGTGATTTAGAATATTCTTCTAAAAAATTCATTCCATTAAATCTAACTCAGGGATACGATGAAAAGGGTAACACTTTGTTTCATCCCCACTACGCATATGTTAATAATAAAAACTCATTTCATGCAACATCGAATTCGCCTAAAGGAATTCCATATGGAGAAAAAAAAGTTTCAAATTTAAATGGATTTACTCAATGAATAGAATCACCAATGTCCAGCGCAATAAAACCGGGATCAAAAAATCCTAGTACAGTAGTTTCATCCAATGTCTCAAATTTTAAAAAATCAGATAAAAAAATTTGAGTACTTGAAAAAGAAGTAAATACTATTAAATACTGAAACAATGAATATTTTGAAGTCAAGCCCGAAATTTTTAATGAAATTAACAAAAGAAATGAAAACATGGGAAAAATTCTTAAATCTAATCTTGGGGATTTATATGATAAAATAAACCATAATTTTGAAAAAGATTTAATTATTGGTAATTATGATTTCATTATCAGTTTGTATAGCATTTCAGAAATATCAAATTTATATAAAGAACTATAAAATTCTGTGTGAAGTAAGCCGGTAATTTAATTTAGGGAAGAATGTTAAAAAATTTTTTTTTTAAAAATATTGGTTCGAGTCCAATCCGGCTTAATTTGGAAAAAAAAAAAAATTTAAAAATAAATGAAATAGAAATTGAAATATTTGAAAACAGAGTTATTTTACGAACTTGAGAGAAATCAGATTTAGGGGTATTGTTTTGTATATTAAAAAATTTATTAACTAAAACAGATTCAATCCCTATATCATTATATACGATTAGCGGTAACACAAAAAACAAAAAAAGTTTAAATAAATTTAAAAATATTGATTTTTGAGAATTTATAGATTTTAAAGAAGAAAGTGAAGATAATTCATTCAATAAATCAGGAGAATCTTTTGAAAACAAAGTAGACGGGTGGGAAGTAAGATTCAGGTTAATACCTTCATCAGAAGACATAAATTCAATATGCTTTAAATCGATGGGAGACGCGAATAATCTAACTAAAAAATTCAAAATTGAAGCAAATAAATAGTTTTGATATTGAAACACTAGAACAAGATAAAAAACTCATTCCATACTGTATAACGTGTATTTTAGATGACAAAATATATGCTTTTTTCGGAATAAATTGCGTTAACGAGTTTTTATCAGAATTAAAAAAAATATCTATATCTAAAAAGAAAGACAAAAAAAGAAAAATATACATTTTCTCACATAATTTATCTTTCGATGCATCAATAATTCTACAAAATAGTAATAAAGACGATTTGAAATTCAATGGGCTTTTTTTTAAAGGAAACATATATTTTTTAGAAATAAATTTTGATGGAATAAGCATAGTTTTAAAATGTTCATACAGATTTTTCCCAGCAAAATTATCCAGTGCAAATAAACTGCTGGGAACTAGGAAAAAAATAGATTTTAATCACGAGAAAATAAATATAGAAAATTTCGAAAAAAAAAAAGAAGAAATTATAAATTATTGTGTAAACGATTCAAAAATTGTATGCGAAATAATAAATTTATACAACAAATTACTATCAAATTTTTTAAAAGATTGATATATAAAATCCCATTCACTTCCAGGACTAAGCTTCAAAATATTCAATATAATTCACAACAACTTTAAGATCGATATTAGTCTAAAAATCGAAGACGATTTTTTATTCAGAAATTCATATTTTGGTGGTAGGTGTGAAATATTTGGAAATCCGAAATCAAATGAATTAATTTATCATTTTGATTTCAAAGGTATGTATGCTCAAATCATGCTAGATGAGTTCAATTTTGGAGAATTTGAAATCATAGAAAAACCTTCAAAAATTAATGATAACGGGTTTTACTACATAGAAGCATTCAGCGATATAGACATACCAATTCTACCGCACAAATCAAAAGAAAACAACAAACTTATGTTCGTTAACGGATTCATTTCAGGGCTATTTTGATGAGAAGAAATAAAATTATTCTTAAATAACGGAGGTATAGTTTTAAAACTAAAATATTGAATAAAATTTAAAAAAAAAGAAAAAATCTTTGAAAAATTCTCTTCAGAACTTTCTTTGTTAAGAGAAAAAAAAAAAGAATATAACTCAATATGCAAATTAATTATTAACTCAATTTATGGGAGATTAGGTATGGGAGACATATCATCTGAAACAAAACTCTTTAAAACTGATGAGTACCTAAAATTCTGTGAAAAAAACGAAAAAAGAATAATAAAAGAAAACTGAGTAAACGACGTAGTTCTAGTTGAATTTAGTAAAAGAAAAGAGTCAACCTTAGTTAATTCAAATGTCGCACTAGCTTCTATGATAACGTCAAAAGCAAGAATAAAACTGTTCAATGGATTTAAATCCATAATAAAAAATGGAGGAAGAATACTATATTCTGACACAGACAGTATTTTTGCATCATTCAATAGAAATGTTGACAACGAGAAATTTGGAGAAATTTTTTTTGATACTAGCAAAAAAGATACAAAAATTAAAAAGGCTATATTTGCATTACCAAAAGCATATTCGCTAATATACGAAAATGGGGAAAAAATAACTAGAATAAAAGGCTTCAATAATTTAAACATAGACTTTAATGAATTTAAAAGTATATTCAAAGACAAAAGTAAAAAGAAAACAATTCTAAAAACACTAAAAAAATCAAATTTTATATTAACATATGAAAACTTAGAAAAAATAATATTTTTAGGAGAATATAATAAAAGAATATTCTACAACAAAAATTTAAAAACTAAAACGTACTTTAACAACATAGATAAAGTTCTAACAAAAAAAAAAATAAAACTAAAATTAGAAGAATCGGATAAAATAAAAAATTTAGAATCTAAAAACGAATACATAACAAAAAACTCAAAAAATAAAAAAATAATAATGGGAATAGAAATTAATTTTTCAAATAAAGAAGCTTCATTTTTATGCAATTTAGAAAAAAACGAAATTTGGAAATATTCTAATATAATAGAAAATTTAATAATAAAAGGATATAGAAATAATAATTTTGAAATATGTGATAAAAGTGTTATAGAATCGAATTTAAAAGAAAATTGAAACCAGAAAAAAATAAATTTCAAAAAATAAATTTTAAATTTAAATTTATTTTTTTATAAAGGCGGTGATAAAAAATAAAAATAAATTTATAATTGATTTTGACGAAGAATACATACTAACATTTTTGGAGGAAGAGTACATAGACGCTACAAGTCCTGTTTCAGAATATTATCTAAAATTAGATGATCT
>CAYLJB010000165.1:0-3928 GCA_964383785.1 uncultured Fluviicola sp.
GGTTGTTTGTGCCTACCGCTGATGTTAATGCGATCGTGTTGGTTGGGTTTACGATCAATTCGCTTATTGACGAATTTATTGATCCACATCCACTTCCAGATGCTGAAACAACACAATAGAAATAAAATGTCCCGGAAACTGATGTAGACGGAGTGTATGAACTATTGGTAGCTCCAGCGATCGGTGTACCCGATGAATAACTATTAATCGTATTAGAATACCATTGGTAATTTAGTAAAGGCGTTCCTCCTGCAGTTATAGTCTGAAGTGATGATGGGGTTTCATTCAAACAAACCGTTTGACTTGAAATTGGTTGAGCTGATATAGATGGATCGTTAACAACTGTTACAACAGCAGTAATTGTTGTTGCATTTCCACAACCATTTCCAGACGCAGCGATTTGACAACGATATTCATAACTTCCTGTCGCTGTAATTCCAGAAATTACAAGGCTATTCGTAGTTTGCCCGGAATAGGATGACCCAAGTGGTGTTCCATTTGTCACGTTCACCCATGTACCAGATGTGTTTTTATATTGCCAATTGTAGGTCAAAGATGGTGTACCACCAGTGGCTACAGTTGAAAGTACAACACTACCTCCAATACAAATAGATTCGGCAGAAGAAGGCTGAGTGCTAATTGTTGGATCAGCAACAATATTCACAATTACGGTATTACTAACAACAGGATCACATCCAGATCCTGGTGAGGATACCTGACATCTGTATTGATACGAACCTGGCGCAGAAACACCCGAGCAAGAGAGCCCTGTAGAGGAAGAACCGGAATACAATGCCCCCATAGGAAGTCCATTTACAACATTAGTCCAAGTTGAACCATCATAGATTTGCCATTGATAACTCAATGGAGCAATCCCATTTCCTGCGTTCACAGAAATACTGAACGCTCCACCCGCACATAAGTCGCTCGGTGCAACCGGTTGTAAGGTGACAACTGGATCAGAAACAACTATGACTTCAGCAACATTCGACTTAACGCTGTTGCATCCAATACCGGAAACTGAATTAGAAATTTCGCAATAATAATACGATGTGCCTACTGAAATAATTGCTGGTGAGTAAGTAGCTGAGTTCGCACCGGCAATTGCGGTTCCGCCGTTATTACTATTTGTTGTGTTCGAATACCATTGATAATTGTAAGAAGAAGAACCACCAGTTACAGAAACAGATATTGACGAGGCCGTTCCACCAATACAAACTGTTTGAGTGCTAATTGGGTTATTTACGATTGAAATCAAAGGATTAACGATTACCTCACTTGCAGACGAAGTAACTGAACCACATCCACTGCCTGAAGCAGAAACAATGCAATAATAATAAAGCGTTCCAACCGAAGTAGTTGGCGGAATATATGAACTGGACGTCGCTCCTGAAATAAGTGTACCAGAAGTTGTATTGTTTGACGAATTGCTATACCATTGATAATTTAGAGACGGTGTCCCACCACTACCTAAAACATTTAAAGTTTGAGGTACACCATTGAGACAGACATTTTGCGTGGCTACTGGATTAGCAGCAATGGATGGATCAGGTACAATTGTAACTGACACAATAGATGAGTTAATAGAAGCACAACCGCTACCAGCAGCACTTATTGTACAGTAATAATAAGTTGTACCAGCAATTGAACTTGGAGGTGTGTAGGAGGAAGCCGTTGCACCAGAAATAGGTGTTGATCCAACAGTTGAATTTACCGAATTTGAATACCATTGATAAGTAAGCAATGGTGTTCCTCCATTGGCAACAACAACTAAATTGTTAAGTGTACCACCAACACAAACCGACTGAGAAGCCAATGGTTGAGAAGATACAAAAGGATCTGAGACAACAATAACAACTTTACATCCGGCCCATACCGAAGAACCACAATCAGGACTTCCAATTGGATCTATCATCACTGCATAGGTTCGTGTCACAGATAAACCTGCTGGTGGATCATAAGAACTCGAGGTAGCTCCTGAAATTAATGTCCAACCAGAGGTGTTTGTTCCTGTCGGGCAGGAGTTATTTCCATCTTTAAAGTACCATTGATAATTAAACGAACCGGTGGCACCAGATGGTAAGGTAGTAAAACTGATATTCGATGGATCACCACCATCACAAATTGTTTCTGTTGTACCACCTAGGACGCCAGATGATACAGAAGGTAAAACATTGAAAGAAAGCACATCAGAACTTGTGCCTCCCACTGAATTGATCTGACCTGTGAATGTCCCGCTTGTATTTACGGTAACCGTTTGACTCGTTGTATTGGGTGAAATTACTCCCGGACCCGACCAAGAATAGGTAAAGGTTGGAGTGCCTGTAACAGTAATATCATCAACGTAAAATGGTGGTTGGGATCCAAGACTCGCATCATTTCTCCACTCAAAGTGAATATAAAAGGAGGCATTATTTAATCCGCCTGGGAGGTTAATTGTTTGGGAAGTAGTACTTGAGGTTCCATAATACCTTCCTGTATTCCCAAAACCACCGGTTGTGAACCAAGTCACATTTACTCCGTCCGTGGAATACCCAACTCTTCCATCATCATAATTTGTTTCACCTACACATTTCCATTTAAATGAAAGTACAAGGTTATTATAATTCGAAGCGGTAATTAGCGGTGTTCTGGCTTGAATAGAAGCTGTATTTGAAGTACTGTAGGTTTGGGTCCAAGTACCATTGGTAAACCTACCCATAATACCAAGAGATCTTAATCCGGAAAGAGGTGTATGCGGAGCTGTAAAACCCGAAGATACAGACCATCGATTACCTTGATTACCAGCATTATTTCCAGTAGCAGCAGCTGTTCCTAAAAGCCAGTTGGTTAATATCCCCGTACCATCATAATTACTTACATACTCGAAATCCTCAAAAAACAAGGTTGTTCCTATGGTGCCATTTGTGGTAAGACTTAGACTTCCTGTATTGCCATCACATACAGTTTGATCAGCCCCAGCATTGGCAGACCAAACGGAAAGATCTACCGGTCTACTATATCTACTTGCGCAACCTGAAGTCACATTGGTGAATCGAGCTCTGAAAAAGTTATGATCCATAACAGCACTAATGTTGGAAACTGTCAGTGAATTCGTTGTTACTCCAGAATAAGACCCACCGTTTGTCAAATTGGTCCAACTAATTCCATTATTCGTGGATATCTCCCACTGCACACCATTGGAGTTTGCAGACGCAACAGTAAATACAGCTGAACCGCCAACAGGCTCGGTTAAATCAACCGGATTTAAAGTAACAACAGGTAATGTAGGTCCAGTTACACTCAAATTGAAACTTCCACCCGTATTTGCCACGTCTACGATACGCACATAGTAAGTAACACCTGTGTTAAAGGTTCCGGAGATGGACTCGTTTGTTGCACCTGTATTCGTTCCTGATAACAAGGCGGCCGAGCAGGAACTTGGACAGGTACCTTGATAGATGAAAACATCTTTGTTATCCGCAAGATTCGATAATAATAGTGAATACGTATTTGTACATGATGGTATAAAATAGTACCATACGTCTTTGTTAGTTGTACCTGTGCATATTTCCGTTACCGCACCATTTAACGAACCACTGATCTGTGTCCCGTCAGGCTGTATCTCAAAAGCCTGTGCACATGAGTTGTTTCCAATGAGTATAGTGCATTGGGAGTTAGTACTAGTAACAGAACAACCTCCAATACTAACAATACACCGGTAAAAATTACCATTTCCAGGTGGTGCGAATTCCCCAACAGCTATTCCTAGTGTTGCTGTAGTCTCATTGGAATAAGCAACATCTGCCGGCGTGCCATTTGAAACATTATTCCATGGTCCTGCAGAAGTTAGAGCGTATTGCCATTGATACGAAAGTCCTGAACCAGATGCTGTGACAGATACACTTGTATTCGCATTTTGACTCACCTGCATATTTACAGGTTGAGT
>CAYLJB010000166.1:0-1624 GCA_964383785.1 uncultured Fluviicola sp.
GTGCTGCTACTGAAGTTGAAATGAAAGAGAAAAAAGACCGTGTAGACGATGCTTTAGCAGCTACGCGTGCAGCGGTTGAGGAAGGAATCGTACCGGGCGGTGGTGTTGCTTTGATCCGCGCGATGGATAACCTAGAAGATCTTAAAGGAGAAAATGAAGACGAAACAACCGGAATTGCGATCGTGAAACGCGCAATCGAGGAGCCACTTCGTCAGATCATTGCCAATGCAGGAGGTGAAGGAGCAGTTGTAGTACAAAAAGTGCGCGAAGGAAAAGCTGACTTTGGTTACAACGCACGCACGGAGCAATATCAAAACTTGTACGAAGCAGGTGTAATCGACCCGACTAAAGTGACACGTATTGCTATTGAAAATGCAGCTTCAATTGCAGCTATGTTATTGACAACAGAATGTGTCATTGCCGATGAACCAGAAGAGGCAGCTCCGGCTATGGGCGGAATGCCAGGAGGAATGCCGGGAATGATGTAAATCAAATTATTTCGAAAATTCAAAAAGAGGCTACCACGTTTGTAACAGCCTCTTTTTGTTGACTGTAGGATTATCCTTAATTTAGCAACACTATAGTCCCTTTGGGGGCTTTCTCGATCTGGGCTTCCCGATTCACATCGGATAGTTTGGAACGGCAATATATATTTAGGGGCGTTCGAGAACGCCCCTTTCTTGTTTTAGCTAATAATTGATTACTTTTGACAGACCTTTTAATTACCCATTCATGTCGCGAATTTTAGCATTCATCACCACTCTGTTCTTGGCTTCTAACCTTGCCGCGCAGATTGACTTCAATAATTTTCAAAGTCTATTGGCCAAAGGAAAGATCCACAATGATTTCAGTAGCACAGTAGATGAAAAATATCAGGAGGTCCTTACTCGCTTAGGTCATTTATATAAAACTGCCGATCAACGTCAATACCTCATGTCTTCAACAGAAGCCATCGATGAGATCCTTCATTCTGGTTTGGTTGTTTACGGAGATGACATCAGTACTTACATCAATGAATTGGCCGACAAGCTTTTAAAGGATGAACCAAGATTGCGCAGTGAATTGCGTTTTTACACCCTGAAATCAAATGTACCAAATGCACTCTCAACAAACCAAGGGATCATTTTCTTCACCACCGGATTGGTAGCTGAGGTAATGAATGAAGCGCAATTGGCTTACATTCTTGCTCATGAGATCAGTCATTACAAGAAACATCATGGACTGGAATCATATAATTGGCGACGTCAGAACCACGATGAATCCATTGTCAATTTGAGTTCTTTTTCGAAAGAAAACGAGTTAGAAGCGGATAAAATGGCCGTTGAAATGTATCGCAACGCCGGTTATGAACCCAATGAGATCGTGGGTGTTTTTGATGTATTGATGTACGCATATCTACCTTTCGACGAGGTTATGATGCCGAAAGAATACATGAGTAACGGCCAGATGTACATTCCTGATGGAATTTGGGCAAAAAAAACGTATCCGATCACCGCTGAGGAGAACTACGATGATAGCCGAAGTACGCACCCCAATATCAAAACTAGAAAGAAAGTTGCTATTGAAGAAATTGAGAAATTGAACGAATGGAAAGAAACCATTTTCCATTTAGGAGAAGAACGAT
>CAYLJB010000166.1:1634-3902 GCA_964383785.1 uncultured Fluviicola sp.
ATTTGAAAGTGTACGCATTGATGTATCCGAGGCAAATTTCACGAACTCCATCTATTCCATTTTTTTGCTGGAAAAAGAATTCCCAACTTCAACATTCCTGGCTGAAATGAAAGCACTTTCATGGTTAGGAATCTTACAATATTATCATCGTGGTAAAAAGTCGAGTTTTATTCCAAAAACCAAATTCATGGAAGGGGAAATTGCCTTATTCCAAGATTACATCAAGAATGCAAATAAAGACGTCATTAATACCTTAGCGATCCGAAATATTTACGATGCTCACAAGGCATTTCCAGGAAATGAGCTTATCGGAAAATGCGCAGAGCACCTATTGTTGGAATTGGAGCAATTGGAAAGTTTTGACTGGAGCAAGTACAGTAAGAAAAACTTCGATGAAAGCGCACAATTGGCAATAGCTTTAGCTAAAACAGTTGACACCGTTCAACAAAACATACAAACGCAATCGGTTAAAACATCCAAGTACGATCGTATCAAGGTAAAACGATCAGCAAATGCACCCGAATCTTTTGATTCTACGAACTATTGCATGTATGCGATTCCGGATATTATTTTGGATTCAACGTTCTACATGCGCAAACTCGTTAAGCAAACCATTTCTGATAGTACGATCTTGAGCAGTGAATTATGTGCTTCTCAAGTATTCTGTGAAAAGCACGTTTCAGACAAACGCCGTGAATACTATTCCAATCAACTTGAGCAGGCACTTTGCTTATTAAAGGATGTTCCTTATGTACCTGAATCAGAGAATGAAATTCTTGTAAGCTCGGAACAATTTAATAGAAATGTCTTGAATTCGTGGTTGCAGCATGAAATCGAACAGGCAGAAAATCAGTCGTTCATTGCAACTGATTATTACTTGTTGCGCATGACTCATCAAGGAGAAAACAAGCCGCTTTCCTACGTTAACATGCAATACGTTTTCGATCCGAATTTAACACCGGTTTGGTGGACAGCAAGTACCATTTTTGCTTTGCCTGTAGCAGCGTTTGCAGTTTTACCTGTTCAATTAATGCACGGGAGTTATACGACAGTTCAAATTGCTTCGTACGATCTTGAATCGTGCTCAACACATGTATTCACAACGTCATTTGAAGGCAAACCAAGAAAATATCTGATCGCGTCAGCGATTTCCAAAGCATTACAAAGATGATCATGAAATATTATTTGACTCTAAGTCTATTTACGATCTGCTTGCTTCCCTATCAGTCGCTTGCACAAAAGAACAATGTTCCCGGATTTCTTGGTAAGAAATTGGTGCTAGACATGTCTGGTGTCATTCATCCTCATTTTACTTATAACATACTTTCGCAGTCCGGATACAACTCCAATCTGAGTCAAACAAAAGATTGGTGGGATTTTGGGTTCAAGGGAGGTATCGGATACCAAATACAACCTAAACTAATGATAGGTTTTCAATTCTCATATTTGAAACAATCTTGTATTGGTCCGGATTATTTGTACGATGCAACACTCGGTTATTCTGTTCCAGTTGTTCATGAAATGTTGGATTACAGCAGTAAAAGTTTTGCCTTGAAATTTGAATTTACCGGTGCAGACGGTATTCTTCCCGTGGGGTTTTCACATGGCGTATCCGCAGGTCTTACTTTTAACTCAATTGTTGATCGTAACTATAATTACCGAGGACAATATGATACTGAGATAATTTCCGGAAAATTTGATCAGTCAGTAGACATTCCAAAAGAGTTATCTCTGGCTTATACCGCGAATATGCGCCAACCTATTTCGAGGAACGTGGCAATCAATTATGGATTGTCATACAATATCAACTTTATGTCCGGTGGAATTCTGTCGCAAATCTATAGTGACTATTACAATGCTGTACTGGAAAATCTGTCTAGAAGTAGAAGATTTTCGATCATGACTGCGCATGTGGGATTGAGCATTATGTTGTAAGCAATTAGTAATTTTACAAAAAAAAACAATGGCCGATATTACAGTAACGATCATCGATCGTGATGGAAACTCCCATGAATTGGTAGCTCCAACTGATATGAACATGAACATCATGGAGTTGTGCAAATCTTACGAATTGCCTGTGAAGGGAGAATGTGGAGGTATGGCAATGTGTGCGACCTGTCAGTGTTATTTAGAAAGTGATCATCAATTGGAAGAACAATCGGATGCAGAACTAGACATGCTTGATCAAGCATTTTTTGTGAAGCCAAATAGTCGATTGGGATGCCAAATTCCAATTACAGAAGAAATTGATGGAATAGTTTTGAGACT
>CAYLJB010000167.1:0-3882 GCA_964383785.1 uncultured Fluviicola sp.
CCCAATAAGCACTAACTGATCGCATGCGAACGGTATCTACATAATACTGCTGTCCGGTTTGAGAGCTCACTAAGGTGTCGTACGGACCACTCCAATCCCGATAGCGGCCGAACACCTGACTATTTAATCTTTTATACGAAATCCCTACACGAAAACTTGGATTATGTATGCCTGTTTTTCGAAATCCAAGGTTTGCTGAAAATTGAGAACTGGTTGTACTATTCAACCCACCAAATTGACTATACCCCGTAAAATCTTGGGTGATCCATGGATCGTTTTCGGACCATACCGCTATGTCTTTTTCGGTAAACATTGGCGACATCTGTACACCAATTCCGGTGAAAACGCTCGTTTCGGTAAACTTCCATGAACTTTCGGATTCTTGAGCCATCACTACTGATGACAATCCAAGCAAACAAACCAACAAACTTTTTCTCATAAAAACGAAATTTGTTGCTGAAAACGAGATTTCCAAGAAAATGTTGTCTTTGACTAGTGAATTCGGGCTTTCACGTCTTTCGTAAACGCTGCCTTCACTTCACTCAAACGCACGTGTAAAACGCTTGGTGCTTGTTTGCCTTTGCCAAAATCTTCACGAAAGAGCGACCAGTATTCCGGGAATAAAAAAGCGGTGGCTACAAAGACCAAGCAAACCATGCTGCGGTTCCCATTTCCAAGCAAATAACATTGCATGCGTATCTCGTCAATGGGAGACATCCCGTAATCAAGTAAGAGGTGCTTTACGTCATGATCTTCGAATTTGGGGATCAGCAACAGATCACGGTCGTCTAGCATATCCACCACATCTCTTCCCACAGTTCCTACGGGCAATTTCCGTAATTCATGCATAGACGCCTCTGCTTCTTTTCGATACCAGCGCTGCAAGGGCGACACCACCAAGGTGATCTTCATCCATTCCACCAAACGGGCGCGCAATCCGTATGCACGCAATACTTCTACTACCATTCCTACTGTTCGCATAACAACTATTTGCGGCAAGAACGGTTGTTATTGCAACGAATTGTTGCTTTCACGTTTTTTGGGAAATAAAAAAATCCTGACACACCGAAGCGCATCAGGATTCTGTATGAAAAAGTAAATGTGATTACTTTAAGATCTTCACCGTTTTTGTTCCTTTTCCTGTATTCAATTGCACAAAGTACATACCTGCTGCAAGATCACTAACAGCTACATGCACATCTTTCGCATCGAAAATTGCTGTTTTCACAATTTGTCCGTTTGCATTCAAGACTATTAAGTTCCCTTTCTCAATTGCTGCAAACTGAATTTTCAAGTTCTCAGTAACAGGATTCACAACGCTAAATTCAAGATTCTCCTCACCGATCGCCAATGGTCCAACCATCAAATTATCAGAGATAACCAAGGTGTTGTAATTCAATGCTTTTTGTGAGCAATGTACAATGAACATAAAGTTTACAACGCCATTCAAGCTATCACTCACCAAGTAATAAGTAGTGTATGTTGCCATGACGTTATTCATGGTATCCAATACTGTCCAAACCACTTCCATGGTATCTAATCCGGATGGGTTCGTTCCTACACTGATGTTTGTGATCGATGTAGCTGAAGCACTTCCTACTGCACCAAAATCCAAAGTACAGTCCTCGTAAATGTTCGTGTACGTACCAACCACATTAGCTCCCGGGAAATTGTTGTTTGTAATAAATAAGGTCGAATCGTTTCCGGCATTTGTACTGTCGGCGTAAACGCTACCAGCAGTAGAAGTATAACATCCGTTTGCATCCACGATTGAACAGGTGTAAGTTCCAATACACAATCCGTTCATGGTAGCCACATTTCCTGCCGGACCGTTCCAAGAATACGTATATGGTGCTGTTCCACCTGTAAGTGTTACTGTTGCCGAACCATCGCAAAGTGCCACATCAGAAGTGTTTACTGTTGACATAGTCGCCGAGAAACCAGCGCATGGGTTACCGTTTCCATTGATGGTGAAGGTAAAGGATTGACCATTCGGATTGTTATAGGTTACCACATATGTTCCAGCACAAAGGCTATCGATCCAAGTAGTTCCAGTAGCGATCACACTGCCGTTAGATTGCCAAACAACATTTGTTGCTGTTGAATCGATCAAATAAGCCGCACCGTCACAAGCTGCAGGTCCGGAAGCGTCGATCACTTGCACTTGGGCATTCACGAAATTTCCTAAAAAAGAAACAAGACCGAAGATTGCCAAGGCCAAAGTTTTAGTGTAAAAATGTTTCATAATGAACTGTTTAGTTTTCTCAAGTACTGCGCAAGTTACGAAAGGTTGCCTGAAGGAGAAAAAAAATATTTTTTGAGCTCATTAAATCTGGCAGAGAGGAAGAGATTATAGATCTCA
Organism: uncultured Fluviicola sp.; assembly: GCA_964383785.1. Taxonomy (GTDB): domain Bacteria; phylum Bacteroidota; class Bacteroidia; order Flavobacteriales_D; family Crocinitomicaceae; genus Fluviicola. The sequence continues at coordinate 2,363 of CAYLJB010000167.1, forward strand.
AAAGGAGTCGGCTTCACAACGTGATCCAGCTTTTTCAAAGCTTTTGTTCTTTTTTACATGCCTTTTCACTTGAAAGTAAAACTTTCAGCTTAAGCCAATAAAAAATCCCAAGCGTTGTTTGCTTGGGATCAGTTCTGGCAGAGAGGAAGAGATTCGAACTCTCGATACAGTTGCCCGTATACTACCTTTCCAGGGTAGCGCCTTCAACCACTCGGCCACCTCTCTGTATATTATATCGCGCTTACTTTTGCGCCTTCAACCTCCCGATAGCTATCGGGACGGCCACCTCTCTATATAGGTAGAGCCTAAAACATTGCTCCAGTTCCCTTTAAAAGTAGGGAGTGCAAAAGTAGCTTTTTTTTTGAATGGAACAAGTAAGACACTTGCTATAAAAAAATCTTTTCTCCGATCGTAAAAGCTTGTTGTTTTTGTAAATTTACACTCCATTTTTCGAGCAAGGCACGACATGAACAATTTTGAAATTACGCAACCAACAACCATCCTTTTCGGAAAGGACCTATTGGAGCGTATTCCCGAACAAATTTCCAAACACACGACATCCAAACGCATTTTGATTACCTACGGTGGTGGATCAATCATCAGATCGGGATTTCTAGAAAAACTTAAGGCTGCGCTTTCAGAATTTGAAATACACGAATTTGGTGGGATTGAAGCCAATCCGGAATTTTCAACCCTGATGAAAGCGGTAAATTACATCCGCGAGAACGAAATCCCCTTCATGCTTGCAGTAGGTGGTGGTTCCGTAATCGACGGTACAAAATTCATTTCCGGTGCTGTTGGCTACCCAAGCGACCCGTGGGAAGTGCTTTTACGCGAACCTGGTAAGGTGTTCACGAACGCTGTTCCATTTGGATGTATTCTAACGATTCCAGCAACCGGTTCTGAAAGTAATTCCGGCGCCGTGATCAGTCGCTCGGAACTGAAAGAGAAACGCACCATGGGCGGACCTTTGTTCTTTCCGAAGTTTGCTTTATTGGATCCAACATTCGTGTCAACTCTACCTAAACGACAGTTGGCCAACGGAATCATTGATGCGTTCACTCATACGACTGAGCAATACATTACCTTTCCCGGAGAGAACAGATTGCAAGAGCGATTTGCAGAAGGAATATTAAGTTCGTTGATCGAGATCGGTCCGAAAGTATTGGAAGATCCTGCAAATTACGACTTAGCAGCTGACCTGATGTACTGTGCAAATCAAGCGTTGAATGGCACTTTGCGTTGTGGTGTTACTACAGACTGGGCCACGCACATGATCGGTCATGAATTGACCGCCTTACACGGGATCGATCACGCACAGACTTTAGCCATCATCGGTCCGCGTTTATGGGAAGTGAAACTAAACAATAAAGAAATCAAATTGGCACAGTACGGCCGCCGTGTTTGGAATTTAACCGGCGACGATCGCACTGTCGCTGAACAGGCCATTGAGAAAACCGAAGCATTTTTCCACAGCTTGGGTGTCGCAACTCACATTCGCGAATACAGCAATGATTGTG
>CAYLJB010000168.1:0-3858 GCA_964383785.1 uncultured Fluviicola sp.
GTGCACCTCGATTTGTAAATTACCCGCCATTGGTGATTTGTAACAACGAAAATTTATATTTCGATCACAGTGCAACCGATCCGGATGGAGATGTTTTAACCTATCAATTGGTGACTCCAAACGCAGGTGCAAATTCCATCAATCCTGCTCCTGCTCCACCTCCGGCACCGCCATACGGACCGGTTGTATGGTCAGGTGGAAACAGTGCTGCACAACCGTTAGGACCGGGCTCTACCACAACGATTGATCCAAACACAGGTCAATTGTTTGTAGATGCGAATAACTTGGGATTGTATGTAGTTGGAATTCGTGTGAATGAATGGCGCAATGGGGTGATCATCAATTCGCAAACCCGCGACTTTTTGTTCCGCGTCGTAAACTGCGTGATCACTTTGCAAGCAGACATTACCGAGCAAGAAGATTCTCCGGGCTTCATTTCTTACTGTCAAGGGTTGACATGGACCTTCGACAATCAAAGTTTTGGGGCCACTTCTTATTCTTGGAATTTTGGAGATCCAACAACAACTTCTGATGTGAGCACGGCATTTGAACCGACCTATACCTACCCTTCACCTGGAGTATATCAGGTAACATTGATCGCCAATCGGGGCTGGCCTTGTACCGATACTGCCATCATTCAACTGACACTGGCAAATCCATTGGAGGTAGACATGATCTTCCAGGATTCCGCGTGTTTCATTGACCACAGTATCGATTTTCAATCTGTTGTAACCGCACCACCGGGGTCAAACGTGGCACTTCAATGGGATTTCGGACCGAATGGAAATCCGGGTACCTCCACCGCTACGGCTGTGAATGGGGTCACATTCTCCCAACCAACCGGAAATCAGATCACTTTGATTGGTTCAGCGGGGATTTGCGCAGATACCGTAACTTATCCTATGTTCTTCTTTGCACCGCCTACGGCAGATCTCGGTTTCCAGAATAATCACGAATGCAATGGTTTGACACAAACGTTCTTGAATTCGTCTGTGAATGGTGTCAACTATTATTGGGATTTTGGAGTTTCCGGTATTACTACGGATGTAAGTACGCAGACGAGTCCAACTTACACCTTCCCGGGGCCAGGAACTTATCCGATCACCTTGGTAGCAGAGATTGTAAGTGGCTGTTCGGATACGATTGTCGAAGACATTACGATCTACGAAGACCTGGTGGTTTCCTTCACACACAACGACAGCTTGTGTATCGTGAACAACTCCTTCAATTTTGTAGGAAATGTCAGTGGTCCATCGATCACGACTTACCAGTGGAATTTCGGACCGAATGCCACGCCTCCTTCCGCCACAACATTGAATGTGAACAACGTCGTTTACAGTACTCCGGGTTCTCATAACATCACCTTAACAGCAAGTTTCTTACAGTGTTCAGAATCTGCGACCAGCTCCGTTTTCTTATTCAGAGAACCTACCATTGATTTCGGATTGTTAGAAGACCTGCCTTGTGCTCCATATTTGGCGCAATTCACCAACAATTCCTCCGCAGACTCGGAGATCTATTATTATTGGAATTTCGGGGATGGTGGAACTTCAACAGAGGAAACTCCGGCGCATTTGTATCCAAATCCCGGACAATATACGGTGACGCTTCAGATTCGAACCGAAGAAGGATGTGTAGACACACTGTCTCTTACAAAGATTGGATTAGTGGTAGTTCATCCGAGTCCGGTAGCACAATTTACGATTGATAAGACAAAGATGGATATTTGCAACGCGACTGTGCGCTTTACGGATCAATCCCAAGGTGCATTGACCTACCAATACATTTTTGATGACGCGGAAGCAGGAACTACAGAACAAAATCCAACTTACACGTATACCACCGATGGCACTCACAATCCTATCCTGATCGCATATAACGAATTCGGTTGTTCGGATACCGCACTTCGCAGTTTGTACGTGGAGCCCTTCCCTATTTATATTCCGAATACATTTACTCCGGATGGCAATGAGTTCAACAACAGTTTCAATGCTGTTTTGGCCTTAGATCCACTTGAATGGGAAATGCGCATTTTCAACCGTTGGGGAGAAGAAGTTTTTAAGACCAATGATCCGGAAGATTACTGGGACGGTCAACACAACGGATTCCCTTCTCCGGATGGCATATATGCGTACAAAGTGAAATACGTTCCTTGTGGGGTGAACCAGGATCCTGTGTCCATTGCGGGGCACGTTAATTTATTGCGTTGATATCTAATAATTAACGTTTGTTTATTCGTGAACGTGTTTTAATCGTATTTAATTCCTTGTCTCAATTTTAATAGTAGTCTTCAAGGAAACTAATGATTTTTACTTATGAATAGAAAAGTCCTTTTAATCACACTGCTACTGGATTCGGTGCTGGATTCTTCGGAGGAATTGCAGAAAGTGTGAACAAAGGGGATTTGATTGGTACCATGAACTCTGGTGAATTGTTCTCTACCTATAACTCTGGAAACACTTACACTTTGGGTAAAACCATCTTTTGATTTTGACTCCATGTTTTTGATGCTTTCGGTTGAATTTAATTTTAGAACTGAGGTCTTTGAATTCAACAACCGTAATCTATCTTAATGATAGGTTTTAATTTACAGAGATAACCATATACACCAGACGACTTTGGTGGCTTTTATTCTGATTAGAAAAATCACTTGTTTTTTAGTCAATAGAAATGAATAAAAATATTTAATTTAGGTTCGATTACCTCGTGTAAATACCTATTTATGTGTATTTCAGCTCATGCTTATTTTAGTTACATTTACATACAAATCAAACTCAAGATCATGAAGTATATTTTACCGTTCATTTTTATTTTGGTTGTAGCGAATTCTTTTTCTCAGAAAATGACCATAATTCGTGAATTCACAACAGTAGGAGATTCTAATTTGAAAAAAATCAGCTTTGTCAAGGACGAGAAAGACGATCAGTACCTTCAAATTACAACTATGAATGACGAGGTAATCGTTTTTATTTCAATCAGTAATTATGACCCAAAGGCAAAAACCAATAAGACATATATAGCAGCAAAGTCTGTCGACAATATTTCAGGAGGTGTAGTGAATAATGCAATCATGTTGGAAATTCTTGTCGATAAGCATTCAGCTGTTTTGGCATATGATGGTAAGATTTATTTTTTAGCTTCGATAGATTAACAGGAGCATTTCAGAGGGTTACAGTTTACTTCCCATTCGAAGCTAATTTCAAAGCATTAGTTGGAGAGGAGCCTGTGGTAACAATTACGGCAAACGGTGCTTGTAATGTTGTTTGCATCGAATCCATCGATAAAAACAGTTTCACAGTTCGTGAGTTAGGAAACGGAACAAGATCGGTTGCCGTTTCTTGGATAGCAGTAGCTCCATCATGAAAGGCTTTTTTATCAATAATCATTCGAATAAAACCATCCTGATCGGTGCTCATATTGATCATATAGGTTACGGCGATCAACTTTCGTTATCATATAAATCAGATGAAATACATAATGGCGCAGATGATAACGCTTCGGGTGTGGCCGTGCTGATCGAACTATGCAAATTACTAAGCAGCGAGAAACTGGCCGTCAATTTCTTAATTGTCCCAATCACGGCACATGAAATTGGCACCTTCGGTTCGCAATACTTGGCGGAACATCTTCCTAAAAAAGCGAAAAACATTCTTTTGATGATCAACCTCGACATGGTAGGTCGCATGGACCCCAGTTCCAATGCCCTCTACGCATCGCTGAGTGATCACGGTCTTTTTCCAAAGCCGAACAACTTCTGTAAACTAGTAGCAACCGACAATAAGAAAATTCAACTTTTAGACAGCAAACACTTTGTTACAAAGGGAATTCCGGCCATTTCTTTCAGTACTGGAATGCACG
>CAYLJB010000169.1:0-3838 GCA_964383785.1 uncultured Fluviicola sp.
AGGACTCTCACGATTTCATTCGTCAGATACAATCCGGAAGTAATATTTTCCAGAATACCTTGAATTGGGTTTCTTGTTTCGCGTTGGCTGTAAATGAAGAGAATGCTTCGTTTGGAAGGGTGGTAACTGCGCCTACGAACGGTGCGGCGGGAGTGATTCCGGCTGTGTTGATGTATTACGTTTGTTTTGCAGGTGGAACGCAAGAAAAAGATATCGTTAAGTTCATGACGGTGGCTGCGGAAATTGGATCGATCTTTAAAAAGCGCTCCACGATCTCAGCGGCAATGGGTGGCTGTCAGGCGGAAATTGGCGTGTCTTCAGCGATGGCTGCGGCGGCCTTGACAGAATGTTTGGGTGGAAATCCGGATCAAGCGATGATGGCGGCAGAAATTGCCATGGAACACCATTTGGGCTTGACCTGTGATCCGATCGGAGGATTGGTGCAAATTCCGTGTATTGAGCGCAACACGATGGGAGCGATCAAAGCAATTACGGCCTGTCAATTGGCCTTGCAAGGGAATCCGGGATCGGCAAAAGTAACCTTGGATGGCGTGATCAAAACGATGTGGGAAACTGCTCTGGATATGAACGAGAAATACAAGGAAACTTCAGATGGCGGTTTGGCCACAAATATTTCGGTGAATATTAGTGAGTGTTAGCAGATCTCGACGATCATCAAGCAGACGTCATCCACTTGTTCCATGTCCGCTTTCCAGTCCGTGAAGGCCTGTTTCATGAAATTCATTTGTTCTCCAATCGGTAGATGAGCACTATCGAGTAGTAACTGCATCATGTTGGCGCGCTTCAATTTTTTACGGATCTCGCCACCGGTTTGATCGGCGTAACCATCGGAAAACAACACAACGCGGTCGCTTGGTTCCAATGCTTCGGATGAAACGTAGAAGTTCTCTTTGGAAAGGGTTCTGCCTATCGGTCTACGTGCTCCCGGAAGCCAGCCAATTGCAACGGATTCATTCTCGATCTTTACTTCGGAACTCAATAATTTGTGCGTGCGTTTTTGACGAATGATCAAGGCATTGTGGTTTGCTCCGGTAAATTGGATCTCACGACTCACGTGGTCGAACAAACATAAACTCAAATCCATCCCGTCGTTGATCATGGCGTCTCCGCGATGCAAGCTCAAAAGCACGTGCTCGTTGAACGATTCTACGATCGACGCGCTGTCATTGTGGCGTTCTTCGCGCACCACTTTGTCCATGGAGTTCATCCCGATCAAGGAAACCATTGCTCCCGGTACGCCATGTCCGGTGCAATCTCCCACGCCAAACACAGAACGATTGTACTGCTGATACGAAAAGTAGAAGTCACCGCTGACGATATCCTTTGGCGCAAAGAACAATTCATAACGCAACTTGTCATCGATCTTGTACGACATGTTCGGCAAACTCGCCTCCTGAATGTAGGTCGCGTAATTGATACTGTCGATGATCTCCTTGTTCTTGATCGAAAGCTCTTCCATCGCTTGTTGCAAGGCTTCGTGCGATTGTTGGATCTCCACGTTCTTTTCCTGCAGCAATTCGTTGACCTTTTTGCGAATGCGGTTCGAACGTAAGACAAAGACAAATCCAATGGCCAAAAAGATCAGCGCTAAACCGGATAATAAGAAATAGTTCCGTGTCTTGGCAGCATCTTCGGTCAACTTCTCGTTGCGGATATGTCGCAACTCATTCTCCGTTTGCAATTGCTTGATGCGCGCTTCTTTTTTCTCGGTTTCGTATTTGGTTTCCAAGACGGACAAGGCATTGGCTTGCTCGATCAAATTCAAGGTATCCTTCAAGCGAATATGCAATTTCAAGTAGTTGTACGCATGCTTGTAATCGCCTTTTGCCGCGTATGCGTTCGATAAACCTTCATAACCGCTAACCATAGATAAGGAATCACCAATGGCGCGTTTGATCTCATTCGAAAGTTGATGAAAACGGATCGCTTTGTCGTATTGCTTCAAGTCCGTGTAAGTCATTCCCAGATTATGGTAATTGAATGAGATCCAGAGTTTGTTGCCGGTTTTCTCGTTCATTTCCAATGCTTTATTGAAGTAAACGATCGCTTCCTTCAGTTTCTTCAAGCGGCGGTAGGCATTCCCTAAGTTGTTGTAGTTTCCTGCAACCAGTCGTTCATTATTGATCTTCAACGCCAGTTTTAAACTGAGTTCATAATAACGAACCGACTCTTTTACCTTATTTTGATCCTTCAGGGAATTACCCAAACTGATAGCCGCATTGGCTTTATCCAGATCATTATTGACTTCTTGTGCAATTGTAAGAGAGGTACGTAAATGGTTCTCGGCCTCTTTCTGCTTATCCAATTTCAAATAACCCAATCCGATCAGTCGTTGTACCTGTCCTTCTTCGCGACGCAGTTTCTGGGTCTGCGTCAATTTCAAGGCTTTGTAGAAAAATGTGATCGCACCTTCAAAGTTGGATGAGTCCATTTGCTGGTTTCCTACCATCACGTACAAGCGATGCGCACCCAGGATCTTACCATGGTTCTTGTCTTTCAATAAAATCCGACAAATGGAATCAGCTTGTTGATCCAATGACAAGGAATCGTACACGTAAAAAGTCCAGAATTGAAGTGCGGTTTTGTCCGTTTTTTTGGACTTCAATGCATAATCGTAGGTACGTGAAATTTTCGCAACACAATCATCTCCCTCACAATTCCCCAAACGTTTTGTTAATACCTGATTCGGATCTTGTGCGGATAACAAAAATCCCTGCGTACAAAGGCAAAACAGTATTACGTAACGTATCATCTTTAACGAAGTTAAAAAAAACTTTGAATTACAGGCCTTATCCGCATGCGCAAGGAAGATTGAAAATGATCATTACATAGTGACAAGAGAAAAATTTTAAGCACATTTTTGGAAAACTGAAAATTATTACACAATCTTTGCAACGTCATTCTCAGCGTAGAAGGCATTGTTTTATACAGAACGAGGCGAGAGACGGACTCTTTGACCCTCTGGCAACCAACTTTAAGTTCCAAGTTCCGATAGTTATCGGATCAGGAATTGGAAAACCGGTGCCAATTTCCGATTCAGACAAGTTGTCTGGAGAATATAAAATTGAGGCTATGAAAAAAGAACTTTTCGAACGTACGCAAATTCCTTTATTGATTGATCAAAGATCGTGTTGTTGCATGTGCATGCATTGCTGTTAGTTTTCACTAATGCCCCTCGCACTCATTCAACAATTTTTCACGATTTTTTATGCAAACAAGTCAATTACCGGTTACTCCAGTAGTAGCCCCTACAGAAAATAAAATTCTTATCCCGGTTGCCTTCGAAAGCGGAGCAAGCTTCGAACAGGTCCCCGTTGTTTTCCAAACCTGGGGAAAACGCAATGCGGATTCATCTAATGTAGTTTGGGTATGTCACGCGCTTACAGGTAATCACCGCGTTCAAGAATGGTGGGACGGTTTGTTTGGTCCGACACGCTTCTTCGATCCGGCAGATCATTTCATCGTGGCTGTGAATGTGTTTGGTTCGGCTTACGGATCTTTCGGTCCAACAGTAGGAGCTGCCAACGAAGAACCCTTGTACCGCAATTTTCCAACGGTTACGATCCGAGACATGGTTCAAGGTTTAGAAGCAGTACGTCAACATTTACAGATCGAAGAGATCCAAACCTTGATCGGTGCTTCGGTAGGAGGACAGCAAGCCATGGAGTGGGCGATCCAACGACCGGAAGCAATTCGCAAGTTGGTTTTGATCGCTACCAATTCCTTCCATTCTCCATTTGGAATTGCCTTTAACGAAGCGCAACGTTTGGCTATTCAAGCTGACCCAACATTTTTTGATGATGTAACAGATGGTGGT
>CAYLJB010000170.1:0-3826 GCA_964383785.1 uncultured Fluviicola sp.
TTGTTGTTAGACCATCCTTCAACATACTCTGAGATAAAAATTTTAGAACAATCCTGGCCATAAGCAAATGAAGCCAACATTCCGAATGCAAGTAACGCTTTTTTCATACTAAAAGGGTTATAAATAAATTAAGGGATACAACGGTAACAACTAATGAAAGCCCCCTCTTGTCACGTTGACAAGCAGCAAACAATTTTCTAGCGAAAAATGCGCTGTTCGGAAGGATTAACATAACTCTTACTTCATCAGTCTTCTTGTTTTATTCTTTCATGGTTTCAGTCTGAAAAAAATCAGCATCAAGGAGAACATGAAAAAACTTGTGACAAATGTACGACAATTTCAAGCGAAATCTATTACAGAATTGTTAACAATCTTAGAAGGTTTTTCACTTTAACATCCTTGTAAACAGTACAAAATCGATTTTGTCACCCACTTGCAAATCATTTCTAACACGAAGTGAAAAATCAAACAATTCGTGGCATAGCTTTTTCATTAAATTTGTTCCAAACAGATCACACATGAAATTCATAAACCTTTTAGTAGCTGTCTGCATTGTACAAATTGCAATTGCACAAGATTTAACAGTTGAAAGAATCTGGAAAAACTACGAGTTTGTCTCCAAACGCATTGACGGATTCAATTCCTTACCAGATGGAGAAAGCTTCACAAAAATTGTTGAAGTGGACGGACAGCAATCCCTTCAAAAATTCACTTTCAAAAAGTTGAATGGCAAAGGAACCGAATTGATCAATCTAAGTTCAATTACTTACAACGGAAAACAGGTTGAGATCGAAGAAATCACCTTGAGCAAATCTGGGAACATGGCGATCATCATGAATAACATGACCCCAATTTATCGCCGTAGTTATTCTGCTCAGATCTACCTGTATGATCTGAAAACAAAAAAAGTGACAGCGATTCCTGCTAAGTCACCTCAAACCTTACCTACCCTTTCTCCTGACGAGAAGAAACTCGCTTATGTTTCGGAAAACAACCTGTATGTGTTTGACATTGCTTCAGGAAATAACACAGCTATCACATCAGATGGAAAGATAAACGAGATCATTAACGGAACAACTGATTGGGTATACGAAGAAGAATTCGCAATTACACAAGGATTTGGTTGGTCTCCCGATTCCAAATACATTGCTTTTCTTCGCTTCGATGAGTCGCAAGTAAAGCAGTTCCAAATGGCCATGTATGGCAGCCTTTATCCTGATCAGTACACCTTTAAATACCCGAAAGCAGGCGAAGACAATTCAAAGGTCACCATGCACATCGTAGATGTTGAAAGCAACAAAAAGTCACAGTTAGACCTTGGAAAATATGAGTACATCCCAAGATTTCAGTGGTCTCCGGTATCAAACGAATTGATCGTTCTCACATTAAACCGCCATCAAAACGACTTGAAATATCACCTTGTTAAAAACCCAGCTAATCCAAGTTCTACAGTTTTCTTCAATGAAAAGAACGAAACTTTTGTGGAGATCGACAACAACCTTTTGGTACTCAAGGATGGAAAATCACTCATTCGTACTTCTGAGGCAAGCGGTTACAATCACTTGTATCAATTGTTCTTCGATGGTACTCAAAAAGCAATAACAAGTGGTTCTTGGGACGTCATCGAACTTTACGGAATTCACGAAAAAACGAACACGGTATATTATGCCTCAGCGCAAAATGGAGCTATTTACAGAACACTTTACAGCATTGGCTTAAACGGCACTAATCAAGTCGCCCTTTCACCATTAACAGGTACGCACTATGCAGAATTTACACAAGGATTCAATTATTTTGTGCGCACCTCTTCTTATGCCAATCAACCAGAAACATACTCGCTTTGTGATCGCCAAGGAAAAGAACTTAAACTTTTAGAGGACAATACCGGACTAAAACAGCAATTGAGCGCTATGAAGCTCAGTCAAAAAGAATTCATACAAGTTCCGGGAGTAGATGGCAATTTGAATGCATGGATCATGAAACCGGTAGGATTTGATCCTGCTAAAAAATACCCAGTTTACTTTACGATCTACTGTGGACCAGGGTCAAATACCGTTTCGGATGAATTTGAAGGAATGAATTACATGTATCACCAATTACTTTGTCAAAAAGGATACATCGTAATCTCCGTTGATCCGCGCGGAACGATGTATCGCGGCGAGGCCTTCAAGAAAAGCACCTACAAGCAGCTTGGAAAATTAGAAACCGAAGATCTTATTGCAGTTGCAAAACATGTTCAAACCTGGAATTACGTAGACAAAGATCGCATTGGTATTCAAGGATGGAGTTATGGTGGATTCATGACTGCCCTAGCAATGACCAAAGGTGCAGAGGTGTTTAAAACCGGAATTTCTGTTGCGCCGGTAACAAACTGGAGATACTACGACAACATCTACACAGAGCGTTATATGCAGCTTCCTCAGGAAAATGCCAGCGGATATGATGATAATTCACCGGTGAATCATGTAAGTAAGCTGAAAGGTAATTTCTTACTGATACACGGTTCGGCTGACGACAACGTGCACTATCAGAACACGATGGAATTGATCACTGCATTAGTTAAGGCAAACAAACAATTCGACATGTTCATCTATCCGAACAAGAATCACGGAATCTACGGTGGAAACACAAGAAACCATTTGTTTAATATGATGTTGGATTACACCCTGAAAAACCTGTAAACCAGTGTAAGGAAAAAAAATCAACACCAATAATTATTTAAAACGTTGATTTTCAATGTAGTTAATTAGAAATCAAAAAAAATACTCTACTGAGGTAGCGTTTATTCATTTCTTTAGTAATTTTAGGCGACGATAAAAAAAAAGCTTTAAACACACAGCCACATGAGCGAAATTGCGAAAATTGAATTGGAAGGGAAAGTATATGAATTCCCGGTAGTCGAAGGAACGGAAAACGAAAAAGCAATTGACATTACCAAACTGCGTCAAGTAACAGGTTATATTACACTTGACTCAGGTTACAAAAACACCGGTGCTACTACAAGTGGAATTACGTTTTTGGACGGTGAAGAGGGAATTTTGCGTTACCGTGGATATCCAATCGAGCAATTAGCTGAAAAAGCGTCATTTTTAGAAGTCGCATATCTATTGATCTATGGTGAATTGCCAACACAATCTCAGTTGGATGATTTCAGATCAAACATTACGAAACATACCTTGGTACACGAAGACATGAAACAGTTCTTCGAGGCCTACCCTGCACAGGCTCATCCTATGGGAGTTTTGTCGGCAATGGTATGTTCACTTTCAACGTTCTACCCTGAATCGTTGGATCCAAATAGAAGTCCTGAAAAGAAAAACTTAACAATACTTCGCTTGTTAGCGAAATTGCCAACATTGGCTGCTTGGTCATACAAGAATGCTATGCGCCATCCTTTCATGTATCCTAAGAATGATTACGACTATTGTAAGAACTTCTTGCACATGATGTTTGCAATGCCAACTGAAGATTATCATGTTGACCCAGTTGTAGTAGACGCTTTGAACAAGCTATTGATCTTGCATGCTGATCACGAACAGAACTGTTCGACATCAACTGTACGAATCGTAGGTTCTTCTCAAGCGAATTTGTACGCAACGATCTCTGCAGGTGTTTCGGCACTTTGGGGACCATTGCACGGTGGAGCAAACCAGGCTGTGATCGAAATGCTTGAAAAGATCCATAACGACGGTGGTGATGTGGATAAGTGGGTGTTGAAAGCAAAAGACAAGGACGATCCGTTCCGTTTGATGGGATTTGGTCACCGCGTTTACAAAAACTTCGATCCACGTGCAACGATCATTAAAAAAGCATGCGACGATGTTCT
>CAYLJB010000171.1:0-3771 GCA_964383785.1 uncultured Fluviicola sp.
GTGAACAAGCCTACAGGTCCTGCTCCGATGATGATAATATCTGTTTCAATCATGTGTTGTGTTTCCTAAAACTGTAGCAAAAATAGTCAATAGTTCTTCTAACAGGTGAATCCGGAAATTGTTTTGTAACCCAAGTTACCTTTCTCAAATCAGACACCAAATCGCTTGGCAAATTCCCAAAGCACAATCCCAGCACATACCGAAACATTCAAGCTGTGCTTAGTTCCCCATTGCGGAATTTCAAGGATCACATCTGAGGCATCGATCACGTCCTGATCTACACCGTTCACTTCATTTCCAAAAACAAGTGCAAATCGTGTACCCGGTAATGTAGGAACATCTTGAAGCATTACCGTTTTTTCTGCTTGTTCTATGCTACAAACAACTGTACCAGCTGACTTAAGCTTTTGAACTACCGAAAGAATATCTGAAGCATGCTCCCATTCCACGGTCTCCGTTGCACCTAGTGCCGTTCGTTGAATGTCACGATGAGGTGGCGTAGCCGTTATTCCACACAAATAGATCTTCTCTACGTTGAAAGCATCAGCAGTCCGAAAGAAAGAGCCGATATTATTCAAACTTCGGATGTCATTCAACACCACCACTACCGGAAATTTCACCTGGGCTTTGAAAGTGGATTCATCTACCCGATCGAGTTCCCAAAGTTTTAACTTGCGATTTTGTGACATGGGACAAAGATACATTTTCGCAGGAATCTGTGGAAGGAATAGCAGCATAGGTTTGTTGGAATTTTGTTGATAAAAGGTAGGTGAGCAAGCGTGGAAATCTAGGGGCTTAGACCTATTTTTGAGGGTTCATAAATATAGTCCGTCGCGTGTCTAAGAAAGAAAAGAATCCGGCTGAAACGCCCCTGATGAAACAATATAACCAGATCAAGGCCAAGTACCCTGAGGCCTTGCTCTTGTTTCGTGTGGGAGATTTCTACGAGACTTTCGGACAAGACGCTGTAGTAGCGAGCAAAGTCTTGGGCATTGTGCTTACAAAACGTGGGGCTGGTTCATCATCCGAAACGGAATTAGCCGGTTTTCCGCACCATTCATTGGAATCGTATCTTCCCAAACTGGTGCGTGCCGGACATCGTGTGGCTATTTGCGATCAGCTGGAAGATCCGAAAATGACCAAGACGATCGTCAAGCGCGGTGTTACGGAATTGGTTACGCCCGGGATTGCATTCTCAGACAAAATTCTAGACGGACACAACAATAACTTCCTGGCAGCTATTCATGTAGAAAAGACTTCGTTTGGAGCAACATTTTTAGATGTCACCACAGGCGAGTTTTATGTCGCTCAAGGAAATCAGGAGTACATTCAGAAATTGCTGCAAAGCTTTGAGCCAAGCGAATTGTTATTTCAAAAGAACAAGTCGAAATTTTTCGAGGAGTTGTTTGGGAATCGGCATTATTCCTTCCGAATGGAAGATTGGGTATTCACCAGCGATTTTGCCACTGAAAAACTGACCAATCATTTCCAAACGAATTCATTAAAAGGATTTGGTGTAGAAGAACTGACGCTTGGTCAAATTGCCGCAGGAGCGATCCTACATTATCTAGGAGAAACACAACACGATCAGCTTGGACATATCTCTCAGATACAACGTATTGAAGAGGAGAAATATGTGTGGTTAGATCGTTTCACCATTCGAAATCTGGAGATCATTTCTCCGTTGAACGAAAACGGAAAAACACTTTTCGACACGATCAATGCGACACGCACACCGATGGGGACGCGTTTGTTGCGCCGTTGGATGGTCTTGCCTTTAAAACAGGTTGATCGGATCAATGCAAGGCAAGAAGCGGTTTCCGCCTTATACAGCAATAGTGAGCTTCGTGGGAGACTGATTGATGAACTGGAGGAGATCGGCGACATGGAGCGTTTGGTTTCTAAAGTGGCAGTTGGAAGAATCCACCCAAAAGAATTACGGGCGCTTTCTGGCATTTTGCAACACATGGCACCAATAAAAAGCGTGTGCACGGATCAAACCACACCACTCTTAACACAAGTTGCGCAACAATTAGATGATTGCTCGGAAGTAATCTCCTTGATTGATGATACGATTCTACCGGAACCTGCGGTGCTTTTAGGCAAAGGCCCGGTTGTAGCGTCCGGAGTAAACATCGAATTGGATGAATTGCGTGCAATTGCAGATGGTGGAAAAGATTATTTGGAAGCGATGCAAGAACGCGAATCCGAGCGTACTGGTATTCCAAGTTTGAAAATCGCCTTCAACAACGTCTTTGGTTACTACCTGGAAGTGCGAAATACACACAAGGACAAAGTACCTGAAAATTGGATCCGCAAGCAAACATTGGTAAGTGCCGAGCGCTACATCACACCGGAATTAAAGGAATACGAGACAAAAATCTTGGGCGCGGAAGAAAAGATCTCGGCGATCGAAGCGAAAATTTATCAGGAGTTGGTCTTGAAGCTTTCCAAATTCGTTTTGCCGATCCAACGGAATGCTCAATTGATCGCGCAGCTGGATTGCCTCATTGGATTTGCGGAGATCGCACATAAAAATGATTATCATCAACCTGTGGTAAACGAAGGCTTTGCTTTATCCATTACCGAAGGGCGCCATCCTGTTATCGAAAAGCAATTGAAAGCCGGTGAGCAATATGTTCCGAACGATGTCTTTTTGGACAAGGATAGTCAACAGATCATTATGATCACAGGTCCGAACATGGCCGGTAAAAGTGCCTTGTTACGCCAAACCGCATTGATCGTTTTGATGGCGCAGATCGGAAGTTTTGTTCCAGCAAATGCGGCAGAAATCGGTGTAGTTGACAAGATCTTCACACGTGTGGGAGCATCCGACAACATTTCCTCTGGAGAATCGACCTTTATGGTGGAAATGAATGAGACATCAAGTATTTTAAATAACCTTTCAGATCGCAGCTTGATCTTGTTAGATGAAATTGGTCGTGGAACTAGCACCTATGATGGTATATCCATTGCTTGGGCTATTGCAGAATACATACACGAACATCCAACCGCCAAAGGAAAGACACTATTTGCAACCCACTACCACGAATTGAATGAAATGGAAGAGCAATTCGACCGGATTCACAATTTCACGGTTTCAGTAAAAGAGGTTGGACAAAAAATCATCTTCTTGCGCAAATTGATCAAAGGCGGCAGTGAGCATAGTTTTGGAATTCACGTGGCAAAACTAGCCGGAATGCCAACTAAAGTAGTACAACGCGCCGAACGTATGCTGGAGCAATTAGAGATACAACACCGTTCCGGTCAGCAAGAATCGATACGAGAAGTGGTAGCGCAAGCATCCAATGACATGCAATTAAGTTTTTTCCAATTAAATGACCCTGTACTTGAGCAAATCCATGATCAGTTAGTGGCAATAGATATCAACACTTTAACACCTGTAGAGGCATTAATGAAGTTGAATGAAATCAAGAAGTTAACCGGCGGCTAATTCACCCGACTTATTTTTTTTCAAAAAAAATTAAGTACTCACTTGCAAATTGAGGAAATGAATTATTAGATTTGCAACCCGATTCCAAACGAGGAATTGAAGCGAAAGCGAAATATACATGTATGCGAGAATAGCTCAGTTGGTAGAGCACGACCTTGCCAAGGTCGGGGTCGCGGGTTCGAATCCCGTTTCTCGCTCAAAGCAAAAAGGAGCCCAGCTGCTCCTTTTTTGCATAAGAACAGGATGCTCGAGTGGTGGAATAGGTAGACACGCCGGACTTAAAATCCTGTGGGCATTTGCCCGTGCGGGTTCAAGTC
>CAYLJB010000172.1:0-3753 GCA_964383785.1 uncultured Fluviicola sp.
GTAAACACGTGGAGCTTTTGAAGAACCGATCAATGCTTTACGTGGGATCGCCAATCGATTCACGCTTTGCGTATTGGTCAAGCGCACGCTTCCATACATTCCAGCAAGCAATTCGCGATTCTTATTCGTTACCGTGATCTGTACTTTGAAGTTGTGCGAACGATCTGCCACAACTGAAATATTCGTAACCTTTCCTTCATACATTTTATCACCGTAAACATCTGCGGTAACAGAAACACTTTGACCTCTTTTAAACTTCAACACATCGCGTTCCGGAACAGAAACTGTTAATTTCAACTGACCGATATCTGTAATTTCAACTACCGGTGTTCCTACTCCCACTACCGAACCTAAGTCCACCATTTTTTTCGTGATCACTCCTGAAAAAGGTGCTTTGATCGTTGTGTTTCGCAGCTGCTTCTGAATTTGTTTTTTCTGGATTTCCGTAGAACGTAAACCAAGTTTTGTTTTCTCAACGGTTACACCCGCAACTGCATTGTCTTTGGAAAGGTTGTCGTAACGTTTGTCGTCATTGCGCTGACCTTCTAAAGATACGTCTACAGATTCCAATTGTAATTGCAACAATTCGTCATCGATTTTGGCGATAACTTGACCTTGTGTTACAAAATCACCTTCTTCCACCATCAATTTCACGATCTTTCCATTGCCATCAGATCCAACCATCGTTTGATGAGCCGGTTCAAAAGTTCCCAAGAAATTCAATGCTTGATCAAACGTATGCATTTCCGGGTTTGAAGTTTCAACCAGAATAGCTGTATTCGGATCGTAAACGTATATTTTCTCTTTAACCTGTTCTTTGTTTGAAAGCAGTTTCATTACGGTAAGTCCGACAAGAACAAGACCTACCACAATTCCTATGATTACTCGTTTGTTCATTTTAATTCAATTTTGTGTTTCTGTTATTTAATTGATCCGATTGATTTCAAGTAGTCTAATTCTGCTTGACGCAATTGCACGTAAGCTGAGACAACATTAGTTTGAGCTTGTTGCAGGTTGTTTTCTGCGGTGATCAAGTCATTTGAGCTCACTGTACCTTGTTTGTATTGCGCTTCAGTTTGCTCATAAACACGTTGTGCAAGCATGAGCTGTTCTTTTGCAATAGCCAAAGAAGAAACCTGAATATCTACTTGGCGTTTCGCATTTGCGGTTTGCAATTCCAACTGCTGATTCAACAAATCCTGTTGATTTTCCAATTTATCGCGGTTGATAGCATTTACTTTTTGCTTGTTGTATTTTTCCAGACCGTCGAATAAAGTCCAATCCAAACGCAAACCAATGAAGGCTGATTCGATCCCTTGTCGCACATCATCTTCCGGCTTCATGTTGTAGGTATAGTTGTAAGCTCCGTAAAAGGACAAACTTGGCAAATATGCCATATTTGTTCCCTTGCGCTCTTCAATATTCAGTTCGTATTGTGCTTTCAAGAGATCCATTTCTGGTCTATCTATGGCAGTATTATCAACCAAAACTGTTTTTTCTACTAACTCATCAGAAGCTAATTGAATCGTAGTACTATCCGGCATTCCCAACAAGATCTTCAACAGAGACTCCAGCTGTGATTTTGTTGCCGTTAATGACTGTTGCGAATTCAGCAAACTCAATTTGTTGATACGCAATTTGTCCACTTCCGTAGGAATGATCAGTCCCTCTCGTTGCATAGCTTCCATATTAGAGATCAACTTATCCATACTGATAAGGTTTCCACCAACAAATGCCAGTTGCTTGTTTATTGCTTGCAAATTGAAAAATGTACTTGCTACTTGATGCTTAACATCACGCTCTGTAATTCGCTGCTGGGTTTCAATCACTTTCTGATTGATCTTCAAGGCGTTGATACCGTAATTGACCTGAGGATTGTATAAAACCTGTGTCAATTGAACGGTATTACTCAAGTTATAAGGAACACCAAACTGCACCGCTGTATAAGTTCCCGGAGGACCACCAAAAATTGCCGCAGGCAAAAGCTGACCAGGGATTATTGCATTGTACCTGTAATCACCGGTGGCGGTAATATTTGGCAATCGAGCCGACATGTAAGCATCGATCTGTTCCTTGTTCGCTGAAACATCCAAACGCGCGTTTCGAATGGTCAGGTTGGCGGTATCGGCCATTTTCAAACAGGTTTCCAGGTCTAAGGTTTGCGCCGTTGCGACTACGGACACCGATGCAAACATAAAACCGAGCAGTTGTTTTTTCATTGTATTTGACCAGTTTAATTTATATTCTAATTCTAGTTATGCTTGTTGAAAATGTAGTTGATCAACATTTCAACCACATATTGCTTATGCAGGATTAATTGATTTGCGTAGGCTTCATCATCCAAACGATGAAGTTCTTGCATGAGCGGTTTCGCCATGTACGGATAATGACAGTTGGACATGATCAACATGGTGAGACTCACCAAATCTATTTCACGCATCTCCCCGCGCTTCTGAGCCTCCAAGCTTTGCTGAAAAATCCCGGTCGAAGCGATCTTTTCCATCATACCGTGCTTATCGATCGGACAATCGTTTTGTCGTGTGATCTCGTTAATGATAAAGCCTGGAACATCGGGATGCGCCATCAAGAAATCGTATTCGCGTTCAATGAAAATGCGGATCTTTTCTTCCAAAGGCATGTCGGTTGAAAACACCTGGATCATTCCTTCCAGAAAATCCTGCATTACCGTGTCGAACACCAATTCGAACAATTTGTTCTTGGAGCGGAAGTAATAATTCACCAAAGCCACGTTCATTCCGGCTTCCTTGGCGATCTCCCGGGAAGAACATCCAGCAAAACCTTTTGAAACGAAAACGCGCTTGGCTGCTTCTTTGATCTTGTCTTCTGTATTTTGTTCTTTGGACATTTTTTTTCTTTTCGACGACAAATGTAAACATCAATTTTAAACACGTGTTTAAAACAGAGCGATGATTTGTTAAAATGTCAAAAAAAATCCGGTGAAAACCGGATGAAACAATTGAGGAGAAGATCTATTCTGGCGCTTGTTCGATGAAAGTATCGCCACGCTCATTACCGAAATAATAGGTAATTCCGAATCCAACCACTAAACTTTGTGCACCTACCTCATATTCTTCTAAGGTATAACCGCCATAAGTCTCCAGTCCCAGATGTTCAGGCATTAAATGAAAGCCCATCCAGTTATATCCCACTGTCCAACGATAGGAAACGGCTTCATCTGCAGCGATAATGAATGTCAAACCCGGTTCAATGTATCCGGCTAGAAGTTTTTTAGAAGAAGGTAATAATCCCGTATGAAATACATGTTGCAAGGCTCCACCTTTAATTCCTGCTTCAAAAGCAAACTGTTTTCCGATCCACTTCATGTACCCAAACTCCAGACCTCCACCGAAGGCATGCATACCACCTGTGGTTTTTGTTGGAAGTTTAAACTCTGAAACGGTATAGTACATGTATTTCGGCCCGGCTGCCACATACCAATTTGTCAGAGGTTTATAAACGATCTTCGGATGCACATTCACCAGTCCGTTCAGGTATGCGCGAAAAGGTTTACTTGCCATTCCCGAAGGTAGCATGATTTCACCTGTAACGCCCCAAGTATCTTTACCAAGTTGCGCATTTACCTGTTGCTGTGCTAACAAGCCGGTAAAGAACAGACATATACATACAAATCTCGGAGCGTTCATCTTGTGGACCAATTTACACAATTAACGTGAAAACCATTCCGTAATTGTAATTTTGCTGCATGTTGCGAGCAATTTTGTTTATTCTCCT
>CAYLJB010000173.1:0-3676 GCA_964383785.1 uncultured Fluviicola sp.
ATCTGTTACTGCTCACAAAAGAACTATCCCCGAATTCGAAATAGTAGTTGTCATTTGCAGCACTATTGAAAGGAAGTCCTCCATTTTTAGGTGCTTCGAATCGTCCATCTTTTAATGTGCTGAAGTGGATGTCTGTTCCTCCGAAACCATCCCACCATGCTGATGCAAAATATAGTTTTCGTTCCTTTTCATCCCACCATGGAGTGATCTCGTTATCCGGACTATTGACTGCAGAGATCGCTTTGATCTTACTGATCTGATTGCCTTCGTTTTTCAAAACCGTGAAGTAAAGATCCATACCACCTTCACCGCCACTTTTGTCTGAGGACCAGATCAACCATTCTTCGCCATCGATGTATGCAAGGGTTGGAGTAGAGGTATTCGTTCCGGGAACATTGATCTCCTCACTCATGAAGGTTGGTTCCGACCATTTGTTTCCGATACGGCGCAAAACGGCAATGCGACAGGAATAACGATCGTCAACCGCATCACATACCGAATAGTAATACCGATTACCATCACGAGAAAAACTGCCGTTACCGGTATGTTTCTTATCCAAATTTGCAGCCTTGAAGTCCACTTCTTTCAGTATTGTATCCAGCACAATGGTGTACAATTTGGTGGTGTAAACGGGATCATAGATCTCCTCCGCAGTTCCGATGGAATCAGCTCGTAAGGAGGAAAAATAGAACTGATCTTCGTATAAGGTGTGGCCAAATTCCGCGTTGGGCGAATTTAACCCTTCCGGAAGTTTAACAGGTAATAATTCTAAGGTGTCCTTAATGGCGCTTTGAGCCCAAAGCGTCGATTCCAATTCCCGCTTTGCTTTCAGGTAGAGATAATCTTTTTTGTTTTTGGCGTATTTCTTTTTGGCGCGTTTCAATAATTCAACAGTTTCTTCATAACGCCCCTGCTGTTTGGTCATCAAAGCCCATTGCAATAAGGAAGATGGGTAAATGGCGCATTCCTCTTTGTTGTAAACCTTTTCGTAATAATATGCAGCTTTTGGATAATCCTTGTATGCGCGTAAGGTTTCGGCATATTTCCAAAGGATCGCAACGCTGTTTGAGTCTAATTCCAATGCTTTTTGGTAGTAGTCCAAGGCATACACATAATCTCCTTTGCGGTATTGTGCATCTGCAAACTCCAAGTATTTCCCCAATTCATTTTGTCCTTGTAAGACAATCGGGAAAAAGATCACGGCGAATAGTTTTAAATGTAATCTGGACATACGCGGTGATAGATGTTTCTGGGTTTGAAGCGGGTCAGTATGTACTCAGCGGAAAGTTCAAGTCCACCGCGAAGTCGACTGGCAGGAACCAGTTGGGAAATGTTTGTGTCGTAACTTACAGCTACAGACCAGTTTTGAATAGAAGCTCCAAAGCGCACCACCACGGCGTCACGTGCACGGAACCAAATTCCGGCGTCAACAGCTCGATAGGTGCCAAGCTTTTCAATTAGGGTGTAGCGCAATTGTGAACCGATCAGGATTTCTCGGTATTTTCCCTGGAAATTCAATCCCAAACCGGGTAATAAGGTGAAGTCCTGATTGAGCGGTCGCTGGTACTGCGCAAATAAACTCACCCGGCGATCGCGTTTGTTTACCTGTCCGTAGAATCCTTGATTCGGACGATTGATATTGTGTAAGCTGATCCCCGCAGTAAGTTTTTCCTTTTTATCCATCAACCATTGATAGGTTGCACCAACTCCTGAGTTGGCATTCCACTTACTGTCATTATTGAACGTTTCCTGTGTGGCTAATCCCGGATTGAAGGCGACACCGTCAAACTGCAAATCGAAATAGAAACTATTTAAATTCACTTGACGGTAATTGAACCCAACTTGTAAACCTGCGGAAATCAGATGAGAGGAATCTCCGGTTAATTTCAAATGCTTGGCAGCAGAGAACATACCCTCTATTGTTTGGAAGGTTCCATCACCGACTTTGTCATGAAAGAACACAAATCCAAATCCCATTCCTTTTGGTTTCCAGTGGAAGTCGGAGGAAACGGCAATGGTGGTAAAGGGTACTGTTACTGATCTCCATTGATCCTTGTAATTGGCATTGAGGCGGATATCACCCACAAAAAGTCCGGCATTACCCGGATTTTGAAAGGTTGGCTGTCTGTTCAGATGCGAAAAATGGATGTCCTGCGCCATCGAGAACTGCACTACGATCATACCAAATACCAACAAAAGCAAACGCGCCATGACTATCAAAAATAAAAGAATTTTACATTTCCCGTTGCTTTCCTGAGTATTTCGGCAAAGTGACCTTTCCGAAGTCAGTTGATAGTGAGCATTAGCTGAGAAAAATTGTACATTTATGGCATGAGATCGATCGTTCTTCGGATAACAGGCGGACTGATGTGTGCGTTGGTGTTGGTGAGCATGACAGCCTCAAGTAAGGGCTTTATGAAAAAAGAGCATCCAGAACTTATTGGTGAATACCGATGGGTGCTTACAATGCGCGATGGCAGGAAAGTGGATCATACTACGATTGAGGATGAGTTCACTATTCGGATCAATGGTCGAGATCAATTGTTGTTCTTTCGGAATGGGAAGCGCATGCTGAAATACATTTTCACTCCAGGTGAAGCACCTTTACTCGAAGGGAATAACTATGTTTTGTTTCGGGATGGGGCTGAGCACTTTCCTTTGTTTTTTAGAAATGACACGGTTGCAGTTTTTGTTTACCCGTATGAATTCGACGATAATTATTTTGTGAAAATCAAAAAGTAATTATGTCGCTTTTTACCCCTGATATTTCCTTTTATTCATCTTACCTAGATAGAGGAAAGTATCTTTTGACCTACCGTTTGTCATTGCTCTTCATGATCGTGTTTTTCGCGCTTACACTGAATGGCTTTTTCTTCGATGTACAATCCAGTATTTTCTATTTACTAGTTTTTCTGGTTGCGAGCGTTGGTTTTGTTTATTTACTAAGAACTAAAAAATACCAGCCGATCTATTGGGTGTATACGGTGGCTGCATCCATTTTAGATATGATTGCCTTGAATACACCGAGTCATGTGCCTCATTTTGCTGAATTCTGTTGGGTGTTTTCGATCATCATTTTTGCTTTCATTGGTTTAGGAAGAAAAGCCGTTATGTACTTCTTGATTTTCCTTGTGGCCGGAATTGGATATTTCATTTTCTTTAATTCAAATGCAGAACTTCAAAATGTAAAACCGATGGGCATTTTTGGTCAGTTAGGGATGCTACTGGAAATTCTTTTTGCGGTTTTCTCTGTAGTTTACTTACTGCACCAATATTCCTTGTTTCAGTCCTACGGTGAAACGCAATTGCGCTTGGCTAATGACGAGTTGGCTTACCAGAATAAGATTATTCAACGTAAGAATAAAGAAAATTCTACCTTGTTGAAGGAGATCCACCACCGTGTAAAGAACAACTTACAGATCGTGATCAGCTTATTGCGAATGCAACGCGAGCAAGTGAAATCCTCAGAAACAAAACACGACTTTACTGAAGCGATCAACCGGATTCACTCCATGTCATTGATTCATCAGCAATTGTATCATGAACGTGAATTGTCGAATATCGAAGTGCATAGTTACTTTACTGAATTGATCCAGAGTTTGCTTCGTTCTTATATGGGGGCGGATCGACATGTACAGGTTTCTTGTACTATTTCGGTAAAAGAGTTGAGTCTGGA
>CAYLJB010000174.1:0-434 GCA_964383785.1 uncultured Fluviicola sp.
GCTAATTTACCAGCCATTGATTTTTCGTTACGCTTACGTGCATATCCAATCAACCACTTCATAGCCAATGATTGTTTACGCGACTCACGAACAGGAGTAGGAATTTGGAAAGTAGCTCCACCCACACGACGAGAACGTACCTCAACTGATGGAGTAACGTTTTCCAATGCTTTCTTGAACACTTCCAATCCTTCTTGATCTTCGATCTTCTTATCTACGATTTCCAATGCATCGTAGAAAATCTTAAATGCCAAATTCTTCTTACCAGAATACATCAAGTTGTTAACGAACTTCGTTACTACAACGTCATTAAACTTTGGATCCGGGAGGATGGCAATCTTTTTCGCTTTTCTTCTTCTCATCTCTTAAAAGTTTAATTATTTCTTAGCTTTTGGACGTTTTGTTCCGTACTTAGAACGACGCTGTGAACGACC
>CAYLJB010000174.1:444-3670 GCA_964383785.1 uncultured Fluviicola sp.
GCAAGTTGTGTCCTTCACCTCCGATGTAAGCATTCACCTCTTTACCGTTGGTCAAACGTACACGCGCTACTTTACGCATCGCTGAGTTTGGTTTCTTAGGTGTAGTGGTGTACACACGTACACATACTCCTTTGCGCTGCGGACAAGAATCCAAAGCCGCTGACTTTGACTTCTTTACAACCGCAGTCCTTCCCTTTCGCACTAACTGTTGAATAGTTGGCATACAGTACTCAAATTTTGTTTATTAATAAATAGTTTCCACCCCAAAGTACACACTTTGAGGGGTGCAAAGATAGGTAGAAATTCTTAGGATGCAAGTAAAATCGGAAAAAAGTGCTGTTTTTGAACAAATTAATGTGAATAGAACGATCAGCATTTCCTTTTCTTCGACAAAAGCATTTACACCCGATAACAAACCGCATTGATGTTCATCCCGGCGCCAACGGATGCAAACAAAACAATTTCTCCATCTTCCAAAGTAAACCCATTTAACTCTCCTTTTTTGACCATATTATATAAGGTGGGGATCGTAGCTACCGAACTATTTCCCAATTTCTGGATGTTCATTGGCATTACGGTTTCCGGAACAGAGGTAATACCTTCCAACTTATACAGTTCTCGAACGATCGCTTCGTCTAACTTCTCATTAGCCTGGTGCAGGAAGATCTTACTGACTTCCTTCAAAGATACACCTGCTTTTTGCAAGCATGCCTGCATGGCCAAAGGAACTTGCTTCAAAGCGAATTCATATACTTTACGTCCTTTCATTTTAATGAAGCGAATACGCGGATCGCTTTCCGGGAAATTGGACTTCCCTAATTCAATAAAATCAACATCTTCCTTGCAAAAGCTCTGAGCTGCACTTGCCAGAATACCACTTCCAGAAGATTCCTTTCTTTCCAGGATCACCGCCCCTGCTCCATCCGCAAAGATCATCGAGTCGCGATCATGCGGATCTAAGACTCTACTTAAACTTTCCGCTCCGATAACCAAACAACGATTCGCCATACCTACTTGAAGAAATGCATGTGCCTGGATCATTCCTTGCACCCACCCCGGGCAACCAAATAAAATATCGTAAGCCACGCAATTTGGATTTTCGATCCCCAATAAGTGTTTCACGCGTGATGCTAAAGCCGGAACCGCATCCGTTTGGATCGTGTGCTGAATAACGTCACCAAAATTGTGAGCTACAATGATCTGATCTATTGTCTCCGGATCAATTCGGGCATCGCGGATGGCATCCAAAGCTGCCAAAGCCGCCATGTCGGAACAACGCAGATCCGAAGAAGCGTATCGCCTTTCAGAAATTCCGGTGATCGCCTCAAACTTTCGGGTTACAACTTGAGGAGCTTGTTCAATGCGCATGTACCTTTCATCGTAAAAGGTGTGCACCATAAAATCTTCATTGGTTTTAACGATCGCAGGGATGTAATGTCCTGCACCTGTAATTACACTGTTCATTTTATTGTTTCATTAAATGAGCAGGAGTAATTGTGGGGAATTGTTTTTCGATACTCGACCGTATAACAAGAACAGGGGCGACGCAAATTTATAAAGATTCCTCAACTCCATGGGACTATATTTTAATGCATTATTCAACTCTCAACTCAGTTTTCTAATCCTGTTGAAAGATTCTTCTTTTCGAACACCCTTGGTCTATCTGATGTTCCTATCTTTGCAATTATGGAATATCTAGCTGGATTAAACGAGAGTCAACGCGCTGCGGTAGAACACATTGAAGGCCCTACAATGGTAATTGCAGGTGCCGGATCTGGAAAAACCCGCGTACTTACCATGCGTATCGCTTACATGATCGATCATGGTGTTGACCCTTTCAATATCCTCGCTTTGACATTTACCAATAAAGCCGCGAAGGAAATGACCGAACGGATCGGTTCGATCGTTGGATCCAGCGAAGCAAAGAACATCACGATGGGAACGTTCCACTCGGTGTTCTCGCGCATTCTACGCTTCAATGCTGACCGTTTAGGATATCCGCAAAACTTTACCATTTACGACACTCAGGATACTAAAAGTTTGTTGAAAGACATCGTGAAGGAATTGAACCTTGACGACAAGATCTACAAACCAAGCATGGTTTACGGACGCATATCGGCAGCTAAGAATAATTTGATCTCTCCGGAAGCTTACGCCGAGAATACGGAGATCATGGCTGAAGACCGTCAAAGTCAACGACCGGAACTTGCGCGCATCTATAAAACATACGCCGTTCGTTGCTTCAAGGCAGGAGCAATGGATTTCGATGATCTCCTTTATCAAACAAATGTGTTACTGCGCGATTTCCCGGATGTCTTGCATTATTACCAACACAAGTTCCGCTACATTCTGGTGGATGAGTACCAGGATACAAACTATGCGCAATACCTCATCGTTAAGAAATTGGCTGCCGTTTATGAGAACATTTGTGTGGTTGGAGACGATGCGCAAAGTATCTACTCCTTCCGTGGAGCAAATATTCAGAACATCCTGAACTTCCGAAACGATTATCCGGATTTCAAGTTATTCAAGCTAGAGCAAAACTACCGCAGTACACAAACAATCGTGGAGGCTGCGAATAGCGTGATCTCGAAAAACAAGGATCAGATCAAAAAAAGTGTTTGGACCGACAACGATAAAGGGAATCCAATCAAAGTGATCCGCGCACTTACTGACAACGAAGAGGGTAAGATCATTTCGAATCGCATCTTCGATATTAAACACAGTGAAAGCTCCGACTGGAGTGATTTTGCTATTCTCTACAGAACAAACAGACAATCGCGTGCATTCGAGGAAGCATTGCGCAAAATGAACATGCCTTACAAGATCTATGGCGGTCTTTCATTCTATCAACGCAAAGAGATCAAAGACATTTTAGCCTATTTCCGTTTGGCAGCAAACAACCTCCACCATCACCCATTCCGGCATTCAGATACTTGGGAGAGATCAATCTCTCCGTTCCAAGCTTCAAAGCCGAAGTCACTTCATCAACATCTGCACCTGTGTGATAACAAACTTCCATCAAGTTGTTCACAAAAGCTAGTTTAGTCGAAATAAAGGTGTTATACGCCACCTTGATCAGTTCTGCACTCTTGATGGAGCAGCGATAGAATGGAGCGTTATGAATCGTCTTGTAGAAAACTTCAGCAAGACAAGCTGTTTTCTCATCACCCATTCCGAACAGAACGAACTGTGGATGGGTAAAGTCTTAGACTGTTGTTCCCAT
>CAYLJB010000175.1:0-2457 GCA_964383785.1 uncultured Fluviicola sp.
GCTGACGTGTTCTCACCATTTCCGATTCACGGTATCGATCCGATCATCGGGGTGCGCCACACACGTTTGGGAATCATGGCTTTCCTGTACGGTTTGACAGGTTTGGCATTGGCAACTATCGGTATGCGTTATTTCATGATCGAAGATTGGCCGATGAACGTTGGTGGTAAGCCAAACGAAACTTATTTGGATAACGTATTGGCCTTCATTCCAATTTCGTTCGAGTTCACTGTGTTGTGTGCTGCTCACGGAATGGCGATCACTTACTTATTGTTGAATAAGACACTTCCAGGTATGCCGGCTACAAACCCGGATCCTCGTACAACGGATGACAAGTTCGTTATGGAGTTGCGTTTGTCTGATAATGGTAAATTCTCTGAAGCAGAGTTGATGACCATGTTGAATGAGACAGGTGTAATTGAAGTAGACCAAAAAGAAATTCATTAATCGCTGTAGATAGTTTGTCTGACAGACCAAAAAGATGAGACAGATGAAAGTAAAATTCAAGGCATTTGCACAGATCTCCGTAGTAGCGCTTTTAGCAGCTGCTTGTACAACGGATCCTGATAGTGCAGGTTTAGAATACATGCCTGATATGTATCGCTCTCCTGCAATCGAAACTTATGTCGATTACGGAGAAGTTCGCGGAAAGATCAATCCGGAATTTGCGAACCGTGTTTCGGCAATGGTACCACCGAAGTATACAATTCCTTACTGGGGAACTGATTCGGCTACGGTACACACCATGTTGCCTTACTGGCGCAAAGCAGGTAGTGCATTTGGTCAAACACACGGTTTGTATCACTACGATCTATCTGCTAACCCGGATGTAGATTTCGAATACAAAGCTGCTGCTGCTGATATGAACCCAATCAAGTTGGTTTCTCAAGAGCAATCAGATAAATTGTTTGAACAAGGTAAGAAGTTGTATCAGATCAACTGTAACCACTGTCACGGTGAAAAAGGTGATGGTAACGGTCCAATGGTTGCTTCTGGAGCATATACAGGGGTTCCTGATTACAAGAACTTAACAATTGCAGAAGGTCAAATGTTCTATTCTATCTATTATGGAAAAGGAATGATGGGATCGCATGCATCATTGTTGAACAAGCGTGAGATCTGGACTTTGGTTCATTACATCAAGCGTTTCCAGGATCCTAACTACGGTAAGTTTGAAAACGGTAAGCCTGTAGCAACTGCACCAGCAGCTGCCTCAGATAGCACAGCCATGTAATTAATGATAATTAAGAAAACAATTAGAAATGGAATTTACAATTTCTTCAAAAGCTAAATCGCTGACACTGATCCTGATGGTTTTAGGAGTAGTGGGAATTGCGCTGGGTGCGTGGTTGGAATTTGGTTATCATGATGGTGGTGCTCGATTTACACAACGATTCTTGGCGAACTTACTGATCGATAGTTTCTTCTTTTTTGCGATCGGTTTAGGAGCTCTTTACTTTTTGGCTTTGCAGTACGCAACTGAAACAGGTTGGTATGCATCTATCAAACGCGTGATCGAATCAGTAGCTGGTTACTTGCCTTACGGAATCGGTTTCATGTTGATCACCTTATTGACAATTACGTTCTTGAAAGGTGCTGACATTTATGTTTGGATGGATCCTAAGACATTGGAGCACGATGCTTTGATCGAAGGTAAATCTGCTTATTTGAACCTTACTTTCTTCTGGATTCGTACAGTAGCTTACATGGCAGTGTACTACATCTTCTGGACAGGTTTCCGCAAGCGTTCATTAGAAGAGGATAAGATTGGTGGTACTGACCTTCACTTTAAGAACTACCGTAAAGGTGCTACGTTCTTGGTATTCTTTGCTGTATTCTCTTCCACTTCTGCTTGGGACTGGATCATGTCAATCGATGCACACTGGTTCTCTACATTGTTCGGATGGTATGTGTTCGCAGGGATGTGGTGTTCTACAATGATTGTATTGGTTACATTGACACTTTACTTGAAGAAACAAGGTTACTTGCAAAAAGTGAACGAAAACCACATCCACGATTTGGGTAAATGGACATTTGCTACATCTTTCTTGTGGTCTTATATGTGGTTCTCTCAGTTCATGTTGATCTGGTACGCAAACATTCCAGAAGAGGTAACTTATTACATTACACGTATTGAGCATTTCAAAGGTTTGTATTTCGGCATGTTCTTCATCAACTTTGCATTCCCAATGTTGTTGTTGATGTCACGTGATGCAAAACGTCATGCTGGAATGTTGACTGCAGTAGGTGTTATCATCTTCGCTGGTCACTGGATGGATTTATACATCATGGTGATGGGTGGATCAATGGGTCACCATGCATATGTTGGTGCGTTGGAAATCGGAATGGCGCTGTTCTTCTTGGGCTTCTTCATCCGTACCATCCTATCGAATTTAACAAAAGCTCCATTGATGCCGGTGAATCACCCATTTTTGGACGAAAGTGTTCATCACGAGA
>CAYLJB010000175.1:2467-3555 GCA_964383785.1 uncultured Fluviicola sp.
GTAATTGCTACGATAAATTAAGGAAAATGACAAAGCTAATCGTATTAATCGTTATTGTTTTAGGAGTACTCGCAATCGCTCAGTTGGTGCGTTTGTATGAGTTGTCTTCTAAATTGAGAAACCGCCGCGAGGAAGATATTCCGAATCGCGAGAACAGGTTGAATGCAACGTTCTTGTTGGTGTTCATGTTCGCTTTCTTCGCAAGTTTCATCTACTTGTGTTTGGAATACGGATGGACAGGACGTGGTGATGCTGCTTCTGAGCATGGAGTTGCAACAGACAGTTTGTTGAATCTGAACTTTGTAATCATTACAACCGTGTTCTTTTTGACAAACGCTCTTTTGTTCGGTTTTGCTTATAAATATGTGCGCAAACCAGGTGTAAAAGCTTACTACTTTCCACATGATAACCGTTTGGAGTTGGTTTGGACTGTTGTTCCTGCAATCGTACTTGCGGTGATCATTATCCTTGGTTTGAAATCTTGGAATGAACAAACAGCGGTTGCTGACAAGGATGCAGTTCGTATTGAATTGTTCTCTAAGCAGTTCGACTGGACAGTGCGTATGGCAGGTGAAGACAACCAATTAGGTTTCTTTGACTACAAGTTGACGAACGAAAACAACCCATTGGCGTTGTTGACTACGAAAACTATTCAAGATGCGATCGATTCAATGGAGAATGGTGCTACTGGTATCAAAGCTTTGGAAAGAAAGTTGAATGACCGTAAAATCATGTTAATCCCTGAAGATCGTGCTAAAATGATCACGTCATTGGGGCGTAAAGAGCGTTTGGTGCGTATGTTGTACCAAATGAAAGCTCGTCACAAATCTTCTTTGGATGCACGCGCATTGGATGATGTTGTATTCAACGCTAACGATACCTTGTATTTGTGTAAAGGCCAAGAGTATGAATTCAATTTCCGCGCGAAAGATGTGATTCACTCTGCATTCTTCCCACATTTCCGTGCTCAAATGAACACGGTACCTGGTTTGACAACACGTTTCAAATTCAAACCTACCGTTACTACGCAAGAAATGCGTAAGAAAATGAACAATGCGAAATTCAACTATGTTCTAATGTGTAACAAG
>CAYLJB010000176.1:0-3458 GCA_964383785.1 uncultured Fluviicola sp.
AATTTCCATTTCGGAAAAAATGAATGACCATCGGAGCAATGTCCTTCAAATTGGTATATAGATCGTCATGGCTTGCAAATACATAACAATAGTCGTGGCATTTCTGCCCAGTAGCAGCAACGCTGAAATCCGGCGCAGGCATGCGATCGTAGGCCTTTTTCTTCGACCACAAAACTCGCGTCGCTTTGCACTCCATTAAAATCCCAATTTTCACATTCCCCACAGTGTCAATCCCTTTGTAAGGTGTATTGGCCAGTTCAAAAATGACCTTTCCGAATACAACACGACTCATGAATGGATTGGATTCGTTCACAATTGGCGGAACCCTTTCTTGCAAGGCACTGCGATCATAAACAATGGAACCAATATTTTGCAGGCCACTTTTTTCGATCCATTTATTTAAGGTCCAACTACCGATAATGTAACTGAACACATGCACTTTTTTGTACTCCCGTAAGCGGTATTTCAAAACAAATTTCTCTATAGAGGCTGCGCTCTTATCCAGTGACGCTCGTTTGATATAATCCGGAATGAACAGATCAAAGCCCTGATTTTTAAAACGTCGCTTTTGCTCACGAGCACTATGATAAATGGACCCAAATCCTGTCAAAATTATAATTGCCTCTTTCTTGGCTAAAGAATCGGAAAGTGATTTATCCCGAATCACTATGTGTCGGGCCTCAGCAGATTGAGGGTGCATCAGGCAGAATAGAAGCAAAAGGACCAAAAAATGGCGACAAGCTTTAAGTTGTATTTCTATTCTAAATAGATTCATTTGGTGGACTTTTTTCGGTAGAAAAGTACAATTAAAATTGGTAAAAGTGTCATCTCGATTAACAAGGCGACAAAAAGGGTGATACTAATCAATAGACCCATGTTATGTGCTCCTAAAAAGGCCGAGAAAACTAAGAGGAAGAATCCTGCACAGAGAATAAACGTAGTGAGAATTGTTGCCTTAACCGTAGTTAAATAAGCTGTCTTGAGGGCTATCAACTTAGATTTTCCTTGCGCCAATTCGTGCTTGTATTTGCCCAATAAATGGATGGTGTCATCTACCGAAATCCCCAAAGCAATCGTAAAAATGATTGCTGTGCTTGTCTTCAATTCAATATTCAAATATCCCATCAAGGCACCAACCAATAGCAAAGGAATGATGTTCGGTATCAAGAAGATGAGAATCATGCGCCATGAACGGTAAACCAGAGCCATGAGCAAGGAGAGCAGCAGGATTTCGATTCCCAATCCATCCATTAAATTTCCTGACAAATACTTCACATGACGGTCGAACACATGGGCCGTTCCTGTGATGGTATAGTCAATGCGACCATTCAGATCGTGTTTCTTCAAGAATTTCTGTAACGCTACATTTCGTTTTGCGATCTCTATACTTCCAATATCCGGGAAATTCCCATGTAAGCGCGTAAACCGTTCGGTAGAATCTAGCAGATTTCTAATAAACGCACCGCCTTCTATGCCTTTCAAGATCCGTCGACATTTTTTCCAATCTGATTTTTGATCCGGTAGTGAATAATAGTTCGGTTCGTTGAAATGCATGGCACGATGAACCAATTTTACTGAACCGGACAAGGACAACTTGATCTCCGCACCATAGGTTTGTTCCAGGTAAGATTCAACAGCATCCAATTCTGTGATCACTTCCGGATCCCAGCAACTTAGCTCTTTATCGTTCACGGCTACTGCCAATTCAAAAGGGCGAATACCACCGTAATGTTTATCCAAGTAATTGAAATGCTGTTTCAATGGTTCGTCGGCACGTAGATCATCCATCAAATAGTTGTTCGAACGCAACATGCGCACACCAAAGACACCGATCAAACAGAACAAGAACAATCCGGCCAAGATCCACTTGCGATGACGCAACACTCCCACGAACCACTTCCGCAAATACGGTTGCCACAAACTGCCTTCTTTGGTTCGTTCTACATACTTCGGTGTTGGAAATACCAAGAGCATTACAGGTAGAAGCAAGATCGTCAAAGCAAAAGCGATTAATACGCCAATAGCCGTTACCAAACCAAAGACCTGAATCGGTTCCATATCGACGAAATACAAAGTCCCGAAACCAATTGCCGTAGAAATTGATGTTAAAAAGGCAGAATAGCCCACCTCACGAACAGTTGTTTCCAGGGCGTGGATCTTTTTATCACCCGTACGAATTGCATCCACGTAATGAGATACGAGGTGAATTACATCAGACATTCCAACAATGAAAAGTATCGTAGGCAAGGTGATCAATAAAATGTTGATCGGAATCCCAAACCAGCCCATTAAGCCCAACAACCAGGCGGTTGACAGCCCAATTACAACAGACGGGATAACCAATCCCCAAAATGATCGAAAAGTGATGAGCAGAAAAATCACGATCAGGCCTGCGCTTAAAGCAAGAAACAGGAACATCTGGTCCACCATGATCTCTACGTAGCGTTTTTGACCAATAGTTCGTCCAGCGATGTGAACATCATCAAATTGGAAAGGAGTGATCAAGGCATCCAATTTGGCCAGCATGCGATCGCTGTCTTTTTTCTCAATGTAATCCGTATGTCGCACATAGATGCAAACCGACTGCGCGTCACGTGCCACAAGGCTATTCAACAATTCAGGTGCTTGAAAGATTCGAACAGAATCTCGTTTCAGATCTGGCTTCAACCAATTGATATATGGCGTTTCAACCACCGAACCAAATGGCAATAACTGGCGTTGTTTGGCTGAGGTGATAGAAGCTACCCGCGTTACAAAAGGTACTTGCTTTTCAATGCGCTTGGTCAGCTGATCGATCTTTTGAAGAAAAGCAGTTTGAAAAACGCCTGATTTGTTTTCAATTGCAATGAGTAAAAAATCGTTGTCCGACTCGAATCGTGCGCGGTGTTCTTTGTAAAACTTTGTTTCAGGATCGTCGTCCGGGAAGAACTTCTCGAAATCGTAATCGAAGGTCAGGTTGCGCAAACCCAGACCAATGAAGATGCTCAGCACAGCAAAGATCAACAAAGCGATCCGTGCACTTTTTTGAGCATTCTTTTCATTGATCCAATACATCTTGGTTTAAAGATAGAGATTGTTATCCAAACAAGTTCTTCTCAAAATTGTTGGTGTGCTCTTGTTTTAATTTCCTGCTAAAATTTGGTAGCGAATTAAAAAGGGCGAGAAAGAGAATGAAATACAGAATGAGAATGAAAGAATGAGAAACAGAGGGAGAATGAAAAGGAAGGAACAGAATGAGAGTGAAGAAAAAAACCAGAGTTCGGAACATCGCTTTCGCTTTGTTTCTCAATAAGGTGTTTGTATTGTACAACCCATCAACTCAGATTTTTAATCATTGCATATAAAATTCTAGAAAGCTCATCTGCCTCAATTAACATCTTTTCAAGGTCTGATTCTGATATTTTGCTTTCATCTTTGAGAATATCAAGAACTGCAGCACATTCAAAGACAGAAGCCCT
>CAYLJB010000177.1:0-3397 GCA_964383785.1 uncultured Fluviicola sp.
GCTGAGGGATTTTTTATACTGAAATTGGCACCATATTGATCTTCTTTGTAGTCATGAATCTGTTCAAAGATAGGGAATAGTAAGGATCGGGCAAAAAAAAAGGGGGCAGAGCCCCCTTCAAAATTTGTATCTAGATTAGAATCTCCAACCCAAACGGAATTGTCCAACAACGTTGTTACCCATTCCTGACATTTTACCTTCGTTAGATTTACCTGTTACAGTAACACCTCCAGAAGTTACAGAAGAAGTACCTTCTTTGTCAGTCCAAGAGTACCATCCAAGACCCAATTCCAAACCAGCGTAGAAGTTCTCAGCGAAGTAGTAATCAGTACCTGCTACCAAGTTAACTCCCAACATGCTTGACTTGTTCTCAGAAGACTCAGAGTAGTCAGCTACGTATCCTGTACCATCAGACATAGTACCTTCAGTTGTGTTAGATCCACCACCGAACATGATGTCGATACCTGCATATGGAGACAATCTGTCAGTTCCATCAAAGTGGTATTCAGCACCTACTGCAAGAGCCCAAGATCCGTTCTTAGTGATGTACTCACCAGCAGCTCCTGTGTTATCTTGCTCGTTTTCGAAGTAGTTGTCAACAGTTTTGTTATTGTCAACACCTAAAGTAACACGTACTGCCATGTTATCTTGCAAGAAGTAACGGAAACGGATAGATGGAGCATCAAAAGACAATGTAGATGCGTTCCAACCCAACTGTCCTTCTAAAGAGAAAGGTACATCAGCAGATGGTTTTTGTGCAAGAGCTAGAGTTGATAGAGCCAACCCTCCTACTAGTAAACTTAACTTTTTCATACTTGAAATTAATTATTGGTTGCGACTAAAGTATTAATAAAATTGTTTTCAAAACACGATTTGTTATGAACAATTCACGGTTAATTACGCGGGTGTCCTTCGTAAGGTTTCAAAAAATTGAAAAAAAAATTAATTTTTCAATGGTATCGTTAATGAGATACCATGCTGAGAGCCTGCACTAGAGTAGATCATCCAGCCATAGTCTACACTGAAGCGCTTCAAATATAATCCGGCTCCAAAACTGAATCCAGCTAATCCTGGTCTGTTTGTGACAGCTAATTCTCGGCGTCGCTGATAATCGAATGCTACGCGTAAATGAAACTTTTTACCCATTAAAAGCTCTGTTTGTATTAAGGCATGTCTGCCGAGTTTTTCAAAAAACCCTGCCTTTTGAACTTTGATGGTGTCTCCTGTTAGCGGGTCGATCTCGTCTTTCGCATTCGGATCCACATAAGAAAGATCCCATTTTTGTAAGTTCGTTCCAACAAGCGTGAATCGGAATGGAGCATGCTTTAATTTGTGACTTATCCCTAACTGAACTTCTAGCGGTAACGGATATCTTGATTCGGTGTAACCTTTAAATTGTGCTCCCAGGTTTTTTACAACCCCTGCAACCACTATCCGCTTTGCATCATCCCGATAAATTCCACCAACATCTATCGCGCCACCAAAGGCGGTGTACTGATCAAGTTGTGAATACAGTAAGTTTAATGTGGCTCCTATCGACATGCGCTCATTGATCGCTCTCGACGCACTTGCTCCGAAAATGAAATCCCCAGGGCTAAAAGAGCCAAGATCTGTTCCGTTAATATCAGTGCGATTCATCTTTCCATAAGCAATATATCTAAAATGTGCACTGCCGTTATAATTTCCGATCGTCCTTCCATAATTAAGTGCTCCGGTATTTATGCCTCCGGCTAACAAGGTTTGACCAACCAATACCTTATTATGACATTCTTTTGTTAAAGAAGCCGGATTGTACCAAACGCTTTGAAGATCACCATCTGAAATACACAGAAGATCACCTAATCCCAATTGTCGGGCGGAATAATGACTGTTTAGAAACTGAAAGCCATTAGTGCCGCCTGTTTGTAACCAAGCAGTAACTGGCCAAGCAAGAACTGTGAAAAGCAATAATTTTTTCAACATGATGCAAATAACGCTCAAATTTTGCTGGAATTGTCCAGTTGACTTCTTTTTCCTAATTCAATGAGTTCTAATTTTTCAATACGACCTTTTTCTAATTGAAATCTCATCATTGTGCAGATCGCGTGAAATCCTTTTTTACCGGCTGCACCAGGATTCATCCAGAGCATATTGAAATGGGGGTCCATTTTAACCAACGCAATGTGAGAGTGTCCACAAATGAATAGTTTAGGGCGGTGCTCTTCGATTAGATGAAGTGCCTTCTCAACATATTTACCCGGTTTTCCAGCAATGTGTGTAATGAGTACTTGGACTCCTTCTAATTCAAAAGCTTGGTGCTCCGGACATTCGAGTCTGATCTGATGGTCGTCAATGTTGCCGAACACAGCTCTAACCGGTTTAAAAGCTTGTAATTTATCTAAGACCTCTAAGGTGCCAATATCACCGGCATGCCAGATTTCATCTACATCCGCAAAATGCGTATACAAACTTGCTGGCAGATCGCCATGAGTATCTGAAAGGAGTCCGATCTTTTTCACCGGATAAAATTACGATTCTGGGAATAAATCCGGAAGGAATTCAATGATCGCACTTTCTTTTTGCAAAATGTGCTGTTTTCTTTGATCGGGTTGAGGTGGGTTGTGCATATAACTTGTTATATTTGTCGGTTGAACTTACAAATCGGTTGAATAATGGCTACAAAAACAGCTTCAAAACCAACAAAAACTACAAAGAAGGGTGCACTAGCATCGACATCCAAGTTTTCTGCTGAAACGTACATCAAATGGTACAAGGATATGTTGTTGATGCGCAAATTCGAAGAGAAAGCAGGGCAATTGTATATCCAACAGAAGTTCGGTGGATTTTGTCACTTGTACATCGGGCAAGAAGCTGTTGTGGCAGGTACGGTGAGTGCGAGTCGTCCTACTGATAAACATATGACTGCATACCGCGATCACGCACATCCAATTGGTTTAGGGACTGATGTTCGTGTATTAATGGCTGAGTTGTATGGTCGTTCTACAGGATGTTCCAAAGGAAAAGGTGGTTCCATGCACTTTTTTGATAAAGAAAAGAATTTCATGGGAGGACATGGTATTGTAGGAGCACAAATTCCAATGGGTACCGGTGTCGCTTTTGCTGAAAAATACAATAATACAGACAACGTGGTGTTCGTTTCTATGGGGGATGGAGCTGTTCGTCAAGGTGCTTTGCACGAAACCTTTAACATGGCCATGAATTGGAAACTTCCGGTGATCTACATCATCGAGAATAACAATTACGCGATGGGTACTTCAGTAGAACGTACGACAAACGTT
Organism: uncultured Fluviicola sp.; assembly: GCA_964383785.1. Lineage (GTDB taxonomy): Bacteria > Bacteroidota > Bacteroidia > Flavobacteriales_D > Crocinitomicaceae > Fluviicola. Next base: position 3,279 of record CAYLJB010000177.1, read on the forward strand.
ACTGATCTGTCTAAAATTGGTCTTTCTTATGAAATGCCTTCTAAATCTGTAAATGGTATGTCGCCTGAAGCAGTTCACGAGGCAATCGAAGAAGCAGTTGCACGCGCGCGCCGTGGAGA
>CAYLJB010000178.1:0-3379 GCA_964383785.1 uncultured Fluviicola sp.
ATCCCACAGATCAAACCTGGAACGGCATAAAACATACATCCAACAATTGAAATGATTCCAAGTACCAAAACAGTTGTTGCGTTTGGTAAGGTTGACGGAGTCTGCATTCCGCCATCAGCACCTTGAGTATCCAGTAGATCGTCTAATTCTCCCATTATAAAATTTTAGAAAGCGAATATAAGTTAAATTATTAAGAGCGTTTCACCAAAGAAGCAATTACATAACCCAAAGTAATGAAAAACAAAATGGTCGGAATCAAGACGTACATCCCCACCTCTAAATTCGTTTTCATGGCGTGCACACCACTAACAAAACCTGAATATATCGGCATAAACATGAAGCTGATCAAACTACCCATAAAAGGTACAACGCCCCATAAACCCAACCAATAAAGCAAACCGGCACAAATGATCATTGCGATACAGCTGTAAAACACAACCGTTTGGATCAACCAGCTTTCGTAGATCACTCCCCCTACTTCATCCAATTCATACATACCAACGGCTTCAGCAGCATCACTACGCAAATTCCAAGAGACCAGCAAAAAGATCAAACTCCAGATCCAAGCAATCACTGCTGTCATGCGAATGTAAGTAGGTACAACTCGCTTCTTTTTTTCTTTGATCAGCAATTCCTGGTCGATCGTCAAATGACCGTTATCTATCAACTGCGCCATGGCTTCATGTATTTAACTTGTGTGGCATATAAAACGAAAAATGCAATTGGAATAAGGTTACTGATAACAATGATAAAGATCCCGTTTGAACCAAAACCAAATGCACTTACATAAACAATAATGTTATACAAGACAGGCGACAATTGTCCAATCCCATAAACAATGATTCCCCAGCGCAATTTGAACCACATCATCAAAGCTCCACCAGCACAAATAAGTGGCATCAAAATATTCCAAAAGAAAAGATTCAGAATTGTTGAATTACCTGATGGGCTGAAAATGGATAGCACGTTCGTTCCATTGATCAGAAAAACCGAAAGGAACAACACAGTAAAAAAACAGTACACCCAAGTCAGGATGCACAATATTTGAAGCATAGGTGCCTTTTGTTTCCCGGGTCCCGCCTCCAGCTCATCTACAATGTCTATATCATCCATCCTTAAAAACCTCTTGAAGCGCCAGCAACCATAGCGAACAATAGTATCAAAATATACATCGACATAACAACGATGGTAAAGATCCCAACAAATTTGAAAAAAGACTTCAAATTCTCTACACCCATTTCGAAACTAGCTACTTTATCGCGTTCGAATGCTTCCAATAAATGATTTGCTGTGCGAACGAGATACAAAGCAGGAAAAACATAAATCCCCGCCATGATCAAATAAATCAATCCAAGGAACATCATTTGCTCGCCAACATAAGACGAAGAACCTCCTACAATAATCATAAATAATGCCGCAATCCCCAATAATCCTACGGAGATAAAGCCCATAACACCCAGGAAGCGCGTCCATTTTCCAATTGTTATAAAATTGCTTTTTGCATCCTGACTCACTTTAATTCCGGAATCTGAAGAATTGACATGTTGATCTAGTGTTTCCATATTAGTTAAATTAGATTTCTATATCGAAAAGTATACAATATTGTAAAAATGACCACCATTACCAGTGAAAACATCGTAATAATTCCAGAAAAAGTTCCGATCAAAGGGAGCTCATTTCCTGCCCAATAAACCAGAATCCCGGAAATAAAATAAGGAATTTGCGCAAATAGATACATAAAAAATCCGGTTCGCATGCGACGCCAAATAAGGATAGCTCCCCAAAAACAGAATACGGCATTCATTAATGTAACCGCTTGATGAATCCTTGAAAACATGATGTATCGATCTACCTTCGTCATCATCTCTGTAACATAATCAGGCAGGTATTCGGAAACAAGTGGAGGTTTGTCAACGAATGCATACAAGGTGCGGATTGCTGTTGCCGTTGACTCGAGTGTGATTATCCCATAAATTGCCATTAAGAAATACCATACGCAACCAATCCAGCTCAGTATACAAAGCACAGATAACAGAACCGATCGCTTACTATTTGAAACGTTTTCGGGTAAATTCGTGTCTATAACCTCGTTCATAACAATGTTAAGGATCAATTCAGTTTTGAACGATTAATGACTGTGACGAGTATCAACAACAATTGAACAACTACGATAATTGTAGCCATTAAAGGATGAACGTTCATTAACAGGATCATAGCTGCTATGATCAGAGAGCCACCAATAATTTGAAGCAACATACCCTTTCCATTCATTTTACGCAGGTAAAGCGCCCCAATGAATGCGATCAAGGATCCAGCTGCTACGAAAGAAGTCACCAAAAGTCCATTATTCTTAACCCATTCAATATGTTGTACATGAACCGGATCAACGGAACCCAACATACTTTCCAATTCTATCAGCTCAAGTTGTTCATTGATCATCACATCGAGATTCCAAAGCACGTATGCGGATATTGCTAGTAAGCTAAAGGAAATGAACAGATTAAAATAGGTAAGAATGCGCATGACAAGTTGTTGATTTAATGATTCAAAATTATGGCGAAAGATAAGTATTAATAAAAAAAAACGGAGGGAAATTCCCTCCGTTATCAATTAAGGATGAACTCCTTATTTTGTCAAATGCTTGCGGTTAACTGCATAAAGAACGATGAACAAACCGTTAATGATCACAGTGATCACAACTCCTGTCCAAGCAGCTGCAGAAGCCAAAGCAACTGCGCTATCATTTACAGCAGCTTCCATACCTTCCATTCCTTCCATTCCAGAAATAGTAGACATTGATTGCTCAATGTACGATTTCACAGTAATAGCGCTTACGATAGCACCAACGATTCCAAGTACTCCACCCATCAAGTAAAGCATGAATCCTTGTTTCGCCAATCCCCACATCTTGATAGCTCCGAACAAGCAAAGTGCTGCTGAAGCAAGACTAATCAATTGAACTACCATAGTTCCTTGAGGAGCAAACATTCCAAGAGCTGAACTACCAATCAAGCCCAAGATAGAGCCCAATACACCCAATCCAGATCCGATGAATGTTAAAATACAAAGTACTGTTAAAAAACCAGGACGCTTTCCTGATCCTGCATTTGTGTCTAGTGTTTCTGACATAGTTATTAGTTTTGAGTTACTCGACGAATATAGCACCATTTCTTTGTGTTCTGCAACAATTGTTAAAAAAAGTAAAGAATTTTAGTAAACATTTTTCTGTTGAAAACGTCCTCAACCATTGATTTATCAACTATTTCAGCAAAATCATGATTTAAAACCATTTACCAATGATCTTATACGAAATATTAAAAGAATCGCTTATATTTCTACTTATTCATTGTTGTTTCTAGCAAATCGTTGTACTTTTAAT
>CAYLJB010000179.1:0-2474 GCA_964383785.1 uncultured Fluviicola sp.
ATTGGGTTGTTCTTCTTACGACGCGAAAGGATTTGAGAAACACGCTCTATTTCTTTTTCACGACCTACGATCGGATCCAATTTTCCGGCTTCCGCCATTTTAGTAAGGTCACGTCCAAAATTATCCAAAACCGGAGTTTTCGACTTCGGATCAGATGTCTTGCGCTGACTTGCACCAAATGTCTGGTCCTCATCGTCAGCAGACCCCGGCATTTCAGCACGAGGGATGTTGTTTTCGTCTAGCATATCGTCTAATTCGTCTTTTACTGTATTGTAATTCACTCCGTAGCGTCCCAAGATGCGACAAACTACGGAATCATCATCCTTCAGCATCGAAAGTAACAAATGTTCCGTTCCGATGATCGGACTTTTAAATAATTTTGCCTCCAGATAGGTGATCTTTAATAAGCGTTCCGCCTGTTTTACCAATGGAATATTGGCTCCAGGAGCTACTGAAGACTTTGCCGTTTCCGACAGTTGCCGCTCCACCTCTGTTTTCAACTGCCCCATATCCAGGTTAAAACCCTTCAAAATTCGAACAGCATTCCCTTCCCCTTCACGAAGAATACCCAACAGAAAGTGCTCCACCCCAATGAAGTCATTTCCTAAACGCAAAGCCTCTTCCCTACTAAAACTAAGGACATCTTTAACGCGCGGAGAGAATTTTGCTTCCATAACTCGTTTACTTTAACTTTTTGATGCGGCGGTTTGCAGCACGATACAAATATATAAACGCATAAAATGTTAATAAGTGCATCGAATAAGCATTTTTTCACCGTTTTTTGTTAGTAAAATACCCCTTTCACTCCTTTTTTGTAGCCATAAAAGCACTAATTTCGAACCTTGCTTTTTATGCCTTTTTTATAAGGTTAAAAACGAGTTCACAATTATCATGCTCAATTAAATACATGACAAGATGGCAGATGGAGAAAAGATAATCCAGATTAACATCGAAGATGAAATGAAATCGGCGTACATCGATTATTCGATGTCGGTTATTGTATCGCGTGCGCTTCCTGATGTGCGCGACGGATTTAAACCGGTACACCGCCGTGTATTATATGGAATGCAGGATTTGGGGGTTTACTCCAACAGACCTTATAAGAAGTCTGCCCGTATCGTAGGGGAAGTTCTTGGTAAGTATCACCCACACGGAGATAGCTCTGTTTATGATACGATGGTGCGTATGGCACAGCCGTGGTCTCTGCGTTATCCGTTAGTGGACGGACAAGGTAACTTTGGTTCGGTAGATGGCGACAGTCCTGCAGCAATGCGTTATACCGAGGCACGTTTGCGTAAGATCGCAGAGGAAATGCTTAGCGACTTGGAGAAAGAAACGGTGGATTTCGCTCCGAACTTTGACGACTCATTAGAGGAACCAACAGTTTTACCAACAAAGATCCCGAACCTATTGGTGAATGGAGCAAGTGGTATTGCGGTTGGTATGGCTACAAACATGGCACCGCACAACTTGACAGAAGTTTGTGACGGAATCATTGCATATGTAGATAACAAGGAGATCGCTGACGAAGAATTGTTGCAATACGTAAAAGCACCAGATTTCCCAACTGGAGGTATTATTTATGGTGTTGAAGGAGCGCGTGAAGCCTTAATGACTGGTCGTGGACGTATTGTCATTCGTGGTAAAGCTGAGATCGAAGAATCCAATGGTCGTGAACAGATCATCGTTACAGAGATCCCTTACCAGGTTAACAAAGCGGAAATGATCAAGAAGATCGCCGAAATGGTGAACGACAAAAAGATCGAAGGTATTTCTGATATCCGCGACGAATCTGACCGTAACGGAATGCGCATCGTGTTCGAATTGAAACGCGAAGCAATTCCAAACGTTGTTTTAAATAAGTTATACAAGTTTACAGCATTGCAAAGTTCTTTCTCGATCAACAATATTTGTTTGGTTGATGGAAGACCTCGATTGTTGAATTTGAAAGAAATGATCAGCGCATTCGTTGACTTCCGTCACGAGGTAGTTGTTCGTCGTACCAAATTCGATTTGCGCAAAGCAGAGGAGCGTGCTCACATCTTGGAAGGTTTGATCATTGCTTCGGATAATATCGATGAAGTGATCGCTATGATCCGCGCTTCTAAAAGTCCGGATGAGGCACGTGAAAAATTGATGGCACGTTTCAGCTTGTCAGATATTCAAGCACGTGCGATCGTAGAAATGCGTCTGCGTCAATTGACAGGACTGGAGCAAGATAAATTGCGTGCTGAGTACGCTGACTTGATGGCTTTGATCGCTGACTTGCAAGATATCTTAGCTCGTGAAGAGCGTCGTATGCAGATCATCAAAGATGAATTGACTGAAGTAAAAGAAAAATATGGCGATGCCCGCAGATCAACGATCGAGTATGCTGCTTCTGAAATGCGTATCGAAGATTTGATCGCTGACGAAGAAGTGGTGATCACAATTTCACATGCCGGATACATCAAACGTACAAGCTTAGATGAATA
>CAYLJB010000179.1:2484-3211 GCA_964383785.1 uncultured Fluviicola sp.
ATCGAAAGGTTCTACAACACGTGACAAAGACTTCTTGGAACATTTGTTCGTAGCTACAAATCATAACTACTTATTGATCTTTACTGAAAAAGGTCGATGCTTCTGGATGCGTGTATTTGAAGTTCCGGAAGGAAACAAGACTGCAAAAGGTCGTGCGATCCAAAACTTGTTGAACATCGAACAAGACGATAAGATCAAAGCATATGTTAAAGTAAAAGATCTTACAGATAAAGAATACGTAGATAATAACTTCATCGTGATGTGTACGAAGCAAGGTATTATCAAGAAAACTTCTTTGGAAGCTTATTCTCGTCCGCGTGCAAATGGTATCAACGCGATCACGATCCGTGAGAACGACGAACTGTTAGAAGCTCGTTTGACAGATGGAACGAATGAAATGGTCTTGGCAACTAAAGCAGGTAGAGCAATTCGTTTCAACGAAGAGAAAGTTCGACCAATGGGCCGTAACGCATCAGGAGTACGTGCGGTAACCTTAACAACGCCAACTGACGAAGTGGTAGGTATGATCTGTGTGAAAGATCTGAATGAAACGATCATGGTTGTTTCAGAGAAAGGTTACGGAAAACGTTCTTACTTAAATGATCCGGAAGACGGAGAACCGGTTTATCGTATCACGAACCGTGGTGGTAAAGGGGTTAAAACGATCTCGATCACGGATAAAACAGGTCCTTTGTTAGCTATCAAAACAGTGGCAGATGAAGACGAT
>CAYLJB010000180.1:0-3208 GCA_964383785.1 uncultured Fluviicola sp.
CCCCAGCTCCTGATAATGCTACTGTTGCTAATCCTGCTCCAATTAATTTAGCTGCAACTACCATTTAAATTTTTAAATTATAAAAATTATTAAATCATGTATAATTTCTTTTTATACATAAAAAATTTTATATTATAAATCAAACTTTTTTTTATGTTATTAATATTATTAATATCCACGTGATTTATAAAAAGAATAAATTTTAGATAAAGAACATCGAAATGAATATTGTATATCTTTTGATACCGGAGATGCTATTAACATTCCTGACATATATTGAAAATCAAAATAAATATATTTAGGTAAAAATCAATGATATACTTTTAAACGTGGTGTTCTTAACTTATTTTTTTTTTTTCGTTTTCTTTTTGTTAAAAAATAACTTAAATATTGTCTTCTTCATTGTAAATTAGGTCGAAGTTTTTTTAATTTTTTTTTTAGTATATAAAAATAATATTTCGTAAGATTTTTTTGCAAATATGCCGATTGCTGTATAATTAAAGCTTTACGTTCATTTAAAATTTTTCGAACAAGCTTAAATCTTTTACCTGCATTTACAAAATTTCAAGAATATGCTAAATCAAAAAAATCATCTTTCGCTTGAAATAAAAACTTTTTATAAATCCCCTTTAAAATAATTTGAGAATAGATGTTCATCTCTTCTAATCTAAAACGCATTCAAAAATGATTTAAAATTGAAGTAATATTTAAGCACAACGCTAAAATTTTTAATAAATTAGTATATGTTTTTTTTCAACGTCATTTATATATCAAAATTTTTCTTTTTTTAATTCATGTTTTTACTTTTTTAATACTTTTTACAAAAACTTCTTTAAATTTTTTAAAAATCTCTTCAATTTTAAAATCTGACTTTTCATTATATAGTTTTTCGAATAAAGGAAAATGTTGGAAAATCTTTTCTAATTTTTTTTTCTTATAATGCATATGATAGTTAGAGATTTGTAACATTATTCGTCTATAAAAATATTCAAAATTCATACGAATATGTTTAAAATACTTTAAGAAACGACTTTTTTTACGTACTCACGATATGTATCTTCGTTTAAAACGTTTTGCTTTTTTTAACCATCAAACTTTTTTTCTAATATTTTTAAACATTCTTCGTTTTAAAATATATTTACCATATACTTTAAAAAAAAGACGTGTAAACATATTAAAATAAATTGGACTTCAGTGTGTTTTTGGTAAAGTTATAACATCTCCAACTCTGACAATTGTATTTGCAGAACGTTCAATCTGTTTATTTACACAAACACCATAGTGTTGAATCATTTGATTAGATGCAAAAATTGTAGGTAAAAAACGCATACGAAAAACAATCATATCTAAACGACGTTCTAGTAAAGAAAAAAAAGAATTATTACGACGAACAATCGAAATTAAACTATTTCGAAAAAACACACGAAAAGAAGATTCTTTTATTTTTCCATAAAAATGACGAAGTTGTTGTTTTGTATAAAAATACATTTTATATCTTTTTCTAATACGTGAAGGATGTCGACGTTTTATATATGGTTTTACATAACGTCGTGCAATTGCTCATTTCATATTGTTAAAGACTAAAACATAACGTTTAAAATATCCTCGGCGAATTAATTTTCGTCCACGTATATTAAAAAATCGACGCATACGTGAATTTTTATAAGGTCATACTTTGCTTTTCACCTGAAAAGCGATTTTATATCTTGGTTTAAATACATTATTATTTTTCATTTATATTTTTATTTTCCTTCTCGTTTTCCTTTTTTTAATTTCAAAATTTCATTTTCTTTATGAATTCCTTTTCCTTTATAGGCATCTGGTTTTTTTAATTCTCGAATCTCTGTAGCAACTTGACGTACGCGATGCTCTTCAATTCCTTTAATTAACAATAAAGTTCCTTTCACTTTTGAACATTTTATTTCAACATCTTCAGGAATTGTATATAATACTTCATGACTATATCCAATTTTTAAATATAGTTTTTTATTTTCTATACGTGCACGATATCCAACTCCAATTAATTTTAATTTAAAACGGTATCCTTTTAAAACTCCTATTATTAATGAACGTACTAAAGATCAATAAAAATAAGCTAAATGTTCTTCTGTTAACATATATAAAATAGAATCTTTAAGCAAAAAAGTAATATTTTCTTTTTTTTTCACTAATGTTCCTAAAGGACCAGATATTTTAATAAAATCTTTTCCTCAACTAACCTGTACATTTTCTGGTAATCTTACATATAATAATTTCTTATTTTGCAACATTTTTTATTTTTAAAAAATTCCACAAAGAACTTCTCCACCAACATTAAAATAACGTGCTTCTTTGTCCGTTAAAATTCCAAAAGGTGTAGAAAGTATAAAAATACCTGCACCGCTTTTCGGTTTTCATAAAGCTTTTGTAGAGATGTATACTTTACGTCCCGGTTTCGATACTCTAAAAATACCTCGAATTGCCGAATTTCCTTGTCCATTATATTTTAATAAAACTTTAATACGTAAAGTTTTATCTTTAGTTATTTTATTTTCATTTTTTAAACTTCATTCTTCTCATCCAAAAATATAACCTTCTTTTTCTAAAATATTTAAAATAGAAATACATTTTTGAGGTGTTGAACTATGAAGCATTACCTCACCTAACTTTGATTTTTGTCCATTTATTATACGTGTTAACATATCAGAAATATAATCTTTCATTTATTATCAACTTGCTTTTTTTACTCCTATTAATTTACCTTGTCATACATATTTACGAAACATTAAACGTGAAATTCCAAAAACGCGATAAATTCCTCGTGGACGATTTGTTAAAGCACATCGATTTCGTAAACGTACAATTGAACTATCTCTTGGCATTTTTAATAATTGTCCGTATAAAAAATATCTATAACTTATAGGCATTTTTAAATTTTCAACAAGACTTCTTAAAAGTCTAGCTTTTTTTTCAAAAAGATTATATAAAATTCTACGTTTGCGATCTTTAATATATAAGTATTTCATTTAACTTGTAATGTATAACGTTACCGTTAATTTTATTTTTTATGGAAATAACCGGACTTGAACCGGTGACCTAATGCTTGCAAAGCACCCGCTCTACCAACTGAGCTATATCCCCCTATTCTTATTTTTGAGCTCAAGTAGACTTGAACTACTGACCTTACGCTTATCAAGCGTACACTCTAACCAACTGAGTTATGAGCTCT
>CAYLJB010000181.1:0-464 GCA_964383785.1 uncultured Fluviicola sp.
AAAAATAATTTTAGGAAGTTATGGCATTTAGTAAATTAAACAGAAGAGCAAAAATTAAGAGAAGAATCAGAAAGAAAATTTCTGGTACTACTCAGGTGCCTCGTTTATCTGTATTCCGTTCAAATAAGCAAATCTATGCGCAGTTGATCGATGATACAAAAGGTATTACATTAGTTGCAGCCTCTTCTTACAAGAACAAAGCAGCAGACAAGAAAAACAAATCTGATCAAGCTGCAGTAGTAGGAAAAGAGATCGCTGAGAAAGCGGTTAAAGCTGGAGTAGAAACAGTTGTTTTCGATCGTAACGGGTACTTGTACCACGGACGTGTGAAAGCATTGGCTGAATCAGCTAGAGAAGGCGGACTTAAATTTTAATCATCATGGCAGCACAAACAATGAATAGAGTAAAAGCCTCAGATATCGAGCTTAAAGATAAATTGGTAGCTGTGAACCGTGTGACCAAAG
>CAYLJB010000181.1:474-3141 GCA_964383785.1 uncultured Fluviicola sp.
GATGAAAATGGTATCGTTGGACACGGACTTGGTAAGGCAAAGGAAGTAACTGAAGCGATCACGAAAGGGATCGATGATGCGAAAAAGAACCTGATCAAAGTTCCGATCTTGAAAGGAACTGTTCCTCACGCTCAAAAAGGTAAATTCGGTGGCGCAGAAGTTTTCTTGAAGCCAGCAACGAATGGTACCGGAGTAATCGCAGGTGGTGCGATGCGTGCTGTACTTGAATCAGTTGGAGTACACAACGTATTGGCTAAATCTCAAGGATCTTCAAACCCGCACAACGTAGTGAAAGCTACTATGGATGCATTGGCAAACATGCGTGATGCAGTTACTGTAGCTCGCCAGCGTGGTGTAAGTTTGGATAAAGTGTTTAACGGATAATAGGATAGTAATATGGCAACAATTAAGATTAAACAAGTTCGTAGCACTATCAAACGTCCAGCTCGTCAAAAAGCTACAATTAAAGCTTTAGGGTTTACCCGTTTGAACCAAGTTATTGAGAAAGAAGCAACGCCACAGATTCTTGGTATGATCAAGAAGGTCGAACATTTAGTTGAAGTGGTTCAATAAATCGTAAAATCGAATTTACTATGAATTTAAATAGTTTGAAACCAGCGAAAGGTTCGGTTCTTTCTGATAAACGAATCGGTCGCGGTCATGGTTCAGGTGGCGGTGGTACTGCTACACGTGGACACAAAGGAGCGAAGTCTCGTTCTGGATATTCTAAGAAGATCGGTTTCGAAGGTGGGCAGATGCCATTGCAACGCCGCGTTCCGAAATTCGGATTCAAGAATATCAACCGAGTAGAATATAAAGCAATTAATTTAGATATTCTTCAGTCATTGGTTGACCGTAAGAATGTAACTGAAATTAACCTTGATGTTTTGCGCGACAATGGTCTTGTTGGTCGCAACGAATTGGTGAAAATCCTAGGTCGTGGCGAATTGAAAGCAAAGATCAACGTAGCTGCTCACAAGTTCTCAACTTCTGCAAAAGCAGTTATTGAGGCTCAAGGTGGTTCAATTTCAGAAATCTAATTAACTTTGCCGACATTTTTTTATGAAACGGTTTATACAAAACATAAAAAACATCTGGAAGGTTGAAGAATTGAGAAAGCGTATTTTATTGACGCTTTCTCTAATTCTTGTTTACCGTATCGGTTCCTTCATCATGCTTCCAGGTGTAAACGCCGATGCTGTTATTTCCAAAGCGAATAACGCCGGCTCGGACAGTACGTTGGAGTCCATCTTATCGATGTTCTCGGGTGGTGGTTTTACTAATGTGTCAATCATGGCGCTTGGTATCATGCCATACATTAGTGCGTCCATCATTATGCAATTGTTAGGTATGGCGGTACCAGCCGTTCAAAAAATGCAAAATGAAGGGGAAAGCGGTCGTAAGCAAATCAATACTTACACGCGTATCCTTACCATTTTGATCTGTGCAGTGCAAGCGCCTACCTACATTACATTGTATGCATCATCTATTCCGGGTGCGTTACCAGCTGAACAAACAACGTTGTGGTGGGTAACATCGGTTTCTGTTATGGTGGCAGGATCAATGTTCGCTGTATGGTTGGGTGAGCGCATTACAGACAAAGGTATTGGAAATGGAGTGTCACTTTTGATCACAGTTGGAATCCTTTCAAGACTCCCATCTTCTTTCTTGTCAGAAGTAGCTTCTACTTCTCCATTGAAAGTTGTTTTGGAGGTATTGGTTTTCATGTTGATCGTTTTGGGAACTATCTTGATCGTTCAAGGGGTTCGCAAAGTGCCTTTAAATACAGCCAAAAGGGTTGTTGGAGCTCGTGCAGTTGATGATCAAGGAGCTAGAAACTATTTGCCATTGAAGGTAAATGCTTCTGGTGTAATGCCGATCATCTTCGCTCAAGCTATCATGACAATCCCAGTAATGGTCTTTTCGAAGAGTGCTGCTGATGGTGGTATTATCCAATATGCTTTAGGAGATCCACATGGAATTTGGTACAACGTATTGTTGGCATTCTTGATCATCGTGTTCACATACTTCTACACGGCTATCATGATCAACCCGCGCAAAATGGCGGATGATCTGAAACGCAATGGTGGATTTATTCCAGGTGTGCGTCCGGGTGAGGAAACTGCTGAATACATTGATAGCTTGGTTTCACGTATTACTTTGCCGGGGTCATTGTTCTTGGCGATGATCGCTATTTTGCCTTCTTTGGCTTGGCAAGCGAACATCAACTCAGGTTTTGAGCAATTCTTCGGAGGAACTAGTTTGTTAATTATGGTTGGTGTGGTATTGGATACCCTTCAGCAAATCGAGTCATACTTATTGAACCGCCACATGGATGGTTTGATGGAAGGTGCTCGTGTTCGTGGAAGACGTCAACCAAATGAATTGTCATCAGGTTTCTAAGATTATGGCAAAGCAATCATCAATTGAACAAGACGGTACCATCATCGAAGCATTATCAAATGCGATGTTCCGTGTAGAATTAGAAAATGGTCACATCATTACCGCACACATTTCTGGGAAGATGCGTATGTTTTACATCAAGATTCTTCCTGGTGACCGTGTTAAAGTAGAAATGTCTCCATATGATTTAACTAAAGGACGTATTTCTTTCCGCTACAAATAATTGTAAGAAAGAATTCCGATAAAAAGAAAAAAAATGAAAGT
>CAYLJB010000182.1:0-3015 GCA_964383785.1 uncultured Fluviicola sp.
AGTAGCGATTTTTTCATGTGTGTAGTTCTTTTACTGGTTTAGTAATTCGAAGATACAGATTTTCAACGGAATTTGAACCGTTTAACACTGAGAACGACAGATATGAACGGGATTATAAGCCCAATTTCGACTTTAAGTGGCTATACGATTGTCTGGAAATTGGAATGCGTGCTCCCGATCTTAAAATGGCTACATACGCGTTTTTCTCCAGTGATTCAATTCGCGTCAATTGATCCAGATTTATAATGAAAGATCGGTGAATACGCATGAATAAATGGGGCGGAAGTTGTTGTTCAAATGTGCTCATCGTTTGTTTCTTTAAAATATACTTTGAGCCCTGGTAGATTTTTACGTAATCATCGTATGCTTCCAGGTAGTCAACCTCTTTAACAGGAATGACACGAATTTCAGTACCGTCCTTTACAACAATGCGGTTTTCTTGCTGTATGATACTTTCGAGCTTATCAAAACGGTGGTTGTTCTGAGTGTAACGCTCCTTGAATTTTTGCACAGCTTGCTGAAAACGCTCCAATTGAAAGGGTTTCAGCAGGTAATCGAGCGCATTTGTTTCAAAGGCTTTGATAGCAAATTGATCAAAAGCCGTGGTGAAAATTACGGCCGGTGGATCCGGTAATAATTCCAGCATTTCAAACCCACTAATCTTAGGCATTTGAATGTCCAAAAAGATTAAATCTGGTTGTGTTTCCTGGATCATTCGCAATGCTTCAAGGCCATCTCCAGCCTCACCCACCAAAGTAAATGCATCATCCTTCTCTAAATAGGACTTAACGATTGATCGCGCTAGTGGTTCGTCATCAATTATCAGCGTTTTTATCATTGCGGAATAAATAGTGTTGTGGTAAATTGACTGTTATCTGATTTAGTTTGTAACAGCATGATTTGTTTGTAGCGAAGTTCAAGGCGTTTTGCAATACTTTTTAATCCGATACCCTTACCTTTTTTGTCATTCACCCATTGCGGGTCATAAGGGTTACTTACGCTTAACTTCAATTTTCCTTGTTCATGAGAACAACTGATGATTATCGTGACGTTACCGGTGTGCCCGTAAAGTCCAAATTTAATAGCGTTTTCAATGATAGGTTGAAGGATCAGCGGTGGAATTTGCAATTGCGAACAAGCCTCATTCAAGTCCCATTGGATTTGCAAGCGATCTCCGAAACGAATGGCTTCAATCTCCAAATACCGCTTCGTTTGCTCCAATTCTGATTCAAAACTTACCAACTCTTTTAGATCTGCATGCAGCGAGTTCCGAAGAAATGAACTCAGTAAGTGAATCATCCTGTTTGCTTCTTCAGGGTTCAATTGGGTGAGAGCGGAAATGGAATTTAAACTGTTGAATAGAAAATGGGGTTGTATTTGTTGATGGATCTGTTCCAATTCCGATTGTGCTAATAATCGTTCCTGATGGATCATTTGCTCCGTCATTTTTTGCGCGATCTGATCTTTGCGTGCAATCCACCAATACAAGAGGATCATATACAACGACAGACCTACAAGTATTGCTCGAAACACCAATGTGGTATAACTCGGATTTGTAAGCAATTGAAACATGCCAATTAACTTATACAAGATCAGATATACAACCACGCCAGCGATAACCCAGCTTCCGTAAATAACATTCCAGGGGTTTTTAGCATGATAATGAAAGGACATCAATCCGCTCAAAAGTGCAAACAGACTCCAGATCACACCCATTAATATGCCCTCACATATGGCTGCGGTGTTGTTATGAGCTATTCCAAGCAGGAGTAATATGCATGTAGCGACCAATACGAGAATGGCCGCGTACAATGAATAAACAGTCTTGTTGGAATAATACCGCATGATCTATTTAGCGAAACTATTGATTTCGATACCCCCAAACAAACATTTGCCTTTTAGAATGACCACTTTGGCATTTTCGCCCGGTTCAGGCAAATATTCCGGACGTTTGTCCTCCACTGCTCCAAATATGGTGGTGACTTCAGAAATGACTTGCCAATTCGACGGAAAATTCAAATTGGTTCCTCCAAAAATGTTTGTGGTTTCAATCACTACACGCCCGTCGAAATCAGATTGTGAAAAATTGATTTCGGTTCCACCAAAAACAGATACGATATCTGCACCACGGAATTGCTTGGAAACCACATTTTTTTGTACCCCACCAAAAATGCTGTTTACCTCAATAAAATCCTCGGCACTCACTTCCATGGCGCTTTCATGAAAAGCTTTCCAATTTTCTTTTGTATATCTCACGTCACTGTTTTTAAATCCGCGTTTTGGTTTGAATAGATAGGCAATTCCCCCTAGGATGATCAAGAT
Organism: uncultured Fluviicola sp.; assembly: GCA_964383785.1. GTDB lineage: Bacteria > Bacteroidota > Bacteroidia > Flavobacteriales_D > Crocinitomicaceae > Fluviicola. The sequence goes on from CAYLJB010000182.1 coordinate 2,323, forward strand.
GGGAAAGATCAATTCTTTTCCCAATAAATGCGGATACCACTTTGCAAACAGAAAAAGACATCCTATCAGAATAAGAAAGTATCCGGTTAGTTTTCGGAATTTGTGTTTTACCAAGATCACGGTACCTACACCGATTAAAATCATTTGCCAACTAAGTAAATATCCTGGAATTCCAAATTTTAACTCTTTGAGTAGATACAAGACCCCAAATGCTACAATGAGCAAACCGCCTACTACACGTCCCCGAAGATGACTGGCCTTAGACTTCAAAATTTCATGCCGTACTTCTGCGTTGATATCTCTATGTGTTTCCATTTTTGAAAATTTAGTTAGGACAAATCTAGACTCATTCATTGGTTGATAAAAGCGATATTCGGTCATTGGTGGACACGAATCGGTGAATGGTCCTCAGTTATATGCCACTTGTTGTTTGTTAAGTTTTTCTTGATGTTTTCAAAATAGTATACCAAGCGAAAAGTGTTATTTTTGAACTATGCGGAAAAAATTGTTGGCAGAATTGTGCACGGTTCCAGGTGCTCCCGGATTTGAAGAGCCGATTAGAAAAGTGGTGTTGCGCGAATTGGAAGGGCTTTGCGATGAGGTAAAGCTGGACAATATGGGGAATGTTTATGCCATTCGTCGCGGTAAATCAGATAAAGCAGCGATGATCGGTGCTCACATGGATGAGATCGG
>CAYLJB010000183.1:0-3002 GCA_964383785.1 uncultured Fluviicola sp.
AAAACACAATTTCATAGTTGTAGTTTTTGGGTTTTATAGTTTTAGCATGGTTTAGCAAAAAGAGGAGTGAGTTACTAAGAATTTACTCCTCTTTTTGTTTTTATTAACAATCCTTTCACGGCCCAAATATTTTCCATTAATTTGATCAACTGAAACGCTGAACATGAATAAGGTCATTTTAATTGTTGCATTTATTTGCGCCGCTTTTTCCGGTATATCACAAACTCAAGGAGTTGCATTCTCTACAGTGGGAAAAGGAGTAGCTACTCCGTTTGTTACCGATTACCATTGCTTGGGCATCAACGTGTCCGGTTTAGGCTGGGGTACGGGATTTGAAGGGAAGCGTTTCACAACTGGAATGACGGAGTTTAGTTTTGGATTATACAGTGATTCTCTGACTTCGGACAAGCTAAAGAATTTGAGTAAGGCTTTGTACCAGCAAGCCACCAACAAAGATCAAACCCCTTTCGATTATCAGAAGCAAATTGACGCTGCTGCCATGTATGCTCAGGCCGGAATTGCTGTAAATGTTGATTACAACTGGGGTGGTTTTGCATTTCAATCACCTAAGTTTGGTGGTATCGCTTTTAATGTGCGTGAAAACTATCAATGGTACTCAAAATTGAATGATCAAACTACTGATATCATTTTCCGAGGTAAATTGTCGAATTACTTTGACTCTTTGACTGTTGTATTTGGAACGGACACTTCTCAAATTGCGAACTCTGCCAGTTTATCTCAAGATACATTGGCAGCAGTTATTCAAGGTTCTATCTCTGTTCCATTAAAGATCAGTCAACTGACAGATGGATCAAATATTCGCTTGGTTTGGAACAGATCTTACAATTTGGGGTATGGAAGAAAGTTGTTTGGACGTGACTCTGTTTTTGTTGTTTATGGCGGAATTGGGGGTCGTTTGATTCAATCTATGGCCATGTTCGACATGGAATCGCGAAACGGCGAATTGACTATGTATACTTCGCTAACACCAGCCTTCAATATTGATTATGGAAATATTACTGGTTCAAATATTTTGGGTACAAACGATGGGTTCTTTCCAAAAGCAGTAGGGAATGGTTACGGAATCGATTTGGCCGCAAGCGTCGAATTGTTCAGTAAGTTGCGTTTAGCGGTTGCGGTAAATAATATTGGTTCAGTAACTTACACGCGAAACGTTTACAAGGTGCAAGACTCTATTTTCGGAAGCTTTAGCCTGAATGGATTGGACAATGCGAATATCACGAACTCTGTCAATTCATTGTTGCGCGAAGGCGGGATTCTAAATCTTATTGGACAAGAAAAGTACGTTTTGAAAAATGCTGCTGACATTCGTTTTGGAGCTGCGTTCACACCTTGGAAATTTTTACGATTAGGATTGGATATTGTTGCTCCTTTCAACAATGAAACTCCTGGATCCATCCAAAATGCAGTCTATTCATTTGGAGCAGAGATCAGACCAGTTAAATGGTTGGCATTGAATGCTGGTTATTACGGTGGTGGAATTTATAGAGACAATATTCCGGTTGGAATCACATTCATGTTACGTGAAGGGGCTTACGAATGTGGAATTGCTTCGCGTGATGCGATTTCGTTCTTCACAAAGAATGGGCACAGCGTTTCTACTGCATTTGGATTTGCTCGCTTCCGTTTCTAGGCTTTCTGAAGCATTGCTTTCAGTTCATTGAGCATGAGAGCCGTTGCTCCCCAAATGAAAAGGTCGTTTTGCACAAAATGTGGGACTTGTTTCAAGATCATGCCGTTCGGTTGTCTGATGTCACGCAATGTTACCGATTCAGGGGTGAAAAGCGTTGGTAAATCTAATGTATGCAAACTGTTTACCTCTCTAGGCGAAAGTTGAAAATCAGCCGGTTGTTCTTGAATAATGAATACATGTGGTTCAACTAAGAACTGACTCACAGGAATGTATACGTTTGTCAATTTACCAATTCGTTCAGCATTTGATATGTCTAAGCCAATTTCTTCTCTGGTTTCACGTACAGCCGTTTGCGCCAAGTCAAGATCAAAATCTTCGTATTTACCACCCGGAAAACTGATTTGACCGCTGTGTGTACCTTCGTAAGTTTGCCGCTGTGTAACAAGCGTTGATAGATATCCTGTTGTGTTTTGAAAGAGTAAGATAGCAACAGCTGAAAGTCGGTATGGAGCACCGTTAGCGATAGCGGCCTGACTACTTCCACGCATCGGTAAGAACTCGTGATGCGCGGCTTCTCCAGGCAACTCACGTTCGAAAGCTACTCGCAGCTGGTCTAGATTCATTTCTTGCTTTTTACGCTATGCAGAATGCGTTTAAAATCATCCATGGAGTAATTCATCAAAGATTTGTTGGTGATGAATTGAAACACATAGTATTCGTTCTTTATTTTGATCGTTGCAAGTGCATAGCGCATCTCCTCACCATAAAAATTATTGGAGTCACCGTGTAAAACCTGAATGACGCCTTGTTTGGTTGGTGTATTGAAAAGATCCTTTTTAACAGACAATCCGCCATCTTGTAAGGATTGATAACGTTTGTAGGCATAAGCGTCTTGGAAAGTGTTTAGTAGGTCTTCCTCGATTATGAAATCTTGCACGAAAGCACGGCTTTTGTCTACAGGTAAAAAGCGCTCAACAGAAAAGTACATGCCAATTCGCTGTTGATGAAAGGTATTTGAATGATTGGTGATCGTAAACCGCGTTGAGAAGCTCTTTTTGAAACTTGAGGGCAATTGAAAAGTGATATTCTTATAGCTGAATTTTTTGTCCAGATTAAAATTATAATCATTGGATTTAAACTCCTCAAAAGTTTCCTGTGTTCCTTCATCATCAACACAAGCACTGAACATGAGCAAGCAACAAAACGAGGCGATCAGAAATTTCATGCTGCCAAAATAAGGAAATATTCGGTTCAAGCCTAAAAAGAAAAAAGCTGCATTGCTGCAGCTTTTAGTTATGCGTCGATTTTCGCGTATTTCGCATTTTTCTCAATGAATTCACGTCTTGGT
>CAYLJB010000184.1:0-2996 GCA_964383785.1 uncultured Fluviicola sp.
ATTGTATTGTACCGATCCTGAGCACGAGGATTTCGAAACTATCGTGCAGGATGTTTACTTAGGTACAATTCCTTACATGACTCCAAAAGGGTCTTTCGTTATTAATGGTGCTGAGCGCGTTATCGTGTCACAGCTTCACCGTTCACCAGGAGTTTTCTTTGGACAGAGCCGTCACGCAAATGGTACTAAATTGTACTCTGCTCGTGTGATCCCGTTCAAAGGTTCTTGGATCGAATTTGCAACGGATATCAACAGTGTAATGTACGCTTACATCGATCGTAAGAAGAAGTTCCCTGTAACTACTTTGTTCCGTGCAATTGGTTATGAAACAGATAAAGATATTCTAGAAATATTCGGACTTGCTGATGAAGTGAAAGCTAATAAAGCAAGTTTGAAAAAATGCGTTGGTCGTCGCTTGGCTGCACGTGTATTGAAGTCTTGGATTGAGGACTTTGGAGACGAAGATACAGGTGAAGTAGTGTCGATCGAACGTAATGAGGTGATCTTGGATCGTGAAACGGTTTTGGAGGATCACCACATTGATTTGATCGTAGATGCAGGTGTTAAAACTGTGATCTTCCACAAAGAAGATGCAAACACTGCTGATTATACGATTATCTACAATACGCTTCAAAAAGATACTTCGAATTCGGAGAAAGAAGCAGTAGAGCATATCTACCGTCAATTGCGTAATGCTGAACCACCTGATTATGAAACAGCGAAAGGTGTATTTGAGAAATTGTTCTTCTCAGATGCTCGCTACGACTTGGGTGAGGTAGGTCGTTACCGAATGAATAAAAAATTGAATATTGATAGTTCTGAGGAATCACGCGTGTTGACAAAACACGATATCCTTTCAATTATCAAGTATTTGATCGAATTGATCAACTCCAAAGCTGATGTGGATGATATCGACCACTTGTCGAATCGTCGTGTACGTACAGTTGGTGAGCAATTGTATGCACAATTCGGTGTTGGTTTGGCACGTATGGCTCGTACCATTCGTGAGCGTATGAACGTTCGTGATAACGAGGTCTTCACGCCAATCGATTTGATCAATGCTAAAACACTTTCTTCTGTGATCAACTCGTTCTTCGGAACAAACCAGTTATCTCAGTTCATGGATCAAACAAACCCGCTTTCTGAGGTTACTCACAAGCGTCGTTTGTCTGCACTAGGGCCAGGTGGTCTATCTCGTGAGCGTGCTGGTTTCGAGGTACGTGACGTTCACTATACACACTACGGTCGTTTGTGTACGATTGAAACACCTGAAGGTCCAAACATTGGTTTGATATCTTCTTTGTGTGTTTTTGCGAAAGTGAATAAACTTGGATTCATCGAAACTCCATACCGTAAAGTAGCAAATGGTAAAGTGGATATTTCCAGCGAGCCAATCTATTTGTCGGCTGAGGAGGAAGATGCAAAAATGATCGCTCAGGCGAACGCGAACGTGGATGACAAAGGTAATTTCTTGTCTGAAGTGGTTAAAGCGCGTTACGAAGGTGACTTCCCTGTTGTTGCTCCAACAGAATTGAATTTGATGGACGTAGGTGCTAACCAGATCGCTTCGATCGCGGCATCTTCCATTCCGTTCTTGGAGCACGATGATGCGAACCGTGCCTTGATGGGATCTAACATGCAGCGCCAGGCTGTTCCACTATTGAAGCCACAAGCTCCGGTAGTAGGTACAGGAATTGAGCAATTGGTTGCACGTGATTCACGTGTTTTGATCAATGCTGAAGGGCCTGGATCTGTTGAGTACGTGGATGCGAATGAGATCGTTATCCGCTACGACTGGTCTGAAGAAGATAAACTAGTTAGCTTTGACAGCGAAGTGACACGTTATCCATTAACGAAGTTCCAGAAAACAAACCAAAGTACAACGATCAACTTGAAGCCGATCGTTCGCAAAGGGGACCGAATTGAGAAAGGGCAGGTTCTATGCGAAGGTTATGCTACACAAGGAGGTGAGTTGGCATTGGGTCAAAACTTGAAAGTGGCATTCATGCCATGGAAAGGTTACAACTTCGAGGATGCGATCGTGATCTCTGAGCGTGTTGTACGCGATGATATTTTCACTTCTATTCATATCGATGAATATGCATTGGAAGTACGTGATACGAAACGTGGTATGGAAGAATTGACTTCTGATATCCCGAACGTATCAGAAGAAGCAACAAAAGATTTGGACGAGAACGGTTTGATCCGTATCGGTGCTGAGATCAAAGAAGGAGACATCTTGATCGGTAAAATCACACCGAAAGGTGAAACAGATCCATCTCCTGAAGAGAAATTGTTGCGTGCGATCTTCGGCGACAAAGCTGGTGACGTGAAAGATGCTTCATTGAAAGCAGGTCCATCTTTGCGTGGTGTGGTGATAGACAAGAAATTGTTTAGCCGTGCTATCAAGGATCGTAAATCTAAGGCTCAAGACAAACCAGTTTTGGAGGTTTTGGATACAGAATACGAGAAGGATTATGCAGCATTGAAAGAGCGCCTAGTAGAGAAATTGTTGGCTGTTTTGGGCGAGCATAAATCTGCTGGGGTCTTCAATAACTTCAAAGAAGAAATCATTAAGAAAGGAACTAAGTTCGCTGCGAAAAACTTGTTGGCTATCGATTACACGATCGTGAATCCAACTGGTTGGACAGCTGATACACATGTGAATACATTGATCAGCCGCGTATTGCACAACTTTACTATCAAAGCGAACGACCTTTTGGGTGTATACAAGCGTAAGAAATTCCACATCTCTGTTGGTGATGAGTTGCCTGCAGGAATCGTGAAAATGGCTAAAGTATACGTTGCTCAGAAACGTAAATTGAAAGTTGGTGATAAAATGGCGGGTCGTCACGGTAACAAAGGTATCGTTGCGAACATCGTTCGTGCTGAAGACATGCCTTTCTTGGAAGATGGAACTCCAGTTGATATCGTGTTGAACCCACTTGGGGTACCTTCACGTATGAACATCGGTCAGATTTATGAAACCGTATTAG
>CAYLJB010000185.1:0-2991 GCA_964383785.1 uncultured Fluviicola sp.
GATCTGGAAATGTCAAAGGAATTCTGACAGGAAAGTTCTTTGAATATCTCGGTGCAAAGCGCCCTATTTTAGCTATTGGCGAACACGACAGTGATCTGGAAACCGTCATGATCGAAACAAATTCCGGAATCTTTGTAGGCTACGATGATGTATCAGAAACAAAAGCCTTTTTGATCAATTCGTGGCAAGCTTACCGCAATGGCAATCTGCACAGCGAAGCAACAAATACGGAACAATTCAATTCAGCGCATATCACGCGCAAACTCATCGAACGGTTGAATTCCATTTAGTTCAATCCCTTTGGGTTTGAAAAAGAGTAAAATCAGCTTGTATCATGACCTAGGTCATAATTTACCCGTATAGCTTGAACTACCTTCGAATAAACCAAAATTCGAATCCATGAATACAACATCAGCTACTTACCTGGTTCCTGTAGATTTTACTCCTGCATCTGTTAGTGCAACTCGTTTTGCTATTGATTTATCTAAAAACGTGGCAGACGAAATTGTACTCTTACATGTCATTAAAAACGAACGCGATCGTCATCATGCTGAATTGACCATGCAGGGATTCGTATCAGAACATGCGAGCGATCATAAAGGAAAATTGACAACAAAGGTTATTGAAGGAGCATTAACTCAGGAAATTGAAGAAGCTGTAAAAATTCTTGGTGTTGACCTCGTAGTTCTTGGCACCCATTGTATTACAGGATTGGGAAAAGTATTCCGCAGTCATGCTTTCAAAATCGTAGAAGATATTAGCGTTCCGTTGATCATCGTTCAGAAAGAAACAGTGTTCCAGAACATCAAAAAGATCATGATGACCATCGATTTGGAGCGTGAAAGCGTTCAAATTGTGCGTATGGCAGCAAACTTGGCGAAAATGTTCAACTCTGAAATGATTCTTGTAGCTAAAGAACAAGTGGATGCAGACTTTATACAGCGTCAAAATGTCAACCTGGCTGTTTGTCGTAAAGTTTTAGAAGAACAGCATATCGCATACCGTTTCATTCTTGTTGACGGAAAGGACTTTATTGGCAATATCTTCAAACTAAGTCAGAAGGAAAAAGTGGATCTTCTTGCAGCCACTTATTACCAACAACACGTACATGTATTTACAGAATCCTTTGTACAAACCTTAGCATACAATGATTTCCATATTCCACTATTGACCATGGACGAAGAATCCACACACCGAGGAACCCAATTTGGGGCCATGTGGGGATAATCAGAAGGAACGATTAAAATCCGTTATGCTTTTGTTGCTCTCGGATTTGCAAACATACTGACGTCGGAACCGGTGATTTTGTGTCCGCACAAGATCACCAAACGTTCCACGATATTACGCAACTCGCGGATGTTTCCTGTCCAGTCTGTTTGTTTCAAAGCCTCAAGTGCGTCATCCGTGAATTCCTTACGTGGAACACCGTGTTCGTTGCAAACCAAGGTCAAGAAATGCTCCGCCAATAACGGAATGTCGTCACGACGTTCGTTCAACGAAGGCACATGGATCAGGATGACCGCTAAACGGTGGTACAAGTCCTCGCGAAAACGGCCTTCCTCGATCTCTTTACGTAGATCTTTATTTGTTGCAGCTAAAATTCGCGTATCGATTTTTATGTCGCGCTCGCTACCAACACGTTGGATCACATTCTCTTGCAACGCGCGCAATACTTTCGCTTGAGCTGCCAAACTCATGTCCCCGATCTCATCCAAGAACAGGGTACCGCCACTGGCCAACTCAAACTTTCCTTTTTTATCTTTTACAGCTGATGTAAATGCTCCTTTTTCGTGACCAAACAATTCACTTTCGATCAATTCTCCAGGAATTGCAGCACAGTTAACTTCTACAAACGGCATTTTCTTTCTATTCGAAAGGTCATGCAATGAGCGCGCCACCAGTTCTTTCCCCGTTCCATTTCCTCCGGTGATCAAAACACGTGCATCCGAAGGCGCTACTTTTTCGATCATTTCTTTGATCTTTAAAATTCCTTCTGTTTCGCCTATGATGGAAGAACCTTTGAATTTGCGTACCGTTGATTTCAACTGCTTCGTTTCTTCAACCAAGACCACACGGTCTTTTGCATTGCGAATTGTTACTAAGATGCGGTTGAGGTCAAGCGGCTTCTCAATAAAATCGAAGGCTCCCTTCTTGATCGCTTCAACAGCCGTCTCAATATTTCCATGTCCGGAGATCATGATCACAGGCGTATCGATCTTCGCCTGATTCAAGGCATCTAATACTTCCATGCCATCCATTTGAGGCATTTTGATGTCACAGAAAATAATGTCGTATAGGGTATTCTTAGCTTTTCCCAAGCCTTCTACCCCATTCTCTGCTTCATCGACTTGAAAATCTTCAAATTCCAAAATTTCGCGCAATGCTCTGCGGATTGCTCGTTCGTCATCGATGATTAAGATCTTTGCCATAATGCTGCTCTAAATGTGGTTGTGAAGATAAACAATCAGATCGAAACTACGGAAACTCTTAGAATTTCCCTTCGCTGATCAAACGCAAAACACCTTCTTTTAAGGAGGAAGATGAAATGATCACGCGCTGAATCCCCAATTTATCCATTACCCATTCTGTTTTCAAGGCAGCAATTGGCGCCATTCTCCGGCGGATGGGTATAATAAACGGATGTTGTTCGCGTTGCTCCTGTGTGGATGCCAAAATCCAATCCAATTCATCATGTAAGGAAACTTTGTCCAACTCGATCAATTGCATCCCTGCAGGGAATTCCATCTGATGGATCATCTCGTAAAAGGTCTCGAAACTGCCGCTGGCGCCCACTAAAAGAGATGTTGGTGGAAAAGCATCCAAAGCCCCCGATTCTTGTTCGAACCAGTTCGACAATTCTTGTTTATCTCCTTCGGATAAGGGATCACTCAACTGAAACTTTTGCACAGCGCGCGAAACACCAATATTCAGACTGCAAACATGAGTGATCTTGCCATCTTCAACACGAATAAACTCTGTGCTTCCACCTCC
>CAYLJB010000186.1:0-2944 GCA_964383785.1 uncultured Fluviicola sp.
CATTGTCAGGTCGCTTTCAGCAGGACATAATCGAGCGGGGAGGTACCGAGTATGTGAGTGTCAATAAATCACTGAGCGTTAATCAATTTACGGATCATTTCTACATTGCCAATATGGATCGTCAGCGCTTGGGTGAAGTCAGTTTATCCGGATTTTTAACACCCCGAATGCAGCTAACGGCCTTTGGAAATTATCAACGGATTCAGTTTACGGATAGTGCAACCTGGAATGGTGCTTCCCGACAAGTAGCAGTTGATCAGCAATTTGAAAATGCTGAAGTGGGAGCAGAACTTTCCTGGACAATCCGTGAAAAAGTGAAATACTTGGGAGATCGACGCGTTTCTTTGGGGTCTAAATGGCCAAAGGTGTCGGTGCGTTATGCCCAGAGTGTACCCGCATTGTGGAATAACTTGTTGAGTTATCAGCGCCTTCACGTTCAAGTAGATCAAACCGTTCCTGTAAGAGCTGTCGGAAAATTGACTTACCGCTTGGTTGCTGCCCAAACTTGGGGAGACGCGCCGCTTTATCTCACTCATGTTGGACAAGGAACCGGAGGGAACTGGAACCTTACCGTAGCGAATACTTTTGAGACCATGATGCCTTCTGCTTTTTACAACGATGGAATGGCGGCTGTATTTACCCGATTCACTTTCAAGGCACCGAAATGGAAAGTGAAATGGACTGCCCCTCAAATTGGATTGCACCATGCCATGGGGACCGGATATTTGAATAATGCAGCAGAACATTCAGGAAATGTGCGCAGCATGAACAAGGGATATTACGAAGCCGGCTTTATCTTGAATAACCTGTTGAAGATAAATACGCTTGGTTTGGGAATTGGAGCTTTTTACAACTATGGGTATTACGCAGCGCCTCAGGCAGAAAAGAACCTGACGTTTAAAGTAGCGTTCAACTTGGTACTTGACTAAAGGTGAATGTGTTCTGCTTGAATGGGCATTTGCATCAAAGTGCTTGCCTTTTCAGAGAATGCCTGAGCGTTTTCCGTTGTCCAATATCGCACGTTTCCTCCTTTCGAGCAACGATCGTCCATTTCAGGGTGGCGAATGAGGTAGTCAGCTAAACTAGCAGCTACAATGCTTCCTTGTGCGATCACGCGGATGTGTTCCGGTAAAGCCGCTTCGATTTGCGCTTTTACGATCGGGTAGTGCGTACATCCCAAAAGGATGGTGTCGATCTTCGGATCTTTTTCCAACAACTGCAAGAGATCTTGCTGAATGAAGAATTGGCCGCCCGGAGATTGATGTTGGTTATTCTCGATCAAAGGTACCCACATCGGACAAGCATGTTGAGAAACGGCTAAATCCGGTGCAAACTTTTGCAGTTCGATCACATAACTTTCCGACTTCACCGTTCCTTCCGTTGCTAAGATCCCTACGTGCTGATTGCGCGAAAATTGGTGCAGGGCTTCAGTACTTGGTCGGATCACGCCCAAAACACGTTTGTCAGGCGCATGTGCCGGCAATTGCTTTTGTTGAATATTGCGCAGTGCTTTTGCGGAAGCTGTATTACATGCTAGAATGACCAAAGAACATCCGGCATCAAACAACGCTTGCACAGCTTCCCAAGTGTATTCGTAAATCACATCGAAACTGCGGGAACCGTATGGTGCGCGAGCATTATCTCCAAGATATAGGTAATCGTATTGCGGCAAATGCGCACGAATTTCAGATAGAATGGTCAAGCCACCATATCCCGAATCAAATACACCGATAGGACCCATTGGTTTCATGGTCTAAAGGTAGGAATTTTTTGAAGGCTGCTGCGCTTATCCGAATTGAACAGAAGTCATATTGAGTGAACCGGCAACCAATTCGTTGTTGAACAGAGAAATGGCATCCGTTTCGTTTGACAATCCAAGTGTATAGATCAAAGGAAGGTAATGATCGGGTGTTGGGATGGCCAATTGTACCGCTGAGCCCAGATTTTGGTATGCGATCAAAGCCTGATGATCTCGTTTTTGGATGAGGTCGTTAAACTTGTTATGTGCTTCAATTGCCCAATCGTACCCGTAATTGGAAACGTTTAGTTTATCCCAAGCTATTTTTCCGAGATTGTGAACCATGTTTCCACTTCCAATGATCAGAACGCCACGTTTGCGGAGCGTTTTAAGTTCTTGTGCCAAAGCGTAATGGTATGCTGCGTCCTTCGTAATGTCGATGCTCAATTGCAACACCGGAATATTTGCCTCGGGATACATGTGCCGCACAATCGTCCAGGTTCCATGATCCAAGCCCCATTCGTGACTCAATTCAACGGTTGTTGATTTCACTGTATTGGCGGTTTCCTTCGCCCATTCAGGACTTCCTGGTGCCGGATATTGTACGGCGAAAAGTTCGTCAGGGAATCCTCCAAAGTCGTGAATGGTTTGTGGCGCCTCCATGGCTGTAATAGCCGTTCCGCGCGTTAACCAGTGCGCTGAAACTACCAAAACCATTTTCGGTGCAGGCAAGTGTTCCACTTGTTTTTTCCATTGTCGCGAGTAGTGGTTGTCTTCGATTCCATTCATGGGCGAACCGTGTCCAACAAACAAGACAGGAAATTCGTAGTCTTCTTCTCCGAGTGCATTTTTCAGAGAAAAGGCGGAAGTGAGTCCCCCGATAGCGGCAAATCCGAGCATACTTTTTACAAATGTGGAGCGTTCCATGAACGGTTGTTTTTGTAAAGATACGAATTAAATAAATACCAGGGTAATTAAAAATTGAAAGTTGAAAATGGAGAATGGAAAAGGAAGAATTGAAAAGTGAGAATGGAAAAGTGAGAATGGAAAAGGAGGGAGAGAAATCTAGTTCTTTTCAAATTTGAATTTTTACGTCGAATTTTCAGGCATAAAAAAAGAGCTCCTAGGAGCTCTTCAACTTATTTATTTTCGAAACTTACTGTTTCTCTAATTTCAGTACTTCGGTGATCACTTCGTTGGTGATAT
>CAYLJB010000187.1:0-2888 GCA_964383785.1 uncultured Fluviicola sp.
AATAAAAGAGAAATACTTTTATCAGATGATGAATTATTTTTTAAAGTTAAAATAGCTTTTTCTGTGTTTGAGGTAGAATTTAACACGATATAATCCATGTTTTGAGTAGGATTATTTTTGCGATATGAAAGAAAATCGCTCATTCCTTCAAAAATTGCAATTTTTGTATTGTCTTTTCCAATTGCTCCTGTTGTAATGTCATTAGTCCCAATTTTACCTTTAAAATGTTCATTTCTAAGGTCAAAACCTCCACTATTATTTTTAAAACCAAGTGCAAAAAATGATTTTTCACCAACATTCCAATGTACTTCTTTCAATGCTGCTGATGTTGCTAATCCTCTTTGATTCATATATTGTTTTAGTGCTGGATGTTTAATTTCATCAAATACAGCAGTTATTTGTGCTTTTTGATTGTTCTCTGTAATTGTATCTTTTGATTGCTGAATATATGGAATTGATTTATTAACAATAGAATTTGAATTTTCAAGTGCAAAATTTACTTGTTGATTGAATTTTTCTAAGTTTTCAAATCTTCCAATTGCTTTAAAAATGTCTCCACCTTTACCTTCTTGATGGTCAAAAAATGTTTGTTTTTGTGGATTTACAGCAATTGAACCTGTTTTTTGATGTGGAGTAGCAAAATAAAATTCATTTCCTTTTCTTCCTTCAAATCGTAGATGTCCATTATTCACTTTATTGGTAAAATAGTCTAAAATATTGGTATCTTTTTTTACGATTGTTGCTATTTCAACAAATTTGCTATATGCCAAATCTTTTTGAATGTCCTTAATTTCGTTTTTAAGGGCTTGATTTCGCATTATTTCATCTTTACCTACGTTTTGTACTTCTTTTTGAATAAAGTCGCTTAAAACAGCTTTAAATTCGTTGTTTCGTTTTTCTAAAGTGAATATATCTGTTTTTGTAATCTTGTTATTTTCAAAAACACTATCTAATTTTTGTATAATCTGTTCTTTGGTTTCTTCAATTTTATTAATTCTTCCATAATATTCTCTTGCTGTTTCATGTTTTATTCCTGTTGCTTTTATTCCTCTTTCTAAGCCGAAATTCTCCATTTCTTTTGCATATCGGTCTTGTCGTTCGCTCATGCCTGTTTTGTTTCCAACAACATCTTTTGCACTTAATCGTCCATCTTCAGTTAAAGGAACTGTTACAGCGTGTATGTGTGGCGTTTTTTCGTCAAGATGTAAGGTAAAACGAACTATGTTTTTTGCTCCAAATTCCTTTTCAAGAAAATCATAGTTTTTTTGACACCAATCATTTGCTTTTTTTTCATCTGAAAAAATATCTTTCATTTCATCATGGCTACCTGTTAGAACATGAGTTAAAAATTTAACTGCATCTTTTCTAATTTCTTTTTGTCCTGTATAGCCTTCTTTGATTCGTTCATTAACACATTCGTGTAATGCTTTATCTTTCCATTTTGGAGGTGTTAAATCAACATTTTGAGTTTTACCATCTGCATGTTGGTAAGTATGAGAAACTTCTTCTTTTCTATCAATATGTTTTCCGATTTGGGCAGAATTTCCTGTTCCTTTTTCTAAATGATATACTGCAAATCCCATAGTAATTTATTTTTTCTTTCAGCTGTCAAATTTTTCAAAAAAGCCTCGCAGAGACCACGACTTTACAGAGTAAAGTCTAGTGGGCTATACATATATGTTTTTTAATTTAATCTAATTAATGTAAAATATATAAACTTATTCAATTTTTTTAACATTTTCTATGTCTTGTTTTTTAATATAAGATTCTGCAAAAGTTATTCTATTTCCATTAAAAAATATCATTGGATTTATATAGTAAACATATTCAAATTTACTTCTTGCTACTATTTCTGACTCTATAAGTTCTGTTAATCCTTTATATATAGGTTTAACTGTTTTATACTTAGTATATTCTTTGCATTTATCTATATCAAATAATATCATATCTTGATTAGGTTTTAAATTATTTAATATATATCCAAAAATTCTAATAGAACATTGAGATAGATTAAAAAAAGCTTCAAATCTACTTAAATATATTTTTACAAATTGTTGTTCATCTACTTGAATTTGTCTTACAAAAGTTGTGTGTCCTATTACTTTTCCATTTTCATCTATAGCATGTAATATTGCTTGTTGGCTTTGTCCTGATGAACGTTGATATTTCCTTGTTATGTTTTCACTAACAATTTCTAAAGATTGTTCTATGAAAGGATTTGTTTCATATTTTATTGCATCTGAAAATTTTTCTATTTTTTCCATTATTACTATTATTTGGAAACTATTAGTTTCCTTTTTAACTAAATTATTTTTTTATTATTTTCCTTCAAAGATACTGGAAATTTCCAAATTACAAATCAAAAATACTTTAAAAGTTTCCATTTTTAATTAAAAATGGAAACTTAATTATTCCAATCTGGAAACTGTCAGTTTCCAGATTGGAAACTGACCCCCATTGATTATCAAGTAGTTATGTGTGTTTGGTTCTTAAGTCTTAATATTGCCAATTTTTTGGAAAAAATTGGGTGGTTACTTTTCTATAAGATGGAAACTCAAAATGAGGGTTTTTTGGCGAGTTTTTTAATTACCTATCCATAATCGAAAGTCAGAGACTTTCTTAAGCCATTTAAAGAGATTTTCAGCTGAAAAAAAAAGAAAGGTGTTATCTGCTCATTCCTTGATTTTTTGTTTTTTCTTGAGTTTGGGATTTTATTGTGTAATGTTCGCATAAGTCTTTAGCTTCTTTGATATAGCTACTTCTCATATCTGTTGTATCTTTAAAATTTGCTTGAAATAGTTTTGTTGCTTTATTTCCTGCTTCATCTTTATCCAATAAAAGAGAAATACTTTTATCAGATGATGAATTATTTTTTAAAGTTAAAATAG
>CAYLJB010000188.1:0-118 GCA_964383785.1 uncultured Fluviicola sp.
CTAGGCCTATAGGCCTATAGGCCTATAGGCTAGGCCTATAGGCCTATAGGCTAGGTTAGGCCTAGGCCTAGGCTATAGGCCGTCCAGGAGCTCAATTCCTTATAGTATATATATTAGT
>CAYLJB010000188.1:128-2854 GCA_964383785.1 uncultured Fluviicola sp.
GACTAGCCCTAGGACTAGACTCAGGACTAGTCCTGAGACTAGTTCCAGGACTAGTCCTGAGACTAGTCTCAGGACTAGCCCTGGGAATAGTCTCAAAACTAGGGATAGCCCTAGGCCTACACTAGGGCTAGGCGAATCCCTTAGGGGGCCTATGGGCGCCTACGCTGGGAAACACTGATTTTCATGGTTTTCATGAAAACGAGCGTTTTCCAGGATCCCAGGCCCAGGAGGGTCTGGGGGAGCTCAATTCCTTATAGTATATATATTAGTCACTTCCCAGAGCTCTCGCCCAAACCCCGTTATATTTGGGTTAGGGTCGAGGGGGGCTGAAAACGGCACGCGAAACGGCCAATTTCGGCCAGTTTTCGGCCACTAAATCTGGCCTCTTCCCGGAGAGCACTTTTTTACACTTTTTTAGGGTTTCCCACTCTGGAGTGCGCTGGGAAGCGGTATACCGTTCCCAGACGCTCTCCAGGATGGGTAACCTGGGGTAGGTGTCTGGGAGTGCTCTGGGAAGCGTCCCAGACTGCTACCCCAGGTTAGGGTGTCTGGGAGCAGTCTGGCGGGCTAGCCCGCCAGACTGCTCCCAGACACCCTAACTTGGGGTTAGGTGTCTGGGACTGAGTTGCCAGGTTAGGTGGCGACCCAACGGACTCTGCGGTTCCAGTGCGCGGAGTGCGCGCAGGTGTGCGCAACCTGCGCGCGGTGTGGTGGGACTTGGTGTGGCTTGCCACACCAAGTCACACCACACCGCGCACAGGTTGCGTAACCTGTGGCAGGTGTGGGGTGACTTGGTGTGGCGTGTCGCACCAAGTCACCACACACCCCACACAGGTTACACACTTGCGCGCAGGGTGTGCGAGTGGAGAGGTCAAGTTGGCAACGACTTGGTGTGTCACACCAACTCGTTGCACTCACACCACGTCACTTTGGTAAGCTTGCGCAAACAAAGTGTTGCAAGTGAGTGCGACGAGTTGGGTGCGACACACCCAAAGTGTGTGTAACACTACACGCACTAGTGCAGTGCGTGCTGCGCTGTTGAGTTCAAACTACTTGACGCGCTTGCGTGTCAAGTGTCTTGAACTCAACTCAAGCAACTGCACCACACAGTGACGCCTTGCCAAAGTGTTTTGAAACTTTGGGAAGCTTGCGCACAAAAGTTTGGGAACGCACCGCAAGAGTGCAGTGCACTTGCCAACGTTTCAACAGTGTGATTTAATACTAAACTCTTTGAAGCGCTCACGACTTGAAAGCTTTCAAGGTGTGGTAAACGTTTACATGTTTAGCATGCATGTAAACCTTTTATCCACCTTACTGTAATCTTTCAAAGAACGTGAGCTTGAGTTCCAGTTCAAGCTGCTGAAAGCAAAAGGATGAAGAGCTTTCGTTGAGTGCGAACCCAGCGCACACCCACACGGAGACTGTGTGGTCACGACATCTTCTACACAGTGTCTCACGCCACGTTAAGGTGTGTGTGTGTTCATACCAAGACTCTCAACATAACGAGTCGCTCCTGTATTAATAGGAGAGGCGCCTGAGGAACGCCCTCAGACACTCCGAAAGCACCATAGAGCACAAGATTATGTGCTCTATAGTGAAAAATACGTGATTTCTCGGGGAAAAATCGTGTTTTTTTCACTTTTTTATGTAAAATAAGCATATTTTAGCTTATTTTACATATAAAGTGCCTATAGGAGCTGCTGAGAGGCTACAGAGTCGTTTAGACAGAGCCCAGCAATGCGCAGAAGCGATAGACTAACGTGTTGAGTCTGTGCTTAACCTGTAATAAGCAGGTTGCCAGCACGCGCTTAATACTAGACTCAACTATTCTATTACTTGCACTGCTTGCAGCAAAGCAAATGAAAGAATAGATTAAAAGGATAGCAGTGCCCTGTTCTGAAAAAAAGAAACAGCGCACGCTCTTGTTTGGCATGTTTGCGTGTTGATGCAAGTGTGCAAGCACGACTTCATCAGAGCAAAAAATATTTATGTATTCCAAAGTTCTAAACACGCCATATTATAAATTAAGGTGTCAAGCGATTCGAAGTTGAGCGAAGCGACCAAGGTGCTGCGTTAATTAATTTTGTAAATCTTTTTAAAGTTGTTGCAAGTTAGTGCAGACCTGTGGTGTCACGCAACAGTGCAGCACACACACTTCGCACAAGTTTGCGAAACTTTAAATTAGAGTTGCAAGTAGTTTGGAAGTGTGGTGGGTACCAAACCTTTATGCGCGTGTTGAAAAGCGGTACGCACTTTGGCAAAACTTTTGCATCTCATGTTGGAGTGCTTACGCAGTAAGCTCACTTCAAAGTTGGAACACACCCTGTCATGGTAAGAGTGCGTGAGGTGTGTGTGTGTGATGCCACGCCACACGAAGTGTGTGTGGTAACACCACACACCGCACGCAGTGGTAAGGGTAGCGCTGCGCTGTCACCCCAACACTAACACGCAGACACCACTGCACGCAACTTGGTAACGGTTGGCACACCTAACCTGAGACACCTGCACTAGTGTCTGACTCGCACCTGGGATCGTTACGCCAAGCGAACCCATCAGGTGAGTCTGGAACTAGTGCCAAGACTGG
Source organism: uncultured Fluviicola sp. (assembly GCA_964383785.1). Classification (GTDB taxonomy): domain Bacteria; phylum Bacteroidota; class Bacteroidia; order Flavobacteriales_D; family Crocinitomicaceae; genus Fluviicola. The sequence continues at coordinate 2,713 of CAYLJB010000188.1, forward strand.
GTCTGGGGCTAGTCTCAGGGTTAGTCTTGGGGCTAGTCTCAGGACTAGTCCTGGGACTAGTCTCAGGACTAGGCCTAGGACTAGGCCTAGGACTAGTCCTGGCGCAACTTCCAGGGCTAGTACTGGCGCTTGCCCCGGGACA
>CAYLJB010000189.1:0-2692 GCA_964383785.1 uncultured Fluviicola sp.
CTCGTGTAACAATTGTGCGCATGGCCGGATTGGTGGGTGGCGAACGCTGGCCTGTACGCTTCATGTCGCGCTCAGGAAAAACCTACAACGCCGACGAACCGGTGAATTTGATCCATCAGGAAGATGCGGTGGGCTTACTTCAATTTGTAGTAGAACACAACATTTGGGGAAAAGTGATCAATGGCTGTGCGCCGCAGCATCCGCTGAAAGCAACGCATTATACCTTGTTAGCGAAGCAACTCGATATTCCTGCACCGCAGTTTGAAGCAAGCGGCGACGGCGGGAAAACAATCGATTCTTCCTATTCGGAAGCGCTTGGTTACAAGTATGTGTTTCCCGACCCCAATCAGTTTTACAAGCGCTGATAAGTCCTAAGGTCGAATTGGAATTCTTCCCGTTTCATGAACGTTGCTTTGATCGAACTCGTCGGTTGCCCCATGTCCAGTTCCTGCAATTCAAGCACTAGATTTCCTTTGTTTAGGAAAAAGATCGGTTCCATAACGTATTCACCGGAGATCATGGCAAAGGTCATGTCGTACCAATAAACATCTAAGGCCTCGCCTGCATCAGCCCAAATACGCAATTGATCCTGGCCTTTTTCATCTTTTAAAACATACTCTTCGGCTTCAACTCCGGCAATAAGTTTCGTTTTTCCAGTGGATACCAACCCACTCAAATCTCGGACAATAAATGTAGGTTCAAAAGAGGCAACACTATAATCCTTTCTAATGGTATCAAAAGTGATCGATCTGCTTCTTCCAAAATCATACAAAGTAAAATTATTCTCACCTTGTATTTGGATAATAACAAAATCTGGCCCTACAAACATGGTGAAATCTTTTACCGAACCAACCACTTTAAAAGAAGCAGATGCATTTGATTTCAAAAGTAAATCTTTCAGCGTATCCGGTGCCGGAGCAGGTGGTGGCGGCGGTGGTGCTGACTCCGCATTCATTTTCTTCGCCTTTTTACGTGTAGAATTAATGCTGTTGCGGTCTTTGTTGTTGCGCGTTGTATTGAAATCCTGTTGTTCCAATTTCTTCTTAGCTGCTCCTTCCAAATCTATCTGTGCGCCCGACATGAACGAGATCAACATTCCCAGAATAAATAACCAACTTTTCATAAGCTTTTAATTAATCCCTAATACATCCAACAACTCTTGTTTCTTACTGCGAGAAACACCTATCTCCTCTGTATTTGAAAGAATCACCGATCCTCCCTCACCGCGTATGTAGCGCGTAATGTGATTCAAATTCACCAAATGTGAATTATGCAGGCGGAAGAAGAATGGATAATCTGCTAATTGCTTTTCAATCTCCTTCAAAGTTTTTGAAACCGTGATCTTGCGCGAAGGCAACACAATAATCGTGTAATTTCCATCCGATTCGCAGCGAATGATCTGCTCCACCTCTACCAATTCCACACCTGAAAGGGATGAAACAGGAATTTTTGGTGTCAGGGCCTGTTGCATCGCTCCAGCCGACTTGCGCATTTCCGCTCGTTTTTTCTTTACGCGTTGCACTGCTTCCACCAAATCCTCTGCTTCGATTGGTTTTACCAAATAATGAATGGCTCCTTGCTTGAATCCTTCTAAGGCATATTCATCGTAAGCCGTGGTGAAAATTACGTCCGCATCCTTGTAGGTAAGCGCATTGAGCAATTCAAAACCATTCATCTTTGGCATGGAAATATCCATAAACAAAAGATCAGGCTCCATTTCGTTGATCACCTCTAATGCTTCCAGCGGTGAACTCAACTCTGCTAAGATCTCCACATCCGGACAAAACTTACGCACCAAAATGGCGGTTGTTTCCAGACTGTGCTTTTCATCATCTACTAAAATAGCGCGTAATTGTATCATAGTGTTTCGGTTTCGAAGGTCAAGATAACTAAAGTTCCCGTAGGTTGTTGATTTTCATCGTAACAATCCGTGATTTCGAAGTCATTTTCCCTTCCGGTTCGTTTCGAAAGTGCTTTCAAGCGGTCTTTGGTAATCTGCAAGCCCACACTTCCTTCTTTCAAACTGCGCTTGGCATTGTTGTGTTTTGAGCGTTCCCGTCCAATTCCGTTATCGCGCACCTCAACAACCAATCTATTCGGCTCTTTACGGAAGGCCACGTGAATGTGTCCCTGATCGTCTTCGCGCGGCATCAATCCATGCCAGATCGCATTCTCTACAAAGGGCTGAATGATCATTGGCGGGATCTGACAATCCAGGACATCTTGTCCGTCGATCTGCAAATCAAAATCAAAACCTTTGTCGAAGCGCAATCGTTCAAACTCCAGGTACAATTTCAAGGACTGCATTTCATCATAAACCGTGATCATATCTTGTCTGGAGTGATTCAAGATCATGCGCAGCAATTTCGAGAATTTTGCCATGTAGTTCGACGCACTGTCTGTATCGTTTTTCAAAACAAATAAGCGGATCGAATTCAAACTGTTGAACAAGAAATGAGGATTCATTTGGGCACGTAGGGCTTTGGCCTCCATCTCGATCAATTGAGCATTGAATTGCGCCTTCACTTCCTGTTCTTTTTCCACGCGCTGGATACGCACTCGCAGGTAGGCACGAATCAACAATACTCCCACGATCAGCACCAAAGTGATGAACCACCAACGCAGCCAAAATGGCGGCGCCACTTCGAAGGGATAACGTGCAATGGATTCCTTACCATCCTTGCGAATACGC
>CAYLJB010000190.1:0-2641 GCA_964383785.1 uncultured Fluviicola sp.
TTCATACCCATCAAAGATACAGCAAAATGAAAGAAATTGAAACTTGGAGATGTCGAGTAGCTTGTGCACCTATGAGAAAGGATCAAAGCGACAAATCAGAGATGATTAATCAAGCTCTATACGGGGAAGAAATTAATGTTTTAGAAGATTTAGGGAATTGGGTAAGGGTTAGGCTTCAATATGATGGATACGAAGGATTCATGGAAAAAAAATTACTTATCCAAACAACGGATCAAGAGCAACCATATTATCATATCTTATCTCATCAAACCGTAGAACTTTCAGAAGGTCCCATGACTTTACCTTTTGGAGCACAATCAAGTCAAGGAAGTGATGCAATTTTAGGCTTGGATTGGTCCATCAATCAGTTTTTGGGAACACCCTATTTATGGGGAGGAAAATCAACTTTTGGAACGGATTGCAGTGGATTTGTTCAAACCGCATTTCGTGTTATGGGGATTCCACTTCCTAGGGATGCATACCAGCAAGTGGAAATGGGAAAAACAATTCATTTCGTCAACGACGCTATTCCAGGTGATTTAGCATTTTTCTCCAACAAGGAAGGCAAAATTATTCATGTTGGGATATGTTTAGGAAATCAAGAAATTGTTCATGCCTCCGGCTGGGTAAAAATTGATTTGTTAGACCAACAAGGAATTTTCAACCGTGAAATCCAACAATACTCCCACCAACTCGCCACCATAAAACGATTGATGTAAACAAAAAAGGGAAGCAATCTTGCTTCCCTTTTTTGTTATGTTCAATTCTTTATTCTGATTAATAATCTTTACCAGCATTCATCTTGTTTGGTGCCGCAGGTTTAGCTGATCCAGTTTCACCTGGCTTAGCGATGCGGAACTCAACGCGACGATTCAAATACTGACGGAAATCATATTTAGGAGACCAAGAATCTGGAAGTCCTGGTACCATCGGAGCTGATTCACCATCGTATTTTACGATGAAACGATCAGCATTGATTCCGTATTTTGAAATGATGTAATCCGTTACTTTTGTTGCACGATTGTAAGACAATTTCTTGTTATACTCTGCATTTTCGCGATTATCGGTATGACCAGTAACAACAATTTTGATACTTGGGCAAGCAATCATCATCATAGCTACTTCGTGCAATGCTGCATTGAATTCTGGTTTGATGTAGAAGCGATTCAAATCGAAGTGAACCATTGGCAAGTTGGTTGGGTTACAAACAGTACCTTTTCCAAAGCCTGCTTTTCCACCTTTACCACCAGTGTTATTACCTCCATTATTTCCGGAATTGTTACCACCGTTATTACCACCATTTTCGCCATTATCATCGCCACCATCTCCTTCATCGTAGTATTCGTCACCAGAATTTCCTGCACCATAATAAATGGATTTAGGGTTGCGGGGATCTAATAAATTGTTGGTATCAACAGGAGCGTTTTTGTCAAGAACAAGTTTATTTACGCTTTCACCTTTTTCATTCACATTCTTAGGATCTGGAGAGAATGGCTCAGCATCCAAATGGTTAGGCACACCATCCTTATCGGAATCTAGTGACATACCTTTTGAATCAACTTGAGCATCAGAAGGAGTGTTGGGTTCTTGGTCAACGTAGTTAGGCACACCGTCTTTATCATCGTCGGCTGTAATGCTTTTGATCTTTTCTTTACTTTCGGCCAATTCTTTATACGCTGGCTCTAAAGGATTTTCCCACCACAACGATGTTTGTGCATTTCCTAAACGATATTCAAACGTTGCGTTAATGAATGAATAGTTATCGAAACCTTTGGTATTGGTTAAGGTATTGTCAGGAGCAGAAGTAAATGCACGTGTATCAAGGTAATCATCCGAAGTACGAGAGAATGAATATTCCAAACCTAGAGCATAATTCTTTCCCATTTTATATTGAACACCTGTTCCCAAACGGGCAGTAACGTTCCATAAAATTTCGTTGTAGTCGCGAGCAAAACTTGGACCCTCTGATTCGTAGGTACCATCAAAAATTTTGGCAAGTTCCTTTTTAATTTCTTTCTGACTAAGATCCTTGAAGTTCACGGAAGAGAAATCATAAATCTGATTATTTGCATTCAAGGCATCTACTTTGGTGGAATAGGTCATAGCACCAATACCTGCAAACATGTACAAGTTCCACTTGCTGCTTTTGCGGTAAAAATTTAAGTTATTCAGTGAAATAACCCCTTGCAAAGACAAGTCAGTGATATTTGTTCTGTAATTGTAAACAAAATAACGGTTAGCCGTAATATAAGGTGTTAAAGCAGGATTCGTTTTGTAAAGATTTCTTACTTGACCTGTTGTACGCAAATCACGTCCTTGAGCATTTCCAAACAATGCATAACCTCTCAAAGAAAAGGTGTGACCAAATGATTTGCGAATATCCAAACCATAACCTAAAGATGGATTTTTGGACTTAACGTCGCCAGAAATGCTAAGATTTCCAACGTGCAACCCAACAGCCCATTGATCTTTTTTGCGATCTGGAAAATTGGCGTTTTCAGCTTTATCAGAAGCCGTTTTTTTGTTTAACGCTTGAGAAAAAGCATCTTCTGTAGACAATACTGCAGAAAGAAAACCAAAAGCAAGTAAACTTTTGGAAAGTGATTTTTTGAACATAGTTGATGGTTTACAATCAGTCTAA
>CAYLJB010000191.1:0-2641 GCA_964383785.1 uncultured Fluviicola sp.
AAGGCTCAAATATCTCATCATCTGACCCGCTAACTTCTGCACCTTTTCGTGATAGTGCTATTGCCAAATTATGCATTGCACTTCCTCCGATAGCAATAAAATGTACCTTCATAAATAGATCAATTGAAAAACGAAAATAGCGTTATTTAAAGCAAAAAAAAGTGGGTAACAATGAAGTTACCCACAGTCAATTATTCATTACTACTGATTAATAGTTGCGTTGTAATTTCGAATCTTGCGTTTCACGTTGCCAAGTAATTTCTGTACAAGGCTGTCCGTTTTTCGAGTACGTGATTCCTTCTATCGTTTGAGTACGCATGTAAACATCTCCATGACCGTTGCGAACTACGATACGACGTGTAACGATTGCTGAAACCAAGCCGTCAGAACCAACTTGGTCGTATTGTTCCTGAGAAACACCTTCCGGGAATAGTTTTCCAAGCTCGTTGGCTGTCTTCTCATCGATACGCATCCCCTCTTTTTCTATGTCTGCCAATAATTTCTTTTGAGCCAATGTACGCTCCATTTTCTCTTGCTCCATGTTGCGTTCTTGTTCACCCAATCCGTTTTGTTTTTCTTTCAAAACTTCCGCATTATTACCAGGCTTATCTGAATTGTTTACTGCATTGGATTCAACAGTTGTCTTTGTATTGTCCAGTGTTTTTTGATTCCCTTCATGCTTCAACTGCTGGTCTTGCGCAGTAGAGATAGCCTTTTCTTGTTGACCGTCGTTCAATTGTTGGTAAGCAACAGTGTTTTGTTCTCCAACTACGGAAGGAAGATTTGCATACTTCTCAGTTTCGATCACTTCATTTTGGATCTCACCTGTGTTGTTCAACGATTTTTCGTATGTCTTGTTAAAATCGATTCGATCCAATTCTTCTTTTGTTTCTGCTCCTTCTTTGATCTTTTCTGCATTTTCTTTTCGTCCCTCATTCGCAGTGAGATCATATTCAGACACCGCATTTTCCTTTTCATTGATCACATCTTTGAATTTCAATGAGTTTTGCTGATGCTCTGCATTTTCATCTAATTGCTGATCCACATAGTTCTGGGAGATCTTGTTCAACTCTTCCTTATTCACAGGAGCTTGTTTCATATCTTCCATTTGTTTCTCAGAAACGGTATTGTTTACCTTCACCAATTTTTGGTTCATCGCTTCAACTGAAACATCTTCGTTATCCTGATTATCAGCTGAGATTTCATCTTTGCGATCTACGGCATCTTGAACCGATTGGCGAACCTCTTCATGCTCCTCTCCTTCATCAACTACCTTTTGTTCCGTTTTGATGCGAATTTCAGTAAACTGCGTATCTGTGTGTAAATTCTCTTTGTGATCTTCTGAAATACGCTCACCAACAGCATCTTGACGTTCCTGATTTCCCTCCTTCAACACTTCAGCATTCGTAATCGCTGAACCATCCAAAATGGAATTATTCTCCTCAACAGTCTGTTGCGTTAAATTCAATTGAGATTTTTGATCTTGAATAGCTGCTTCTTTAACGATTTGAGAACTTGTCGCTTCATTTTCGATTTGCTTCTCTTTCTCATCAAGCACGGCAACATTTTCTTCTCTACCTACTTGAGAACTGTCAGCTGCTAAGGCATTCTTAACTGTTATATTAGACAAAGTTCCATCGTTCTGAACCGCTTTCTCTTTTTGTTGGTTCGCCAATTCTCCGGAACCATCATTGATCTTATCAACTTTCTTCTTGAAACGCGTTCCAATTCTTGACTTTCGCTCTTTTGAAGCTGCTTCCAATCTTTTTTGACCATCCACTAAAGAATTATCTGTTTGCGTACCAGGAATAGTTGGCAACTTTTCAGGCTCTTTAGTCACAACAGGAGGTGTAACTGTAGTAACAACCGGATTTGTAGGCTTCGGATTCAATAAATTCTCGATTTCATCCAAGCGTCTTTTCGGATAAGGATCCGTTGGGCGAATGGTTAAAGCACGTTTGTAATAATCTTTTGCCTTCTTGTAATCTTTCGTGTCAAAATTCTCATCCCCTTTCATGATGATTTTTTGGTATGCGCGTTCTTCTTCTTCATTACGCTCAACCATCATGTTCTTATCACAAAGTTCTATTTGACCAATTGCATACGCGTTGTTTGCTTGTTTTACGAGTACTTGCTCGTAAACAGCTTTCGCATTGGACCATTCTTTTTTGGTAAACAATGCATCTGCTTTAGCGATCAACCCATCAATTTCGGCTTTATTTTTTTCAGATTTGGCCAGGTTGTCCAAGATCTGCTTCATTTCAGCGACCTTATCAGCGGCTGGCTTATCACCAGGTTTAACGGACAAGGCAGCTTGATAGGAATTCAAAGCAGCCGTATAATCCTTAACTCCGGCAGATGCATTTCCAGCAGCCATTGCCTCATTATACTTTTTAGTTGCTTCAGCAGCCGGATCTGGTGTATTCGCCAATTGTAAACGAATAGCGGCGATTCGTTCATCCGGTAACGTTTCATCAGGTTTGATCGTTTTTGCTTGTTCATAAAGAGAAATTGCATTCTCTAATTTATTTGCTTTTGCAGCAGCTTCCGCTTCCCCAATCTTTTTGTTATAAGCAGCTAACTTCTCTTTTTGCTCTTTTTCAGCTTTCATTAAAGCCTCGATCTCATCCAACTTTTGTTT
>CAYLJB010000192.1:0-2631 GCA_964383785.1 uncultured Fluviicola sp.
GAAAACCCGTTATTGATCGGATTGGTAGAGATCGAAAATGGATCTGTATTAACCGATCTTGCAAAAACCGGAAGATTAGCTGAAACAACTTATCGCTTGGCACACAAAGAATCACCGGACGCACGCGGTATTGACTGCGCTTTACTTTACGATGAAAATCGATTCAAACCTTTAGTGATTGCCAACTTGGCGGTTACGATCGATTCTATTCCAGACTTCAAAACACGCGATGTCTTGTATGTGAAAGGCGAATTATACGGTAAAAAACAAGTACATATCTTCGTGAATCACTGGCCGTCTCGTCGTGGTGGAGAAAAAGAATCGGAGATCAAACGCATCCGTGCAGCACAAGTGGCGCGTGAAAAGATCGATGCGATCTTGAAAGAAAATCCAAAGGCAAACATCATTTTGATGGGTGATTTTAACGATCATCCGAATGATATTTCCATGGAACAAACCTTGGGTGCAAAGCCGTTCACTGACAAAAAAGCTCAGCTGTATAATTTGTTGTATGATGACCATCTAGCCGGAAAAGGAACGCATTCTTACCAAGGAAAATGGGGTGTTTTGGATCAGTTTGTGGTTTCTCGTTCCCTGTATAAAGGACGAAAAGGGATCAAACTTGCAACGAAAGATGCCAAGATCGTATATGAAGAGAAATTGCTCTACACACAAAGCGATGGTTCAAAAAAACCTTCTACAACCTATGGCGGAAACAAGTATTATGGTGGATACTCGGATCATTTACCCATTCAATTGCAATTGAAATAGAATTCCGTATCTTCAACGAGCCCGTTATCGCCTATGAAAACAGTTGCTTTTACAACCGCACAATTCGTCAAGATCGAGTATGAGCTTGCATCACCGGCAGTTCGAGCGGTAGCGTCGTTTTTGGATATATTGACCCTGTTCATCTATATGATGATCATGTCAGTTATCCTGAACATCAGTTTGTTCCAGTCGGGCATGGGTATGGATGGGGCAGAGGCATTGAATACTTTTTTGATCAGCATTCCATGGTTACTTTATTCTCCGATTATTGAATTCCTCACAAACGGGCGTTCCCTCGGAAAATTGGTAATGGGGATTCGCGTTGTGAAAGCCAATGGCGAAACAGCTGGCTTACGCGAATATTTTACCAGATGGATCTTTCGGGTGGTCGATTTATGGGTGGGAGGTTTTGGTTTTCTAGCCTTATTACTTTCCGGAACTACTGAAAAACGGCAGCGTTTGGGAGACATCATGGCAGATACTGTTGTGATCCGCGTACGCGACACGCAAACCTACACCTTATCTGATGTGTTGAATATCAAGAATACAGATAACCACGTTGCGACGTATCCTGAAGTCATTCGCTTTTCCGACGAGGACATGTTGTTGATCAAAAACACCATACTTCGAGTACAACGCTATCCCAACGACGAAACGCGGAAGTTTGCAATCGAATTGGCACACGAAACAGCGCGACTGATCGGTTTGGAGGAAACACCTCAAAAAAAGATGGAGTTCCTAAGAACGGTCTTGCAGGATTACGTAGTTTTAACCCGATAATTCTGATTCATGGGTCAATTAGTGATTGTTCCAACGCCTGTTGGAAACCTAGAAGATATTACCTTGCGCGCAATTCGCATGCTGCAAGAAGCTGCAGTGATCTACGCAGAGGATACGCGTACCACTAAGAAATTGTTGGGTCACTTGGAAATTTCCGGGAAGCAATTAGTTGCTTTTCACGCGCACAATGAACACAAACAATTGGAGCGCTGTGTACAAACAGTACGCGAAAATGAGATCACTGTTCTGGTCTCTGATGCCGGTACTCCAGGAATTTCGGACCCGGGATTTTTACTTGTGCGGGCCTGTGTTGAAGCTCAATTAGCCGTAACTTGTTTACCAGGTCCTACAGCTTTTGTTCCTGCTTTGGTTGGTAGTGGCTTCCCCTGTGATCGTTTTGTTTACGAAGGTTTTTTACCACATAAGAAAGGCCGACAAACAAAATGGTTGTCGATAAAAGAGGAAGACAGAACAGTGGTGTTTTACGAATCACCGCATCGAATTCAAAAAGCCTTGGAAGAATGTGTGGAATTGCTGGGTCCGGACCGTCAGGTGTGTATCGCGCGCGAGATTTCGAAAATGTTTGAAGAATTTATCCGAGGGAATGCAGGTGAAGTATTAGAACGGATCAAGCAACATCCGTTAAAAGGTGAGATCGTATTGATCGTGAAAGGAGTGTAAACATGATGCAAACAGAAGCATTTGTATTGATAAAAAAAGGAGAGGCCGGTCAAGCCTTTCAGAAACAGACCATCTCGCTGAAAGATCCCGAAAAGCACGAGGTTCGAATTGCTGTTGCTGCCTTCGGTTTGAACTATGCCGATGTAATGGCGAGACGTGGATTGTACCGAGAAGCTCCGCCCATGCCGTGTGTGATCGGTTATGAAGTAGTGGGAACGATTGAAGCTGTTGGTTCAGAAGTTGATCAATCGCTCATCGGAAAACGCGTGGTTGCTTTTTGCCGTTTTGGAGCCTATGCGAAACATGTGGTAACCCTAGCTTATGCCTGCGCAGAAATAGAGGGATTATCAGATGCAACGGCCTTAGCGCTTGCCACACAAGGAGTAACGGCCCATTACA
>CAYLJB010000193.1:0-2612 GCA_964383785.1 uncultured Fluviicola sp.
TTAAAAACAGAATACCAACCCTGCTCCTAATTCCATAATTCCCCACTGACGTCTTTGATTCAAGCGCGACCAAATTTCTCTACCGGACAACCAGTATTCCGTTTCTTCCATATTGCGATAGTTCTTCTTGCGGAACAAGAATGAGTAATTATAACGCACTCCTACGGAGAACAACAATTGTCTGCTAATCGGGTAATTCATTCTAAATCCGTATTGAAAACGGAGTCCTTTTAATTCATCAACGCGCTCATCAATAAATTTTGAATTCAGGTCACTAGCCTGAAAACCCAGGGTGGAATCTACTTCAAGTGCCGGTTCTCGGTTTTGGATGCTCGTCATGCTGTAACCAATCCCGAACTCATGAAAAAAGCCTCCAGGCAAACGGTTTCCATCTGTGGTTAAAATGATCTTTGGCATGAACACGCGTTCGACGACCTTGATATGTTCCACGTTCAACTGAAGTTCCTGATTGATCAAATTGTTGTCAGAATCGCGAAACTGACGATTGATCACTCCCAAATACAAAGGGTTAAAGGCATAGTAACGCTGTTGAAATTCAAATCCATAACCTGCATTTTCACTAGTAATTCTGTTAATTGCTGCACGAAATTGCAGATCGATTACATTGTACGATTTATGCAAGGTCCCGTCTTTAAATACGTAGCCTTTATCCTGAACAAACACATTTTGAAAAATGGGAAGTGCACCAGCACCATGAATTTCCAAAAACGTTTTTCGGCCATAATATCCCGGTTCTTGAGCAAACAGCATCATTGGAATGGTCAGCATAAAGCAGATTAGCAAATTATTCTTCATTTCCTGACTGTTTGAGTTGGTTAAACAAAGCATCTAAACGAAGCTCAATGAATTTTCTCGATGCCAAATCATTAGTGTAATAAGATTCATCCAAGATCAACTCACCTGTATTCAGATCAAGCACATAAGCATCCCATACGGTATGATGTCCGGACAAAATGGCTACAGGAAAGTAAACCATTCCAACAGGAAAAAGAACCGTTCCCAGAATGGCACCACCTACCCCTATTTGCGGCTCATATTCATGCTGCAATTGCAAAAACAATACTTTACTGGTCCCATATACATTACGTAAACGTTGCAGCTCCTCGAGATCTAAGACAAAAGTCTTATTCTGTGTATTTCGGGCACGCTTCTCCAAACTGCGCATGAGTTGCGCCAGATCATTGAATTCCTGAGCAGAAAAACCTTGTAACTCCAATCGGTTCAACTGCTTCAGAACAATGCCTTTTTCCGCGGCTGCCTTTTTAAGAGCTACATGCAGGCGTTGCTCAAGTTGGTCCGTTTTTCTAAAATCAATTGATTCATAACCTTCTATTTCATAAACTAAGGGATGAACCAACAGGATCGTATCCATGCCTAAGTGCAACTTATCTTCCTCTTTTTCAGAATAAAATGCATCCTGTTCTTCATCGGTCATTTCAAACAACTCATCTTCCTCCTGCTCTTTTTCTTTGAACTTCTTCGTATAAAAATCAAAACGCGTTTTGAAAATTGAGTCTTTCACCAGATCAGAAATTCCGTATAAATAAAACTTGGTCGAATCCACTCCTAGGTCCAAACTAAAACCAGTTTTTTGATTACGGATCGCCTCGTATTTGTTCCAGTTAGGATCAATACGCTGCTTTGCTTGTTTTAAGGAATCCTGGATACGCTTTTCTTCTTTGAATTGCTCAACGGCTTCTGAAAAGGTCATTTTTGAGAACTGATCTATTTCAAAATCCCGGCTGTAAGCTGAAAACTCAATTGCTTTCTCCCATAACCTATGAGCAAAACGATCTGTTGTATCACGCAAATAGTTATCGCGGATCGTACGCAAACCCATTGCCAATTTCGCCTGCTTTGGTAAGGTAAGGATCGTTCGAGCAACGATAGAGATCTGTCCCTCATAATCCGAAGCATACTTTCTGTCATTTCCGTAAAACGTGTAAATCTCTTCCGAATTTTTCCTTTTAGGATCGGGTTCCATTAAGTCCAACCACAATTGTGATTTACAGGTTCTAAGGAAGCGAGAATTTGGGTACTTAGCTTCAAGCACATAGATCCCGTAAAGAGCATCTATCTGGTTCGACGAGTATACTTCGTTCAACACATATTCAAATCTGCAAATATCTCTGATCTCCAAAAAATGTGTTTCATCGGTATTGTAAACATCACCCCAATCTTTATACTCTGCAATACGTTTATCCAAAGCTTCCTTGCGCTTTAGAACATTCGGATGTGAAAGCAATCGATCGTTGTAATCAATACGCGCTGAGATCTCCTTTTTCTCTTTCTCAAATACCAGATCTGGAACATACATCCATTGATTGTTGAAATACTCTTTATCAAAAAGTATTTCTTCAAAAGGCAGGTAGCTATAGATCAAAACATCGAACGTAGTTGTTATTGCTTCCGGAGCATAACCCGCTGAATGATACATCGGAACAGCATCCAAATCAGCCTCAAATTCGTTGTCTCTACTGTATTTACTAAAGAATCGCATCTTTTCTCCGTAAGAAAGGTCCGTGCTATTCATGGTGTAATCGAATAGATCTAACGTGCTTTTCTTTATAATGAATGATCTCATGACACAG
>CAYLJB010000194.1:0-2550 GCA_964383785.1 uncultured Fluviicola sp.
TCGGATCGAAGCTGGTCACGTGTTGGAAGTGGAAGCTTTTGCTTTCGTTTGGCTTCGGGCGGACCTCGTAAGTGGAGACAAGATTTACGTTGAATCCTCGTCGCGGTCCCGGCTTGATTTCTGTGAAGTCAAGAGTGTGATCGCGAGTTGGAATGAAGACCAGGCTGCGCCAGCGCGACTGAAGACCCCTGAGAACCAATATCTGTTGATTTGATTCCTCGGGAAGCGATTGAGCGACTGGGGTTTTGCCTTTTGCCGCCTTTGGTTGTTTGGGCAACCTGCCCCCACAATCAGCATCTGGATCAGGTCTTGCTTCTTGTCTACCTCTGCCCAGGTCAGAGGGGCAAGAGGCAAAAGGCAAGACCTGACCCCAATTCGCATTCAACCCCATCGTTGCACTCGTTGCTACTTGCCGCTCACCGCGGCTAGCTCGGGACGGGGAAGTCCCTTTCATTCGTTAGGCGTCAGAGTTCAGGCGTCCAAGAGTCCGCATCGCCTCCATTCACTACCCGCAGAGAAGACCACTTTGAGCACTGTAGCCACACTCGCAGCATCCGCAGCAACAGCAACTCTCAAGAAGGTATTTGACGACCTCTATGAGGGGGCAAAGAAGACCGGACGCGCATTCATCACACGAAGCCGTGCCGACTTGAAGGATGCGGCAATCGCTCGATCTATTCAATCGATAACAAAAGTCAAGACTCTGTGGAATATTGAGAAAGAAGTTTCCCTCTATGATTTCTACTATCCGTCAAGTATTGAGTTTTCTGAAGGCGTGCGGAAGCGAGTAAATGGCGCAAGGGACTTTGGTAGTTTTGGAAACTTTGTCATCCAGGGTACGGCGGGGCAAGGTAAGTCAATCTTTCTCAGGTATCTGTGCGGCCAAGAACTTGACGCGCGATATTCTGCTGGCAGGATTCCAATCTTCCTCGAGCTGCGACGCCTTCGAAACGATGTGAACCTTAACACCCTTGCGCTCCAAGCTCTGGAGCGACTAAAACTCCCATTCACTCTCGAAGCCTGGAAGACGCTAGCTGCAAGTGGTCGCGTGACTCTTCTCCTCGATGCATTCGATGAGATCGATCCGCAACTAACCGAACGAACAGTTGCGGAGATTGAAACTCTCGTAGAGGTGTATCGCGACCAACTGCAAATCCTAGTGACATCAAGACCGGATGCAGATATTCAAAAGTCGAGTTCATTTCGGGTCGTTAAGTTGGCCCCGCTGTCCGAATCAGATCACCAACCCTTCCTGAAGAAGATTTGCACAGACTCAGAACAGTCCGATAGCTTAATGAAAGCCCTTCGGGCTAGCTCTGCCGAGGTCAGCAATCTCCTAACGACGCCACTACTGATGACGTTGCTCGTCATTCTGTACAAGAGTGCGCAAACCATACCCGACACAGTTCCAAAGTTTTATGAGGAACTCTTCGACGTATTGTTCTATCGACACGATCACTCAAAGCCCGGTTTCCGCAGGAAGCGGTTCACGTCACTGGACGACAGCTCTGTCAAGCGAGTGTTCTCTGCCTTCTGCTTCTTTACGCGACTAGAGAATCTTGGCGTCCTTAGCTCCACTCAGTTTCAAGATATTTGCATTCGAGCCTCTGAATCCTGCGACATATCCGTTGATGCAACAGCACTTCGCAATGAATTAGTCAAGACAATTTGCCTAATGCAGGAGGATGGACTCGAGCTCTCTTTCATTCATAAGAGTGTCGCGCAATACTATGCTGCATCTTTCATTGCAAAAAGCAGCGAAGAGTTCGCTCAGAATTTCTATCAGCTCGGCAAATCCCAATGGTCTTGGGAGCTTGAGTTGCGCTTTCTTTCGCAAATTGATCGCTACCGGTATGCTCGCTACTTTGAATTACCGTTGCTTCAAGAGTTCGGCGCCGAGATGGGTGTAGATTTCGACGCGCCAACAAACTTAGATTCTGAAAGGCTCACAGAATATTTCACAAAGGCGACTCGACTTGTGGTGGGTGACTCGGTCTCGGATGAGTCAAGTCCAGAATCTGCCGGGAAGCCAGTCTTCCTCGGTTGGTCGTCCAATCTCGCTCAGAGTGATCCAGTACGGAAGGATGCTGTTTTCTGGTGGATTTGGCCAGTGATGAATCATATCGAACGTGCTATGTCGGATCGCGGTGAGCGACCGGCGACCAAACATCCTCATGAATTCGTTCCGGTCTCAAGATTTCAGAGTGATTTCGACGCAGTAAGCAAGGGCACATCTGAAATAACCCTGGAAAAGCTTCGTAATCGCTATTCCCAGGCTAAGCAGGCAATTGAAACGGAAAGCAAGAAGACAGCCCTTCTCGCCGGGTTAGTTAAGTCTGCGATCAAGCCTACGAAGTAGCGCCCAACTGCTCGCTCAAACTGACCCGCTACGGCAGGCTTACAGCCCCTGCGGCCGCGGGCTGCTTAGCTTGAATGTTCGGTACACGCTTGGCTGTGGCTGTTCTTCTTGATCTGCTTGACCTTTGGCGCCCCCGCCCATGACCAAACCCACCCTCATCGCCGCCGCCACCGGCGCCGCCCTCACCGCCG
>CAYLJB010000195.1:0-2543 GCA_964383785.1 uncultured Fluviicola sp.
CATGCTCCGCTACAACGGCATGTTGATTGGTGTCTTTGATCTGCTCGCGGATGCCCGAACGCAGATCGGCAGCGTTAACAGCTATATCGAAACCTTGCGCGATTTCTGGATCGCTCGCGGTGATTTGGAAATGGCGATGATCGGCAAGCCGTCTTTGAATGCTTCGGCCCGAGCCACCATTGCGGCCACCGGCCGCGCCGACCATTAACAGGCCGTTGAAAAACGCCTGAATTCTGATGCCGACTCCATTACCTTCGCTGACCTGCCCGCCTGGCATGCCGAATTTGAGCAATTCGGGCGGTGTTTTCGTGGAAATTCGCCCTCGGCGGGCACCATTCCCTGCCGGTGGGCGCTATATGGCCGTCAGATTGCGCAATCGCACCATGTTGTAAGCGGCCATCGTCATCTTGAACAGCCAATCCACCTTTTTCAGTCCGCGCACCATGGCCTTGCCGAGCGGTCCGATGAACTTGCCCCAGCCGAATGCCTCCTCGATGCGTTTTCGGAAGCGCTGGCTGACCGCATAGCCTTCGGTGGCGGCAATCGCCTCGGGGACAGCGGATTCCCGGTTCCTCGTGTTGCGGGCAATGTGCGGTGTCGCCTTGGCTGCCGTCAGGCCGCTGACGAAGTCGGCGGTATCAAATCCCTTGTCGCCGCCGACGGTGATGGCGTGCTCGCCCGGCACGGCGTTGACCATCGCCAGCGCCGCATCGGTTTCCGCAGTGCCCGTCGCTTGGCTGGCCCGACCATCGACCACGAACCCATTGCGGTTCTCCATGAGGGCGTGGCCGGCATAGCAGAGCTTGGCTTCCTTGCCCTTGGACTTGCGGTACAGGCGCGACTCCGGATCGGTGCGCGAGGCATGGGTATCATTGATCCGGCGCTCGCCGTGGAAATCGACCTCGGGGTTTCGCCCGCCGCCGGTGGGTGGCTCCTCGTTCTTGGGCCGGAAGCTCTTGTGCGAGGCCCAGGCTTCGATCAGTGTGCCGTCGACGCTGAAATGTTCCTCAGAAACCAGGTTCTTGCCCCGCGCCTGCTCGACCACGGCCAGCATGAGCCGGCGGGCGATATCGACTTCGATCAGGCGATCCCGGTTCTTGCTGAAGGTCGAGTGGTCCCACACCGGGTCGTCCAGGTTCATGCCGACGAACCAACGGAATAGCAGGTTGTAGTCCAACTGCTCCATCAACTGCCGCTCCGAGCGGATCGAGTAGAACACCTGCAGCAGCAGGGCGCGGATCAGCTTCTCGGGGGCAATCGAGTTGCGGCCGGTCTTGGCGTACATGGCGCCCAGCACGCGGTCCAGGTCCTGGAGTGCCGCATCGACGATGCTCCGAATGCCACGCAAGGGGTGGTTTCTCGGCACCCGGTCTTCCACCGAGATGTAGCTGAATACCCCCAACTGCTGCTTGTCTGTTCCGCGCATTTCTACCGCCGTCGCTCGCAAAAGCCAATTATACCAATAGCTTATTTTCGACGCCGAATTTCAACAGCCTGTTAATGAAAGGCTCTGTTCGCGAAAGTCGTTGGTTTCAACCCATTGCATGCCTGACGAATATCTCAGGCGTCAGCTTTCCAGCGCAGCGCTCGATAAGGCGGCGCCATCCGAGGTAGTTGGTGAGATATTGGGTGGCAACCCCATTGAAGCGGCGCATCCATTGCTTGAGGCGTGAGTCATAGGCATTGACGTGCTGGACGTGAAAGACCTGCTGGCGGACATACTGACCCGCTGAGACATTGATCGACTCGTGCGCCAGATTGAACTGGCGAGCGGTGGCGCGGTAGACGCCGGCACCATCGCTGCAGAGCAAAGCGTCGGGGGCAAGGACTTGGGCGAGCAGGCAACCGACCGTGGGCAAGTCAACCTTCGGAATGACGGCATCGAAGTGATGCCCTTCCCGGTCCTCCACGACCAGTACCGGAATTTGCTCAGCAGACAAACCACGCTGGGCGGCAGATCCTCCGCGATGACGGGCCGGACGGGGTAGGTGACGTCGCCCTTTGAAGGATTCCAGGAAATACGTCTCGTCGGCTTCGACGATATTGTGCAACTCAGTATCTTGCGCTTGTGCCGGCTTTTGCAGCAGTCGATGCCGCCAGCGAAACGCCGTACTCAAATGAACCCCAGAACGCTTCGCGGCAGTGCGGAGGCTGCAACCGTCAATCATTGCCTTCGCATAATCAGCCCACGCCTCACGACATTTCAGCCCTGCCAGCGGTGAGCCCGTCAGTGCGTTGAACGTGCGGTGACAGTGACCGCATCGGTAGCGCTGAATCCCGGACTCGCGCCCCCAGCGCTGCACATGAGCCGCCTGGCAATGCGGACAGGCCAGGCATTCCCGAGCATGTCGATTGACCCAGTCACAGGCATTGCCTCCACCCTCGCCGTCAGCCAGTCGCGCTTTCAACCGCTCAAGCTGCTGTGCCGACAATTCGCCCAACTGCCTTAGCCACCCCCGGAATGATTTCCTGTCCATGACCTGCTCCCGTTGCCTTTCCTAGCTTCACTATAGAAAAACCCACGGGATTCGCGAACAGAGCCA
>CAYLJB010000196.1:0-2521 GCA_964383785.1 uncultured Fluviicola sp.
TGCTTCACAATTCTTGTTGTAGCCACGCCCTCTGCTGTTTCCAAAACAAGCATATAAACACCGCGACTCCAATTAGTAGTGGTCAACTGTAGAATTTCATTTTCCGGATGTTCAAAAGACAAGATCACTTTTCCCGTTACATCAACTACGCGCAACTGCTTCAATTGTCCGGCAGCCTGCAGATCAATGTTCACCACATTTTGCGTTGGGTTTGGATATACACGTGCCGGGAAAGACTTTTCATTTATTCCTGCAGATAAACAAACTGGTGGCATATCAAAAGCCTCCGCCTGGTCATTACGATCATCGGGATTTCCTTGGTCCGCTGAGTAGCCCAAGCCACGATTAGCAAACACTTCCCAGATCAAACATTGGAAATCGCCTCCGTACAACAATTGATCGGCTTGTAAGATCGCATCACGGCCATCTACAAATCCAGGTCCACAAGCGGTTAATTTCAATCCTTCCGTTACCAAAGCCATGGCGATGTTGTTACCACCTGTTCCTGTTTTCACATTCGGATCAAAGCCCAGTGAATCGATCAAGGCCCAGTTCAAATCCCATAACATAGAAGCCCAAACAAAACCGATCCCGTGTGGTTGAGAAAGGTTGTTAGAATTGGTGTTCCCATAGGTGTAATCGTTCAAAGCCGGATCAGTAGAATAAGGAGCAGGACGAATTCCAGTTCCGTTTGTTGGTTCATTTGTTACGTATGTTCCAACGCCACGTGGGTCTTCCGGTTGGTCTCCAGGCAACATGGTCAACATAAAACCGAACCAATCAGACCAACCCTCTCCCATTTGCTCCGCATTATACAAACAATCTACATTATCCGGTCCTCCAACAAGTCGGTTCGAGATTCCGTGTCCGTATTCGTGCGCAATGATCATGTTATCAAAATCAGAATCCGTAGCAGTCAAATCACCCGGGTTCACAATGGTACCATTAACCGTATTTCCGGCATTCATGGATGCTACAAAGCTATTTCCATTTGCCTGAGAAACCATGATGGATGGAATAGTCACAATCGCTGAAGTTCCTCCCATAGAGATCGGTGTTCCACCTTGATTATTCATCACGATTACAGCAATGGCGCCTTCAGCCTGACAAGCTTCCACTTTTTGTACAAAAGTACAGTTACCCCTACGCACCAAGGCAATCTTTCCATTTAGTGCAGCACCATTTGAAATGACTCCGCAGCCGTCAGTGGTATCTGTTCCGTCATCAAGCACCAAAACCAGGTCTTCCGTAATAGGTGTTGAAGGCACAGGTGGACCAAATCCGGCTGTAGAAGCTGCATAAGATCCAGCCAATGCAGCTGGTACATTGATCGTCAACAGATCTGGCACATTGCTGGATGTCCACAAATACATTTGCATGCGTGGATTCTGACCATCCGGAGGTGTTCCAAAATTGGCGTTATTCGTTCCAGAACCATCTTGTGAATCTGCGTATACTTGGTCCATCCCCTGACCATTTCCTGTGTAATTGGTCTCTTGGAAATTTCCACTAAGCTCATCAAAGCCGTAGTAAGCCCAAATGTCATGCATCATGTTGTTCATGTAGAACAAATTCGTGATCACGGCATCCAGATTGCCTTGCACTCCAACCAGAGAATCATAAGCAAAATCAAAATTCAGGTTTAATCCTCCATCTGGCGAGTAACCAGGAATATCATCGTTGTCAATGTCTTCTGATGCATAAACATTGTTTCCGAATGTGATTGTATATTCATCTCCCATGACACCATCTGTATCGTGCCATCCGTAAGGAGAATAAGTAGGATCTGATGGATTGATCAACAGAGATCTGTTTCCATGACTTGGACTGATTACCGGCAATGCATACACCATGTATTGATCTGCACCCGGAGGCGGTGGCATCAAACGCGAAGTCTGGTGGTGCGTATGCGCAGTTGCAGATTCACAAGCTTCAAACTGACATTGGCTCATCCAGTCATTTTGGAACAAGATCTCTCCAGTTTGTGCATGCACGCGGATCGACCACCAATGGGAATTGTCATGAACCAAAACACTCATGTCCCATACCGGAACCAAAGAACCATTTTGGACCATCCAGAACAAGCGCACCGGAATTGGCTTTTTAGAAAGCTCAGGAGCATTGAAAATGTAAGCTTTTTTAGATTGATCTTCTTGAGAAACAGTAGCAAGAAGTGCGTTTATCCCCAAATGCTTTCCAGCCTGTTCCAAAGCCCAGTAAGCCGTATTTGTTTGCAAAGCAACCGGAGCATCCGGAAGATCTACAAAGCGATTTGACACATGAACCAATGCAGCATCCTTCAATGTAACACCTCCAACACCGTTGAGGACAGGAATTCCCTGAAATGTTTGTCTGACATACACATGTTTTGCACCTGGTGCAAGTGAACTGGCCGAAGATGTAAGTTCGATCCCATTGAAATCTGAAGCGCTCAAACCGAGACTTGAAGCGCGATCCTGCAATCCCTTCTGGATCACAATTTGCTCTTGTTGGGCAAAAGCAAGACTGGTGAAAGCACCAA
>CAYLJB010000197.1:0-2505 GCA_964383785.1 uncultured Fluviicola sp.
TTGAAAATGGCAACAATACTTCTATTTTTTGTCCGATACCACCAAACGAATTAGAAAATTTTTTTATTATAGAATATTTAACTGAATCGTTTTCTACTAAATTCCATCTATCACCATTTTTTAAGTCCTTTATAAGTTCATTTACTCTTTTACCATCCATTAATGTTAATATAAATAATCCCTCTTTTTCTAAAATATTTCTTATATATTTAATCGCTTCATTTAATTTTTTCTGATCGCCACATATATAATGAAATGCTAAATTAGAAACAACAGCCGATGATTTTTTACCTCCGAGTAATTTTAATGTTTTCTCTACATTTATTACATGATTCGATGATATATCAGCATGTAAAACGTATACAGTAGTTTTTATCGGCATTTTATCAGCAAAATTAAATCTTCTACCGACCAATTCCGATAAAGCCACTTTATCGATATCGACACATACTAAATTTTTTACATTTGATCTTAAATATCTGCCTAAGTCTTGACCTTTACCGGATCCTAAATCAACAACACTATCGTAATTTTTTAACATTGTTATTAATGTTGTTTTAACGTAACTTATATAAGACGTCATTGGTATGTATTTATCTTTTTTTTCTTCCGTGAAATAATATTCAACATTTGAATATAGATTCTCAAATGTTATAGGAGAAAAACAATAAAACCATGTTTTTTCTGCTACATGAAAATTATTACCATAATTATTTTTATCTTCCCTTATTTTAATAAACTTATATTCGGCTGGCATATACGATACAGGAACCAATTCAATAACACATGTATCTGGTAACTTTTGATTTGTTTTATATATATACGCTTCGGGATTATTAGCCGGCTTAAACTCATACGGAATTGTATCTTTACCTAAAGGAATTGTTTCCATTAATTTTTCCCCATTCTTAGACGGAATTAAATTATATAATTGTATATCACTTTTTTTTATAGATGTATATAAAAAATATGTATTAGTTTCCATTTTCACGATTCTAAAATCGATAGACGACTTATCTGCTGGTTTCCATTTATAAGTTTCTGTGTTGGAAAAATTATCTCCGTTTTTTACTAAAATTAAACCATCATCTGCTATATCGTCATAAATTTTAATTATTGATTTGAATTGTTTTTTTATATTATCTTTATCTATACATTCGTATTTTTTAGCCACAATTTTATAATCCTTTAAATCGGAAAATTTTTCGCACGCCTTATTTATTAATTGAACCCTGTCCCCGAAAATTTTTTCAGTAACATTGTCTCCGTCGTAATACATGATGTCGTGTATATATATAGTTTTATCAAACAATTCGCCTTCTAATATATAATATCCATCAGTTACGTAAGATAGATCTGTTCCGGAAGATAGATTTTTTAATAAATAAGATCCTTCATTCGAAAATAAACATATACATCTTTTACCATCTATTTTTTTCGTAACATACCATCCGACTGGAGGAAATATTGTTGAATAATATTGCGATGTCAAAACTTTAACTGTAGTTAATAATGGATTAATAGAATGTGTTTCACCGTTTTCATATTTTTCCACAACATAAGAGTTTTTTGAAATTAAATTTGCCACTACTGGTATATATTTCAAAAATATATGCATACTATCAATTGTTAATTTATCGGAATCGGTGAATACATAATTTATAACTGAAATTAGATCTTCGACTTTAAGATTTTTGTTTCCGGCGCCTATTTTTTTTGGAACATGTTCTATTTCTATTTCATAGTCGTATATATTTTCATCATCTGTGAACTTTTCATCAAACAATTCCTTTGCGGAAGAGCCTATTAAATTTTTTGCATTTGAGAAAGATGAAAATTTTTTAACTATAGTAAAATCTATTCTCCATATAAATTCCTGTGCATGCGAGTAGTTAATATATGTATATGATTCTCTTTTTTTTATTCTAACTGAAGAATTTTCATTTATATTCTGTTTTGGCTGCGGTATTTCATGTGATAATGTTAGTTTACCTAGATTTAAATAATTGTGTATAGATATTAATTCTTTTTTCATAAAATATTCAGCTTTTTCCCAAATAGGTTTTTTGTTTTCAAAAAAAACTTCTATTCTCATACCATCTTTCAAAAATGATATACTGTGCACCGATTGTTTATCTCCCGAATATTCGTCTTCGGATATTTTATTTTTTATAAAATAAAAAACATTATTCGGAACATGTGATCTAAATTCCAGTTCACAATCATCTGTATGTCTATATCTTGTTATTAAATTTTTGGCCATTTTATTATTTATATATATTCATTTTTTAAAAATTTAATTTTATGTAAATAAATAAATATAATATGACCGATACGATCAATTTTAATAACGGAAAAGTATTTAGAGTGCAAACATTAACACAATCAAAAATACATGATTTCGAAAAAGCAAATATAACAAAATACTCATTTCAAGAAAAATTAGACGGAATAAGGGGAATATATTATGACGGATGTTTATACAGTAGGGGTAATAAAATGATA